>NZ_FQXO01000095.1 GCF_900129995.1 Caloranaerobacter azorensis DSM 13643 | reverse complement strand
CGATGGACACCCTTGCCTTTAGCTAGTGGTTGGCACGGTCAACCCCCACAGTGGACTTTCACCACCTAGTTGTTACGCATGCCCGGCACACAAACATAAAGCGGCATTTGCCGCTTTATATATTATTTATTTCTTTTACATAATGGCATGCAACAAAGTGTTCATTGCCTATATCTACTAATTTAGGCTCTTGATTGAAACACTTGTCTTTAGCATAAGGACATCTCTTTGCAAATCTACATCCTGGTGGAGGATTAATTGGTGAAGACACTTCTCCTTTAAGAATAATTCTTTCTCTTTTCTTCTTAATGCTTGGTACTGGTATAGCAGATAGTAAAGCCTTAGTATATGGGTGATATGGTCTGTTGAACAATTCTCTACATTCTGCCTTTTCAACTAATTTACCTAAATACATAACCGCAATATCATCAGAGAAATGTTTAACTACTGATAAATCATGAGTTATGAACATATAAGTAAGTCCAAGTTCATCTTGTAAATCTTGCATTAGATTTAAAACCTGTGCCTGTATTGAAACATCTAATGCTGAGACTGGCTCATCACAAACTATGAATTTAGGATTTAATGCTAATGCTCTTGCTATACCTATTCTCTGCCTTCTACCACCATCCAATTCATGAGGATATGCATTAACTAATCTTTCTGCAAGTCCAACAGTTTCCATTAGTTTTGAAACTCTTTTATCTAGTTCAGCTCTATTTTTAGTAATTTTGTGTATAATAAGCGGTTCTGCTATTATTTCGCTTACTGTCATTCTTGGATTTAATGATGCAAATGGGTCTTGGAATATAATCTGCATTTCTTCTCTCAATTTTCTAAGCTGTTTTTTATTGAAATTCCTTATATTTTGACCTTCAAACAATATCTCTCCATCTGTAGCTTCTAATAGTCTTAAAACTAATCTACCAGTTGTAGACTTACCACAACCAGATTCTCCAACTACTCCAAGAGTCTTTCCTCTTTCTATATAGAAATTAACGCCGTCTACAGCGTGCAGTAATCCTTTAGGAGTCTTGAAATATTTTTTTAGATTCTTAACCTCTAGAATTCTATCTGCCATTATTTCACCTCCTTAACGTCTACTAATCCTTCGTATATAAGACATTTAACCTTATGTCCATTTTCAAGTTCTGTAACCTTTGGTTCCTTTTTGGTACAAATATCTTTCGCATAAGGACATCTTGGGTGAAATTTACATCCTGATGGAAGATTAGTTGGATCTGGCATTAATCCCTTAATTGGTTTTAACCTATCTACTTCTTCGTCTAACTTTGGAATAGAACCAAATAGTCCAACTGTATAAGGATGTTTCGGATTTTCAAATAACTGCTCTAATGAAGCCGTTTCAACAATTTCTCCAGCATACATAATGGCTACTTTATCACAAACCTCTGCAACAACTCCGAGGTCATGTGTTATAAGAATCATTGCCGTATTAAATTCATTCTTCAAATTGTTCATTAAATCTAATACTTGAGCTTGAATAGTAACATCAAGAGCTGTTGTAGGTTCATCCGCTATTAATAATTGTGGATTACATGCTAATGCTATAGCTATAATAACCCTCTGCTTCATACCGCCTGAGAATTGATGTGGATAATCATTAAGTCTAGCTTTTGGTATTCCAACTAACTCAAGCATTTCTCCCGCTTTTTCCATTGCTTCTTGTTTTGAAACATTCTGATGTATTTCAATAACCTCAGCTATCTGCTCTCCAACTGTCATTACAGGATTTAATGATGTCATTGGGTCTTGGAATATCATTGATATTTTGTTACCTCTAATTTTTCTCATTTCTTCTTCTGAAATCTTTAGTAAATCACGTCCCTCAAACTCTATTACTCCACTCATTATTTCCCCAGGAGGATTTGGAACTAATCTCATTATACCTAATGCAGTAGTAGTTTTACCCGCTCCAGTTTCACCAACTAATCCTAATGTTTCACCTTTATTGAGCTTTATATTTATACCGTTAACAGCTTTAACCGTTCCGTCATCAGTTATATAATGTATGGCTAAATTCTCTATATTTAATAGTTCCTTATTTTCCCTCATCTATAACACTCCCTTCTTACTACTGTTTTAATCTTGGATCTAAAGCGTCTCTTAATCCGTCACCTAAGAAGTTTAACGCCAATATTATAGTCATTATAGCTAAACCTGGGAAAGTTGTTACGTGCCAAGCGTACCTTAAATAAGCTCTACCGCCCGCTAACATAGCTCCCCATTCTGGTGCTGGTGGACGTATACCTAATCCTATGAAACTTAATCCCGCAGTTGAAAGAATAGCACCAGCAACTCCTAATGTACCTTGAACTATAACAGGAGCCAATGTATTAGGAATAATATGCTTTAATACTATTCTTAAATCACTCGCACCTATAGCCTTTGCAGCTTCTATAAACTCCTGATCGCGAATTGACAATACTGAAGCTCTAACTATCCTTGCGTAAGAAGGAACAGATGAAATACCAACAGCAATCATTAAATTCATTAAACTTGGACCAAGAGCCGATACTATAGCAATTGCCAATAATATACTTGGTATTGCTAAAAATATATCCATTGTTCTCATTATAATATTATCAATTAATCCGCCATAATAACCTGCTATTGAACCTAATATACCACCAATAATTATAGATATACCTACCGATATAATACCTACTTTTAAAGAAACTCTAGCCCCGTGTATTAATCTTGCAAAAATATCTCTACCAAATTCATCAGTTCCCAACCAGTGCTTTGCACTAGGTCCTTGCAATCTTTCTTTTAAGTTTTGTTTTATAACAACCTCATCATAATCAGCTATAAAATCAGCAAACACAGCTAATAAAACTATTATTGTTAAAATAGTAAGTCCTACCATTGCCATTTTATTTTTCTTAAGTCTTCTCCAAACTTCTGACCATTGGCTTCTTTTCTTATTTTTCTTACTCTTTTTAGCCGTTGCCATCCTTTAACCTCCTTTATATTGTGAATCAAATGTTATTTATACTGCGATTTTATTCTTGGGTCTACGTATGCATATAAGATATCAACCATTAAGTTTACAAAACTAAATGTTACCGATACGAAAACAACTGAAGCCAATACCATTGGAGTATCTTTTTGTCTTATTGCATCAACTAATAATCTACCTACTCCGGGCCATGAAAACACTGTCTCTGTTAAAACAGCACCGCCTAGTAAGTAACCAAATTGTAAACCTACAACTGTTATAATCGGAATTAATGCATTTTTCAAAGCATGTTTGTTAATTACTTTTTTCTCTAAAACTCCTTTAGCTCTTGCCGTTCTGATATAATCTTGTCTTATAACTTCAAGCATTGAAGAACGTGTCATACGAGTAATTAATGCTGCTGCACTTGTACCTAATGTTATGGCTGGAAGAACTAAACTTGATAAACCGTTATCCCCACCTGAAGGAAGCCACTTCAATGTAACCGAAAATACAAGCACTAACATTAATCCAAACCAGAAGTTAGGCATTGAAACACCAAGCAATGCTCCAACCATACTAACATTGTCAAATAGTGAATACTGTTTAGTCGCAGAAATAATACCTACAGGAATACCTATTATTATTGCAACTAATACCCCTGCTATAGTAAGTTTTAAAGTAGCTGGAAATCTCGCAAATATCTCTTCAAAAACAGGTCTTCTAGTAGAATATGACCTACCGAAATCACCTTTCAAACCATTTTTTATAAATCTGAAATACTGTACAATGAAAGGATCGTTAAGTCCCATTTCTTCTCTTAATTGTTCAACCTTTTCAGGTGGTGCACTTTCTCCAAGGATGATTTGAGCTGGATCTCCTGGAGTTAGATACATTATTGAATACACTATAAAAGTTACACCTAAAATAACAGGTATAAGCAGAAGCAATCTGTGAAGTATATACTTATGCATTATATTCCTCCTTCCAAAATATCTTTGCAATTGCCTTTATTGCTTAAATTGTCTTAAAATTCTGCATCGTTTCTCCCGAAAGTAAAAGCAGGACCGATATATGGCCCTACTTTTTACTTTCAAGAGTTAATTTTTATTCAAAATATATATTGTATAGTTTGTGATGTCCTGCTGGATGAAGTTTGAATCCTTTTATGAATTTTTGTGTTCCAGCATTTTGTAGTTTATAGAATAATGGGAATATTGGAGCATCTTCCATAATTAACTCTTGAGCTTTTTTGTATATTTCCTCTCTTTTTTCAATATCTGTTGCAACTTTACCTTGTTCTAATAACTTATCAACTTCTGGATTTCCATAGAATGATCTGTTACCTGCTGAACCTTTTGCTGAACTGTGGAATAGTGGATATAAACCATAGTCAGCATCTCCAGTAACTGTTGTCCAACCTAAGAAGAACATTTCTTGTTCTCCTTTAGCAGTTCTATCTATATAAGTACCCCACTCTAAAGATTCAATACTTACATCTATACCTATTTCTTTTAATTGAGCCTGTACAATTTGTGCTATTTGGTTAGCTAATGAACCGCTTATCCAAAGTTCAGTCTTAAATCCATTTTCATATCCAGCTTCTTTAAGCAATTCTTTTGCCTTCTCTGGATTGTATTCATATCTGTTTAATTTATCGTTGTATCCAAATACTCCTGGAGCAATTGGTGAATTAGCTTTAAATCCTGAACCACTTAAAACGGCTTCGATTATATCATCTGGATTTATAGCATAGCTTACAGCTTGTCTTACAAGTTTATTATCAAATGGAGCTTTTTCACAGTTAAATCCTATATAGTACATACCTAATGATGGTGCTTCAATTAATTGTAGGTTTTCATGATTTGCTACTCTATCTTTATCTATTGGTTCTATACCATATGCAATATCAATTTCTCCTGTTTCTAATCCTATTGTTCTATTTGTTCCTTCTGGAACTACTCTAAATATCACTTTTTTTAGTTTAGCAGGTCCTCTAAAGTAATCATCAAATCTCTCTAATGTTATTTTGTCTCCTGCTTCCCAACTTACAAATTTAAATGGACCAGTACCAACTGGATTTTGTCCGTAATTATCACCAGCTTCTTTTACGGCTTTTTCATTCAATATCCCTGCTGCACTATGTGCTAAGTGTGCTAACAATGGACTGAATGGTTCTTTTGTTTTTATAACAACTTTATAATCATCAACTACCTCTACTGAATCAATAGCTTCTACTATATGACTAACTTTACTTGATTTCATCATTCTATCTAATGTAAATTTAACATCACTCGCTTTTAATTCTTCTCCGTTGTGGAATTTAACACCTTTTCTAATGTTGAATTCCCATGTTGTATCGTCTACTTGATTCCAACTTTCAGCTAATCCCGGCTGTATTTCCATATCTTCTGTAGCATAAACTAATGTGTCGTAAATTTGAGTCATTACATTTGATGATGTTGAATCGTTTGTTGCATGTGGGTCTAATGATTTTGCATCTGCACTTTGTGCAACTACTATCGTATCTTTCTGTCCTTTAGCTTCTTCAGCCGGTTTTTGTCCACATCCAGCCAAAGCGAGAGCTAATACTAAAATTGAAGTTACTACTAAAAATAATTTTTTGTTTCTTATCATAACGTTTTCCTCCTTTATCCTTATAGATTTTTAATTAAAGGTCCCTAATTCCATAGATAAAACCCACGCATTTTATTATGATACAACGCAAATCGGAACCTTTAATTTTTTTAAGAAGCTAAATTTTCAAACAATTGAACAAACAGAAATGTTAACATTTTCGACAGGATTAGCAGTAAATCGACAATTAACATGGTACAATATGCTTATTTGTTTTTCAATGGTTTTATTTTCCACGCTTTTCAGGGCTATTAATACAAATGTGTATTTTTACAGATTTATAGGCTATTTTTAAAAATATTTAACATTTGTTTTGTTAACTTTATTTAATCTTTCATAAAATTTAAACAATATCGAATTTACAATCAAAAGCAGCTAAAAACCACTTTATTATTCATCTTTAAATAGATTAAAATAGAGCCAACGAATTAAATTCGTTGGCTCTATATAACCTGCACAATTACACATTTTAAATATAACGATTCATCTGAACCTAATAAAATTGGATGGTCTTTTGCTTGAGTACGCACTTCTATCTGTCTTAACGTCTTTTTAGCATCTTTTGCTGCATCTTGAATCATCTCCATAAATAATTCAGGAGTCATATAATGAGAACATGAACAAGTAACCAAAAATCCACCCGGTTTAATTATTTTCATTGCTCTTAAATTAATTTCTTTGTATCCTCGATATGCTCCTTCTAAAGCAGAACGCGACTTGCAAAATGCCGGTGGATCTAATATTACTACATCAAATTTTTCTTTATTTTTATGATAATCTCTTAATACATCGAAAACATTGCCTACGACGCCTTGAATTTTATCCTCAAATCCATTTAATTTTGCATTTTGATTTACATAGTCTATTGCATGTTCTGAAATGTCGACAGCTATTACTTCTTTAGCACCATAATGCGCCGCATGTAATGCAAATCCTCCTGTATGTGTAAATGTGTCTAATACTCTAGCATCCTTAACTAATGGCTTAATAGCAGCTCTATTTTCTCTTTGATCTAAAAAATATCCTGTTTTCTGCCCATTTTCTATATCCACAACCATCTTTATTCCATTTTCAACAATTTCAATTTTAGTATCAAATGTACCCTTTAAAAATCCCTTTCTTTGCTCTAATCCTTCTAGTTCTCTTACTGGAACATCATTTCTTTCAAATATTCCCTTTGGCTTTATAATCTCATCAAGAAGTTCAACTATCATATCTTTATATTTATCTATCCCCAGTGCAAGAGTCTGAACTACTAAATAATCACTAAACTTATCAACTATAAGGGCTGGAATAAAGTCAGCTTCTCCAAATATAACACGACAGCTAGATGTATCAACCAATCTCTTTCTATACTCCCAAGCATTTTCAATTCTCTTTTTGAAAAATTCTCTATCTATTTCTTCTTGCTTACGCGTCATAATACGCACTCGTATTTTAGATTTTGGATTAATATAACCTCTTCCCAAAAATTTATTTATACTATTGTATACATCTACAATATCACCAGGTTCATAATCACCTTCAATTCGTTCTATTTCATTATCAAAAACCCATAAATGACCTTTTAAAATCCTCTTATCCCTATGCTTTTTTAAAATCACTTTTGCCATTTTCAGTCCTCCATTAGCTTTAATTTATAACATTTCTATCGTATATTATTTTACGACAATTGTAAATATATTAACTTCTCAAATCGAGTAGGAGGTAGATGATTAATTCATCTACCGACCTCTCACACCACCGTACGTACCGTTCGGTATACGGCGGTTCATTAGGTTAAGTTCAATTTCTTATACTGCATAGAGAATGTTTTAAATCCTTGATTTAGCCAATACTGATTATTTAATGTCTTATTTAATATAGGACTATTAGATATACGCCAGTACCCCTTTCGGGTATTAGCGTATTGCCATGCCTTATACTCTGGGACTCCTAATCTTTTAAGATTCTTAAATTTGGTCTTAATTTTCTTCCATTGTTTCCAAAGGCATGCCCTTAATCT
>NZ_FQXO01000151.1 GCF_900129995.1 Caloranaerobacter azorensis DSM 13643 | reverse complement strand
GAAAATAGAAAAATTTATTCTGTAGTTTCCAAATGCGTTAAAAACTTTATATACAATGACTTTGTGGCTTAATTAATCTTGTAAACTGGTGTATTTAGTTGTAACCGGTCTATAAAGTCCTCTAGCCATTTGTTGAAGCAATATCGCTAATACACCGATCCATATCCTGATGATTCCTAATAAAACAAATGATACTATTATAAGAAATGCCATAAAAGATAAAGTTCTAGATTTAGTCTTTTCCATTATTAAATGACACCTTTTAGAAGTTATTACAGCCACAATGTTGAATATAAAAAATATTATACCAAAATACTCAACAGGTATTTCTACACTTTCCATATATGGTTGAAAAAACCAAAACCCAGCTCTATAAAATATAAAGAAAATCATTGAAAACATCATTATTGCTTTAATTTTCTCATGCCTTGCAATATATATTCCACTTTCTTTTATCTGTTTAAAATAATTATTCCCATATTTACCTTCTTTTCCTTCTATTGAAGGCTCAATAAAATTTAAAGTAGTAATTGCTGCTATAAGCATAAATCCAATGGAGATATAAAATGGTAGAAAAATGTTCACTTTATATACAAATCCAGCAATAATAGAGCCTATAGCTTGAGCATATAGAGATAATGACCTTGCATAACCTTCTATACTCTGAAATTCCTTTTCTCTACCAATAGATTTTAATGAATCATATATTAAAGCAGTATCTGCTCCAGATTTCAATGTAGCTCCTAAACTAAAGGTTATTTCGGCTAAAACAAAAACTGGAAATTCATTTCCTATTATATATATTGAAAGACTAACTGCCCATAATATTGCACCTATAAGAATACTAATCTTTCTTCCAAATTTATCTGCAAAAGCTCCTGTAGGTACTTCAAATATAACCACTGAAATAGCCGCTACAGATTGAAGCAGCATAATTTCTGTAAAAGATAATCCTTTTGCAGTAAGAAATAGTACTAATATAGGCCCTAATATTAAAAGATCAGAAAATATAGAATATATGTAATACGTCTTTATGTTTCTTGTTATACTCATTCCTATCCCACCTTTATCAGAAAAATTTTTAGGTTGTTGAGGCATCATGCTATCATAAAAATATGTTTTTGTAAATATTGAATTTCTCTATATATAATCGAGTAGGAGGTAGATGATTAATTCATCTACCGACCTCTCACACCACCGTACGTACCGTTCGGTATACGGCGGTTCATTAGGTTAAGTT
>NZ_FQXO01000093.1 GCF_900129995.1 Caloranaerobacter azorensis DSM 13643 | reverse complement strand
AAAAATAATATAGTGAATTCAAAGTTTTGACCGTATATTTTTTTATAAAGTTATCGTATATAAACTTTATTGACCTTACTTCTTCAAGTGCAAGTATTGACAGTATTAGCCAGTAAAATATATTAAAGCTTCGCTTCTTAAAAATATGTCTATATTCATATAAATATTGTTTTAATGTTTGTTTTATAGAGTTTTTGGATATACTAATCATAATCAGACATCTCCTAGATTTTTTTTTTAGTTATGATTAGTATTCCTAGGATTTAGATGTCTGATTTTTCTACTTTATGGAAGCTAACTCTTTATTTCTTGTAAAGTGGTGTAATAAAGATGTTAATGTAAAAGAAAAAGATGTAATATTATATTTTGCGGATGATAAGCTAACGAGTTTAGTAGCAGAAAAGGTAAAGGTACAAATAGATGAAAAACCATTAGAAGAGATTATTTTAGATAGACTTAAACAAGGCCCTAAAAGTGAAAAGCTTAAGAGAACGATAGCTCCTCATATACAGATATTAGGAGTAGAAGTTGTTAATAATACTGCCAGAGTTAATATTTCTAGCAGTGGATTGCATGGTGGCTCAACAGAAGAAGTATTTTTTATTGCATCTATTGTAAAGTCATTGACAGAATTAGATTATATAGATAAAGTCCAATTTTTGGTAGATGGTAAAAAAGTAGAAAGTTTAATGGGGCATATTTATGTAAAGGAACCTTTTACAAGAGAATCAGTTGAGAATATTATAAGTTAATAGATTTACAGGGTTTGAAGAAAGCTATTTAATTTTAGTAGTAATATTGATAAAGTGTATGCCATTGTTTGGCATACACTTTATCGGTACAATAAAATTTTATTTAAATATGCCATCTATAAGTTTATTAAAGTTGATATTTCTTATAAATTCGATAGTTTTGTCTTTAGAATTATTAAACCAATCTAATTTATATATTTTTTCATTTTTATTTCTGATTTTTGCTTTTTCTATTTCGTATTTATTAATTGAGATTCTGTAAAATATATTATTTTTTCCAATAATATTAACAACTTCGGATATATATTTTTCATTTCCATTACGTCTTATAAATATAATCCAGTAAGATTGATTATTATTTGAAACTTTTTCTATTGATAAATAGGATTGATTATTGCTCGAATTTTTTTCTATTCTATTATCATCAACATACATTTCATTAATTATGTCATCAAAAGATTTATTATTAAAATCGGATATACTATTAAGTTTAAATATATCGATTTTGAGTATTTTATTACTGTTATTATCATTAGAGTATTTAATATTGATATTGTTTATATAAGAAATAGAAAAATTATCATATGTATATATCTTATTAAATTCACCTATATGAGTTTCTGGCTCTGAACACTTGACAGTTATTTCTTTCAATTTATAACTACCTATATTTTCTGGTATATAAATATTATTAAATATCTTTTTTAAATCTTCTAGAGAGTTATACGTTTTACTTAATCTTGTTATGCATATAGGAACGTTGTCATCTAATATATATTTGTATTGGTTTAATTCTAAATCTTTACTTTCTGCTTCTTTTATTTTTTCATATTCTGAAATTTCTATTTCGTCAATATATTTAGCATTTGAATCATTGTCTATATTTACTATTTCATTATAATTTATACCATCATTTTTTATTAAGAATTCGAATATATCACTATTAAATTTTTCAATCAGATTTATATCCAAATTGTTCATTACATCGAGTTTTGAATGAATAATATCTGAAGGTTGTCCAATAGTTACAGAAGGTATGTTATAATATATAAAACTTTCATGATCAGAACTATAACCGTCATCGAAAGAAATATTGTAGCCTTTATTTTTGAGATAATTATATAGATCATTATCTAATGCTCTTTTACTGTTAAAATTTAATCTATTAATAATAAAAGCTTTATCTTTAATGCCAATACAATCAAAGTTAATATTTGCTATGTTTTTATATCTGTCTTTAATGAATGCAGCAAAGGCTTTACTTCCCTGTCTGCCGGATTCTTCACCATTAAAGGCACATATTATTATATCTTGCTTTAATTCATTATTTTTTGAATATTCTTTTAGTTTTTTTGCTAAATCTAATAATACTGATATACCTGAGCTGTTATCTAATGCACCAGAGTATATTGTATTTCCGATTTTACCTATATGGTCAAAATGAGCTGATAAAATAATAGCACTGCTGTTATCTTTACCCGGAATTTTTGCTACAATATTATTTGCTTTAATCTTTTCTGTATCTAGTTTATAGCTAAATTTTATATTGCATTTATTATTAATTAAATTGTTGTATAAATTTTTACTGATTTGAATGATAGGGGTTTTGACATTATTTACTGCAATATAATGATGAAAATTGTTTGTTTTTATTAAAATTCCTTTTGCTTTTCTATACTGGGGTTTTATATTGTTATCGACTAATAAAAAGGAATTTTCATCTAATTCTTTACTTGTTTTAGCACTTATGTCTATTTCTTTTGTATACGAAATAGGTAAAAAATCTCTACCTATAATACATTCTTTAGTATCTCCATTTTCATATTCTATGGTCATTTTTATGTTTTGATTATCAAAGTTAACAAAACTATGATCATACGGAAATAAATAACTATCATCTTCAAGAAATTCCAAAGGTTCTAATTCTAGCATTTTAAAATATTCAGAGATAAATTTTTCAGCTTTTTTGCTTCCTTCTGTTCCTGTTAGTCTACCTTCTAGTTCTCTGTCAGTTAAAAAATTAATTATATCTTTTGTGTTATAATCTATTAAATTTTTATCTATATTTGATTTTAAAGCTGTTCCAATTACTAGGATTACAGCTAGTATTATTATAGATTTGAAAAGAGTTTTTTTCAATTTTATCACTTCCTTATTTGAGAAATTAAGTATAATTATGGGGGAGAGAAATTGATATTTAGTTGTTATATATTTTTTATTAATCAAAAATTATTTAATAATATACAGTTTCTACATATTTCCATCTAGTCCCTTGATAAGTTTTTATTTTTTCTGTTGCACCACAAGCACAATATTTTTCCTGAATTTTGTAAACTTTTTGTTTTACATAAACTTTATATCCAATTTCACGTCCGTCATCTAATATAGGTTCTCTGCTTGTAATATTAGTATCTACATAATCGTAGTCTGTTTTACCATCTTGCCATCTATGATGCCCATCGGGCCAGTAATCACAAGGAACATAAAAAGGTTCAATAATAGATGGATTATTTTTAGGTAATCGGTAATTATTTTGCATTGTTTCTCCATTATAAGCAAAAACGTTGCCTGTTAGACTTATTATTAAAATAAGTATCATAAATGAAGAAATTAGTCTTTTCATTATAATCTTCCCCCTGTAAGATATAAGTTAATATAAATTAAATCTTTATAAATCATCTCTCCCCCTTAAATTCTTTTTAACATAAATTCAACATTTTGTCAATAAAACTATGATTTAGTCAATAAAGAAAATATAAGTATTGATAAATATAAAAAGGATGCACAAAGCATCCTTTAAAAATTAAGCTTGTCTTTTCTCATTCCGATACTAAGAACTAGTCCAATACTTATTAAATTTGCTAATAGGAAAGTACCACCATAACTTATAAAAGGTAATGGTATACCTGTTACAGGCATTAGTCCCATAGTCATTCCTATATTTTCTATGATATGGAAAGAAATCATTGCAGCTATTCCTATAACTATTAAAGAACCCGTAAGGTCTTTAGAGTTTTTTGCTATTATTATAAGTCTATATAACATAATAAAGTATAGTAAAAGTAGAACAAGCCCTCCTATTAATCCTAATTCTTCACCAATAACAGCAAATATAAAATCGGTATGTTTTTCAGGCAGAAATCCATACTGTGTTTGAACACCATGAAAAAGGCCTCTACCAAGTATTTTACCAGAACCGATTGCTATTTTGGACTGTATAACCTGATAACCTGCTCCCATTGCATCAAGACTAGGATCTAGAAAAACTCTAATACGGTCTTTTTGATAACCTTTTAATAAAAATAACCATAAAACAGGTAAACTGATTAGCCCAGCACCAACGGCATATAAAATATATTTAATGTTGAGTCCTGCTATAAATAACATAATGAAAATGAAAAACATAAAAACAGTAGCTGTTCCAAAATCAGGCTGCATAAGAATTAATGCAACTGGTGCTAGAGAGAACATTAAAATTTTTAACAATGTAAAAGGTTCATTAATCTTTTCCTTATTATTATCTATAAATTTTGCTACTGATATTATTATTCCTATTTTGACGATTTCTGAAGGTTGGAAACTAAAACCTCCAATAGATAACCAACTCTTAGCGCCCCAAGTCTCTTCGCCAGTTCCAAATAACAAAACTGCTATTAATAAGAGGTTACAAAATCCATATATTAAAAGATATAATCTACCAAATGTTTCATAATTTAATAATGCTAATATGAATATAGCGATTAAACCTAATACAAATGAAGTAATTTGAGTTTTGAGAAAAGGATTCTTAATGAGTTGTTTTAAGAAATTAATATCTAATTGGATATCACTTCCTTTAGTTTTAGAGGTTGCACTTGCGATTACTATGAAACCGTAGATACATAATAGAATTATTGTTATAAATAATATATAATCAAACTTTTTCCAAAGTTTTCTTTCTAACATATTTTAGATTTTCCTTTCTTTTGAATTATTTTAAGACATTTAAATTATATCATATATTTAAGACATATCAATAATAGGTTACTATTTATGCTATAATGCTATATATAGATTAAATTTAGGGTGATAGGTATGCTGTATTTTGTTTGTGCTTTTTATAATGAAGCAAAGCCGATAATAAATTTTTATAAACTAAAAAGAGTTAATGAAAATAAGTTTTTTCAAGTCTTTGAAAGAGAAGATATAAAATTAATTATATCTGGAGTAGGTAAAATAAATTCTGCAATAGCTTTATCACATATTGTTTCTAAATATGGTATCTCTGATGAAGATATTGTTATGAATATAGGTATTTGTGGAAGCAAAAATAGAGAGATTGGAGAAGCAGTTCTTGTCAATAAAATCCATGATGTTGAGACAAAAAAAGACTATTATCCAGATATATTGATTAGCCATCAATTTGAAGAAGGGACTTTAGAGACTTTTTCAAAGCCAGTGATTGACTTTGATATAGAAGATATATGTGATATGGAGGGAAGTGGCTTTTTTAAAGCTTCATCAAAATTTTTTTCTCCTCACCAAGTACAGCTTATAAAAATCGTTTCGGATCATTTAGATGGTGTAAGGCTTACAGGCGAATTTGTTGAGAATTTGATAGAAAAAAATATCTTAACAATAGATGATTATATAAATAAAATGAAAAAAAGTTTCATAAAAAAGGATTTGCTTGATGATTGGGATAGAAAAATGATGGAACAAGTAAGTTCAGCACTTAATTTAACAGAGAATCAAAAAATTCAGTTTAATAAGGCTTATATTGGATATAAGATAAGAGAGAGCAAAAGTCCAGAATTTGTAAAAAATATACTTAATGTGAGGGTGCAAGGCAAGAATGAAAGTAAAAGAGAGTTCAAAAAACTCATTAGTAAACTTTATGAATAGTTTTTCGCACATATATGTAGAAAAAGAAGTTTTAAATCATCGTATAACATTAGAAATATTAAGTAAATTTCCAAATAGTAAGATAATAGAAATAAAAAATTATAAAGATGTTTTTAATAGGCCAAAACAAAACTTTATAATTCAAAAAAAGTCTCCAAAATTGATATTAGCTAAAAAAATAGATAACTATTTATATGAAGGTTCACCTATTTGTGAAGATTTTGGAGAAACTTCATTTTATTATTCTTCAAATATATTTAATTGTATTTATGATTGTGAATATTGCTACTTAAGAGGTTTATATTCATCTTCTAATATTGTAATCTTTGTTAATATAGAAGATTTTTTTGAAGAGATTATTAAAACGACTAAAGATAGAAGAGCTTATATATGTATTTCATATGATTCAGATATATTGGCTTTTGAAAATATAACTGGTTTTGTTAGAAAGTGGATTGAATTTGCAAATAGGAATAAGAATTTGCTTATAGAGATAAGAACTAAAAGCAGTAATTTTAGAAGCATCAAAAATTTAGAAATACCATCCAATATTATATTTGCTTGGACTTTGTCTCCTCAGAAGATAATTGATGATTTTGAACACAAGACTCCTAGTCTTACTGCAAGGTTAAATGATATAAAGGTAGCTATTTCAAAAGGATTAAAAGTAAGGATATCTCTTGAGCCTATTATTAAAGTTAAAGGGTTTGAATCAATATATGGCGAATTTATAGATGAAGTATTTACAGAAATACCATCAGATGCTGTAAGAGATGTCAATATCGGAGTATTCAGAATGAGTGAGGAGCATATAAAAAGGCTGAGAAGGTTAGATAAGTATTCTAAAGTGTTTGGATACGATTTTAAGAAGGAAAATGGAGTTGTAAGCTATTTTGATGAAGAATATTTAAAAAGTTTTGTAAAAGAAAGATTAATTAACTACATTGATGAAAAGAAAATATATTAGAGGTGATAATAATGTTTTTAGGATGTCATTTGACAATATCTAAAGGTTATTCAAATGCTGCAAAAGCTGCAATTAGTATAGGGGCTAATACTTTCCAATTTTTTACGAGAAATCCTAGAGGAGCAAAAGCAAAAACTTTAGACATGGAAGATATAAATGAGTTTGAAAAAATATTAAATGAATATAAATTCGGTCCGTTGGTTGCTCATGCTCCATATATACTTAATCTTGCATCTCATAAAGAAGATACTTGGAATTTAGCGAAAAGAGTAATTAAAGAGGATTTAGAAAGATTAGAAAATATTCCGTGTCCATATTTCACATTTCATCCAGGGAATCATCTTGGTAAAGGCATAGATTATGGAATAAATAGGATAGCTCAAGGGCTTAATGAAATAATTACGGGTAATGAAAATACTATGATTTTATTGGAGACAATGTCTGGAAAGGGTACAGAGATAGGATACACATTTGAACAGTTGAAAGGCATAATTGATAAAGTAAAATATTCTGAATTGATAGGAGTTTGTTTAGATACTTGTCATATATATTCAGCGGGATATGATATAGTTAATGAATTAGATAATGTTCTAGAAGAATTTGATAGAATTATAGGAATCGATAGATTAAAAGCTATACACTTAAATGACAGCATGAAAGAGTTTGGAAGTAGGAAAGATAGACATGAAAAAATAGGAAAAGGTACTATAGGACTTGAAGCCATTTTAAATGTATTAAATCATCCTCAACTTAAAGATTTACCATTTATTCTAGAAACTCCTAACGAGCTTGATGGATATAGAGAGGAGATAAAATTATTAATATCAAAAAGCTATTAGTCAATTTATATATAAATATATATTTGAAATTTTAAGACCTATTGATATTACAATTATCAATAGGTTTTATTTGTGTGCCGGGCATGCGTAACAACTAGGTGGTGAAAGTCCACTGTGGGGGTTGACCGTGCCAACCACTAGCTAAAGGCAAGGGTGTCCATCGTGAGGTGGAATCTGAAGGAAGCCGGAGGCAAAATCCTGGTCCGAGGTACACGAACCACATTCGAGGCTGTATAAATCGGGTGAGTTTGCAAAACAAAACAAAGCCCAAAACGGTCCGAAGGTTTATGCAGTAAATGTGGCGGATATATGGGAGGAAAGTGGTTACGCTTACCCCGGGAGGTCTCAAGGGTACGTCATTTAGATGAATTTCAAAATGA
>NZ_FQXO01000085.1 GCF_900129995.1 Caloranaerobacter azorensis DSM 13643 | reverse complement strand
GGTTTTCGTATTTATTTCTGATATAAGTTAATTTTTCTTCTAGCTTTTTTGGAGTAGTTCCCCTAAATAGTGCTCTCATTATTTCATAATTAGTTAACAACCTAAAATCTCCGATGTTTTGTTTATAGTCTTGATTAAGGAGTATTATATACATGTTTTCAAAATGTCTATACTTGTAAATATAATCTATAACCTTTGATTTGAATTTTTTGTCTTTTATTCTCATTTTATATGTTCTTATATTTTTATTTCCGGCTATAGATTTACTCATTTCCTTTTAACTCCTTCTATAATTTTTCTTAACTACTTTTTGAATTTATAATTATTTTAAAGTTTTTATAAATATTTTGTAACTGTTAATTAACCTCTACATATTCTAAAAATTCTTCTGCTAATTCCATATAGGCTTCTGCTCCTCTAGATTTAGGATCATAGTCAATAACAGGTAACCCATAGCTTGGAGCTTCAGCTAATCTTACATTCCTCGGTATTATTGTTGTATATACTTTTCCTTTAAAATATTTTTTAACTTCATCCACTACCTGTATTGATAAGTTTGTCCTACCATCAAACATACTCAAAACAACGCCTTCTATCTCTAAATCAGGATTTAAACTCTTTTTTACTAATCTAATAGTATCCATCAATTGACTAACTCCTTCTAAAGCATAATATTCACATTGAATAGGGATTAAAACACTATCAACCGCTACTAAAGAATTGATAGTTAACAATCCTAAAGATGGAGGACAATCTATAAAAATGTAGTCATAATCGTTTCTAATATCTTTTATAACATTTCTTAAAGTCAGTTCTCTATCTTGTTTTTTAGTCAATTCTATTTCAGCACCAGCTAATTCTACATTAGAAGGCACTAAATATAAGTTTTCTATGTCTGTATTTACTATTACTTTCTTTATATCTAATCCATTAATTATAGAATCATAGATAGAATTCTCTACATCATTTTTATTTATACCAAATCCACTGGTTGTATTTCCTTGAGGATCAATATCTATAACTAATATCTTTTTCCCTTTTTTAGCAAGGCAAGCAGTAAGATTTACATTAGTAGTTGTTTTCCCAACCCCTCCTTTTTGATTGAATACTGCTATTACTTTAGCCATTGCTCACCACCTCACTTCCCCTTTTATACTATTAAAATATTTCTCTTAAATAAAATACTTTCCTGCTAATTTTTTTAATCTACAAAAAATTATATTCAATATCTAGCTAATCTTATAGAATTTTATTTATATATCTACATAAAAAAAACTCAGCACATTAGCTTCCCACTCCCCCAATTAAAAGCTAATGCACCAAGTCATAATAATTTTTTTATTAATTTATTATTTCTTTTTAGGTATCTTTACTACAACTTCTATAAAATCTCCTTTGTCTCTCTGTTCATATTTTGCATCTATCCCACTTTCTTTTATTGCATTATATGCATTTTTTAAAGTATTTAAGTATATTTTAAAATTAATTATACTTTTAATATTCTGTTTTGATTCAGGCTCTTTATCTTTTGTTATCCCTTCAAGAATATCTTTAATGAGCTTTTCTGTTTTTTTAACAGTTAAATCGTTCTTAATAACTTTATTCAATACTTCTATCTGCAACTCTTTATCTGGTAGCTTAAGAAGTGCCCTAGCATGTCTTTCCGTTAAACCATTTTCTATAAGCATTTTCTTTACTTCATCTGGTAATCTCAAAATCCTCAATTTATTAGCAATAGTAGACTGATTTTTCCCTACTTTCTCTGCCAATTCCTGCTGTGTAAATCCATGATCGTTTATTAAATTATAATATCCTTCAGCTTCTTCTAAAAAATTCAAATCTTCTCTTTGTAAATTTTCAATAAGAGCTAATACTGCCGAATCCTGATCATTCATATCTAAAACTACAACAGGAACCTTCTCTAAATTAACTAATTCAGCCGCTCTTAATCTTCTCTCTCCGGCTACTAGTTCATAACTATTATCATTTATTTTTCTGACACTAATTGGCTGTATTATACCATAAGCTTTAATTGACTGACCTAGTTCCTCTAACGATCTTTTACTAAAAGTCTTTCTAGGTTGATACGGGTTGGGTTTTATGCAATTTATAGGGATATACATAATTTCTTCTTTTAGATTGCTCATAACATCATTCCTCTCCCGAATACTTGTCCCCATTTTCTTTAATATATAGAAGTCTGCCATATAACATACAAAAGTAATAAGTCCTACAATCTATTAATATTTATTCTCTAAAAACAAATATCTTCCTTCAATGAAAATCAAAAAAATTAAACTTTCGTATTACAAAATTCCCTAATAATCTATAATTTACAACGGATTTTTCTTCGGTTTCCCCGCTTTTCTAGGATATTTTGTCAAAGTTTCATTAATTTTCTCGATTATAATCAAAGTATGCGTTATATCGCTTAACGGCAATTTTATTTTTATTACATCTAACACCTTTCCTCCTAATAATCTTATCGCCCTTTCAGATTCCTTTAATTCAGCATCGACATCTGGTCCTTTCATGGCTATAAAGAGACCTCCTACTTTCACAAATGGCAGACAGTATTCAAATAAAATATTTAAAGAAGCAACAGCTCTCGAAACGGCAATATCAAATTTTTCTCTATATTCTTTGTCACGCCCAAAATCTTCTGCTCTCCCATGTATAGCTTTTATATTACCTAACTCAAGTTCATTGATTACTAAATCTAAAAACTTAATCCTTTTTTGTAAACTGTCCATTAAAACTAATTCTATGTCTTCTCTAACTATTTTAAGAGGTATTCCCGGAAATCCGCCCCCCGTACCTATATCAATTATTTTATAACCGTCCTTTATATAATCCGTCTTTAATAACGTCAAACTATCTAAAAAATGCTTTATATCTATCTCTTTATCATCTTCTATGGCAGTTAAGTTTATTTTCTTATTCCATTCCTTTAATAATTCCTTAAATTTATAAAATTTTTCTATTTCTTCTGCTTTTAATGAAATTCCTAATTCTCTACTACCTTCTATCAAAGTGTCAATATTACTCATCATTTTCACTCCTAGTTTTTAATCTTTTTTGCTGCTCTAAATAGATAAGTAAAACTGAAATATCGGCAGGAGAAACTCCAGAAATTCTTGATGCCTGACCAATCGAATCCGGTCTTATATCATTTAACTTTTGTCTAGCTTCAAGCCTTAATCCCTCTATTTTACTGTAATCAATATCTTTAGGTAATTTCTTGTTTTCTAATTTTTTAAACTGTTCAATCTGTTTTAACTGTTTATTAATATAGCCTTGATATTTAATCTGAATTTCTACCTGCATTCTTATTTCTCTTGGAAGTTTTGGTCTATTCTTATCGATTTCAGCTAAAATTTCATATGATAATTCAGGTCTTTTTATTAAATCATACAAAGTCGTTGGTGCTTTTAATGGTGTACTATTTTTAGAAGTTAAAAATTCCTGTATTTCTTTAGTCGGCGTAATTTTAATATTTTTTAATCTCTTTATTTCTTCCTCTATTTTCTGCCTTTTATATACTACCTTCTTATATCTCTCCTCATCGGCTAAACCTATTTTATAACTTTTTTCAGTTAGTCTTAAATCTGCATTATCTTGTCTTAAAATCAATCTGTATTCTGCTCTAGATGTCATCATTCTATAAGGCTCATTTGTCCCTTTAGTTACTAAATCATCTATTAATACACCTATATATGCCTCTGATCTATCTAAAATAAAAGGTTCTTTACCTCTTAATTTAAGAACCGCATTTATTCCTGCAATGATACCTTGTGCCGCCGCTTCTTCATATCCCGATGTTCCATTTATCTGTCCAGCAAAATATAAATTCTCAATCTCTTTATACTCTAATGTTCTCTTTAACTGTGTCGGATCTATACAATCGTATTCTATAGCATAAGCTGGTCTCATTATTTCAACATTTTCTAATCCGGGAACTGTTCTAAGCATCTTAATCTGCACTTCTTCTGGTAATGAAGTTGACATTCCCTGTACATACATCTCACAAGTATCTAGTCCTTCCGGCTCTATAAATATCTGATGTTTCTTTTTATCTGAAAACCTAATTATCTTATCTTCAATTGAAGGACAATATCTAGGTCCAACACCCTCTATTTCACCAGCATATAATGGTGATCTATTCAAATTATCTAATATGACCTTATGAGTCTCCTCATTAGTATAAGTTAACCAACAAGGTACCTGATCTTTTTCAATTTTATCATTTAAAAAAGAAAAAGGAACTATTTCTTCATCTCCAGGCTGAACTTCCATTTTACTAAAATCAATACTATCTCTATGTATCCTTGCAGGTGTTCCAGTTTTAAATCTTCTTAATTTTACTCCTATCTTTTTTAAAGATTCTGATAAATGATTAGCAGGGAAAAGTCCATTAGGTCCACCTTCAAAATTAACTTCTCCTATAAATATTCTACCTTTAAGATAAGTACCCGTAGCTAATATAACTGCTCTTCCTGAATAAACACCGCCAGTCTTTGTAACTACTCCTGTAACCTTTTTATCTTCTACTAAAATTTCTATAACTTCTGCCTGCTTTAAATCTAAATTCTTCTGTTCTTCAATAACTTGTTTCATACTAGATTGATATCTCTTTTTATCTGCTTGTGCTCTTAAAGAATGTACTGCTGGCCCCTTTGATGTATTTAACATTCTACTCTGAATAAAAGTTTTATCAATATTTTTTCCCATTTCCCCACCTAAAGCATCTATTTCTCGAACTAAATGTCCCTTTCCAGTACCACCTATTGCGGGATTACATGGCATAAGTGCTATAGAATCCAAATTTATTGTAAGTAAAAGAGTTTTCATACCCATTCTCGCAGCTGCAAGAGCAGCTTCACAACCTGCATGTCCTGCTCCGATAACAATAATATCATATTCACCAGCTTGATACTTCATAGAAGCTTCCTCCTTTTAAACAAATAAACTTATTTGCCTATGCAAAATTCTTCAAATATCTTATCAATAATATCTTCTGTAACAGTATCGCCTGTTATTTGACCTAAATTTTCCCAACAATCTTTAACATCAACTTCTATACAATCTATAGGCATGCCCATTTCAATAGACTCGATCGCCTCTTCAATATTCTTTTTAGCTTTAAGTAATAAACTCTTATGTCTAGCATTTGTAACTATTGTATTATCCTTTATTTTTATCTCCCCTGCAAAAAACATTTCTTTTAAAGAATCTTCTAATACTTCTAATCCTTCTCCTTTAATTATTGAAGTTTCTATTATCTTTTTACCCGGTAAAATTTTCTCTATTTCCTCTCTACTTACTACTGGTGGTAAATCTATTTTATTTGTCAAAACTACTACTTTCTTGTTTTTAACCAATCTAGCAATTTCCATATCTTCCTCAGTTAATTCTTTAGATACATCAAAAAGCACAATAACTAAATCAGCTTCTTCTAATAAACTTTTTGCTCTTTCGACCCCTATTCTCTCAACCACATCTTCTGTTTCCCTTATACCTGCAGTATCTATTATCTTTAAAGGAATTCCTTTAATATTTACATACTCTTCTATTATATCTCTAGTAGTACCAGGTATATCTGTTACAATAGCTCTATTTTCTCTAAGTATTGCATTCATAAGTGAAGATTTACCAACATTAGGTTTACCAAGTATTACTGTTTTTAATCCTTCTCTTAATATCTTTCCTGTATATACTGTATCTAAAAGTTTTTCTATTCTTTTTAAGACATTATTTCCCTCATCTAGCAGCCCTTCGTATGTCATGGTTTCTATATCTTCTTCTGGGAAATCTATACTAGCCTCTATATTCGCTAACATTCTCAATAAAATCTCTCTAATTTCATTTATCTCCTTTGATAATCCACCCTCAAGTTGATTAAAAGATACATCAAAACTCGAATCAGTTTTAGCTCTAATTAAATCAATTACTGCCTCAGCTTGTGATAAATCTATTCTTCCATTTAAAAAAGCCCTTTTTGTAAATTCACCAGGCTCTGCAAGTCTAGCCCCGTTTTCCAATACTATCTCTAAAATTCTCCTTACAGGTATCATTCCACCATGACAATTTATTTCTACAATGTCCTCTTTTGTATAAGTATATGGTGCTTTCATATATACAGCCAATACTTCATCTATCTTCTTACCAGTATCAGGCTCTACTATGTATCCATATGTTAATCTTCTCTCTTGAAAATCACTTAATTTTCTTTCTTTTTTAGTTCTAAAGATTTTATCTACTATTTCCAATGCTTTTTCACCGCTAATTCTCACAATTCCAATACCAGCTTCTCCGGGTGCTGTAGCAACAGCAGCAATTGTATCAAAATACACCTTAACTCACCTCATTTAATTTATAATAGACTAATATTAGTATACCAAATTAATCTTCAAGCAAAACATAAACCCAGTATTAATACTGGGTTTTTGATGTTTCTCTTTTATAACTGATTACTACTCTCCTAAATGGTTCTTCTCCTTCACTAAACGTTTCTACATAAGGATTGTTTTGAAGTGTTGAATGTATAATCCTTCTTTCATTAGAATTCATTGGTTCAAGTTTTATATCTCTTCTTAATCTCTTTGCTTTAAATGCCATCTTTTCAGCCAATCTAATAAGAGTTTCCTCTCTCTTCTTCCTATAGTTATTAACATCTAAAAAAACTCTAATATAATTCTCTCTTTCTTTATTTACAATCAAACCAACAAGATATTGTATAGAATCTAAAGTCTTTCCTCTTTTTCCTATTAAAATACCCATATCTCTATCGCTTATATCTTTAATATCTATAAATAAACTCGTTCCTTCTCTCTTAATATTAGCATTAGCATCTATCTTCATTTTACTGAAAAGCATCTTTAAAAAATTTCCTGCAATTTCTACTGGGTCATTCACAACAGTAACTTCTACTTTAGCATCTTTACAACCTATAATTCCTAAAAAACCCTTACTAGGTTCTTCCAAAACTTTAACAAGCACATCATCTCTATCTGCACCTAACTCCAATAAAGCTTCCTTAACAGCATCATCAATAGTCTTAGCTATTTTAACTATAGACTTCATATTAATTTGACTCCTCCTTAACATTGCCTGTAGATCTATTAATCAAATACTGTTGTACTATTTGGAAAATATTACTTACAACCCAGTATAATGCAAGACCTGCTGGCGTATTTTTAGCAAAGAAAAATATCATAAAAGGAAACATGATAGTCATAGTTTTTTGAGTAGCCTCTGCCTGTGCATTTCCTCCCGATGTATTCGTCATCTTACTAGTAAGATACGTTGTAATAGCAGCTAAAATAGGAAGTATCCACGGATCTGGATTATTTAAATTAGAAATCCAAAAAAATGTTTTATTTATAGATTCATACACGGCTTCACTGCCAAATATATAATTTACAGGATTTTGCAATACCCTAAAAAAGCCAATAATTATAGGAAATTGAATCAATATAGGAAAACAACCACTAAAAGGATTCACATTATTTTCCTTATATAATTCCATTATTTTAATATTTAGAGTCTGCTGATCATTTTTATATTTATCCTGCAGCTCCTTTATCTTAGGTTGGAGTTCCTGCATTTTTTTCATTGATCTCATCTGTTTTAACGTTAATGGTAATAAAATAAATCTCAAAATTATTGTAGCTATTATAATAGCAATAGAATATGCAGAAAATAATTTAGCATCAAACCCCAAATTATATACAAAATTATAAACAACCCTAACTAATGCTCCCAAAGGTTTAGCAAATAAATCTATCATTCAATAACCTCCTCTTTATTCCAACGGATCGTAGCCTCCAGGGTTAAGAGGATTACATCTAACAATTCTCTTTATACTCTTAAATCCGCCTTTTATTAACCCATATTTTTCGATAGCTTTAATTGAATATTCAGAACATGTCGGATAAAACCTACACGTTCTAGGTTTTAACGGTGAAATAAATTTCTGATACCATCTTATTAAGATTATAATCAATTTTTTCATATATACACCCTATTTTAATAATTTGGTTTTCTTAAATAAATGTAACATCGCACTTTCTATTTCCTTATATCCCTGTTCTACAGCTACTCTTTTAGGTATAAACACTAAATCATATCCTTGTTTCAACTTATCGCAATTCAACCTATAAGCTTCTTTTATCAATCTTCTAATTCTATTTCTCACTACACTTTTTCCTATCTTTTTAGTAACAGAAAAACCAACTCTATTGTAATTTAAATTATTTTTAATAAAAAAAATTACTAGATACTTATTAGCATAAGAATCTCCATATTTATACACTCTTTTAAATTCTCTACTATTCCTAAGCTTTAATTTCTTCTTGTCCATTCTAATTCCCCTTAAATATCCTGGAAATTAACATAAAAAGGCCACTAATATGCGGCCTTATGCTGTCAACCTCTTTCTGCCCTTTCTTCTACGTCTCTTTAACACATTTCTTCCTGATTTTGTACTCATTCTCTTTCTGAACCCATGCTCTTTCTTTCTCTGTCTTTTCTTTGGCTGATATGTTCTTTTCATTTCAAATACACCCCCTTCAACAACTACTAAACTTTCTTTCCTTTATTTATATAAAGCATTGCATTTATCCAAAAAAGCAGACACTACTATTGATTATAGCTATATTATATCTCTATGTCAAGAATTTAATGTATTTACCAGAGATTTCGCATCAAATTTCCAGTAAAAAATTTGTTTTTACTAAAATTTTATTTTTTAACATTTACTTGAATAACTGGGAAGCCTGTAGACCGATAGGTCTTAAAAATAGTTACACCTCCCCCTACCCCAAGAAATTTTAATAATCAATTTCCAGTTTTATTTTTAATTATGTTTTTTCAAATATTGGATTTATCCAATCAGCTTCTATAGTAAATCTTTCATCTCTTATATCTTCAATAATATCTATCTGCAACATTCTTTTCTTTCTAAATCCTCTAATACACCTAAAGAAATATAATTGCATAAGATTAAAT
>NZ_FQXO01000082.1 GCF_900129995.1 Caloranaerobacter azorensis DSM 13643 | reverse complement strand
ACAGAATTTACATTCCACATAGTTAATATAAAACGCATATTCCTCATTTTGATATTAATTTGCCTCGTAAGATTTACATTCCACATAGTTAATATAAAACTCCCCAAACTTTAGATAATTCATCAAAGTTAACATAATTTACATTCCACATAGTTAATATAAAACCCCCTATTTTTTTAATAACTATTTATAGGAAATTTAAAGGCTTACAATATATTTGATTTCAATCATAATATGTATTTCTGCAGTAAAGCTATAATAATGTTTTCTAAAATATAAACTTAAAGCCCTCTAATTAAGATATTTCATGGAATTCACAACTTTTTAATTAAAGTCCACTTTACTGCAGCTGTGAAATTTTTCTAATTATAGTAAATAAAAAATTTAAAATACTTCTAAAAACTCATTAACTAAAATACAACCATCTATTCTATTATTATACTAAAAATTACAATTGAAATAAAACTTCTAAAACAAATAATTTCAAAAATAAATCTATTAAATGTATTATTTGCCAAAATTTAAAAATGCCTATAATTTTATTATACTAAGAAATCAAACTTTTAGAATTGGATTAATTATTATATACTTTTTTCAAAACTGAAAAAACGTTCTTAAAATCCTAATAATACTGTTTAAAAATTATATATAAAATCTTCGAATTCTAAAAATACACCTTTCTCGTATTATACATAATACGAAAAAGGTGTAACGTTTATCATCATTCAAGCTATTTTTTCAGACTTTATATTTCCCATTAATTTCTGAATTCATTGATTTAACTACATTTAAAACTAAACTACTCTAAATCCTCTGGCATCTCCCAATTGTGGTACACATTCTGCACATCGTCATTATCTTCCAAAGCATCTATAAGTTTAGTCATATTTTTAATATCATCTTCATCAGTTAACCTAGTTGTATTTTGAGGTATAAAAGAAATTTCTGCAGTTGTAAATGTATATCCAGCCTGTTTTAATGAATCCCTTACAGTCGCAAAATCTTCTGGACTTGTAGTTATTTCAAAATATTCTTCTTCAGTTATGAAATCTTCTGCTCCTGCTTCTATTGCTTGCATCATTAATTCTTCTTCATCAATTCCCTCTTCTTTTTCTATAATTAATACACCTTTTCTATCAAACATAAATGAAACACAGCCAGTAGAACCTAAATTGCCTCCAAATTTACTAAAATAATGTCTTATATCAGATGCAGTACGATTTCTATTATCCGTTAATACTTCAACTAATACTGCAATTCCACCTGGTCCATAGCCTTCATATGTTATTTCTTCATAGTTAACACCATCTAATTCTCCAGCACCTTTCTTGATTGCTCTTTCTATATTATCATTCGGCATATTCGCAGCTTTTGCTTTTTCAATAGCAGTTTTTAAAGCAGCATTATATTCTGGATCTGCCCCACCTTCTCTGGCAGCTACTATTATAGCTCTAGTTAATTTCGTGAAAATTTTTGCTCTTTTAGCATCCTGTTTCCCTTTTCTATGTTTTATATTAGCCCATTTTGAGTGCCCTGCCATAATTTACCTCCTTTACTTTTCTCTTATAAACATTAATGGCATCCTTCTTTTATGTTCACTCAATTTATTCATTCTGATTATCTTTTCTTTCACATTAGGAGTAGCTCCGCCTGTTAATATAAAAGTGTCTAATTCCTTGTAGCTAAATCCCATTTCTCCTTCATCCGTCTGATTTTCCCATAAGCCCGCTGAAGGTGGTTTGTTTATAATTATTTCAGGAATACCTAGAAATTTAGCTAACTCTTTTACTTCAAATTTAACAAAATCTGCAATAGGAAGCAAATCC
Source organism: Caloranaerobacter azorensis DSM 13643 (assembly GCF_900129995.1). Classification (GTDB taxonomy): domain Bacteria; phylum Bacillota; class Clostridia; order Tissierellales; family Thermohalobacteraceae; genus Caloranaerobacter; species Caloranaerobacter azorensis. Next base: position 8,085 of record NZ_FQXO01000082.1, on the reverse strand, counting down.
ACTCCACTATCACCGTATTTAGTAAAATACCCTATAGTTAATTCACTCTTATTACCTGTACCCGCTACTAAATATTTGTTTTTCTGTGCAAAATAGTATAATGTTGTCATTCTTAATCTCGGCTTTATATTAGATACTGCTAATAGATTAGTACCATCATCTTTTAATTCATCTAATAAACTATCAAACGTTTTTGATAAATCAACCTTAACTGTTTTTAAACCTATCGTTTCTGCTACTAATTTAGCATGTTCTTCGTCTTTGCTATTACTATGACACGGCATTATTACACCTAATGAACTTTCTGGGAAAGCCCTTTTAGCTAACGCCGCTACTACAGCAGAATCAATACCGCCACTTAATCCAACAACCAAACCTTTACATCCCGCTTCTTGTACTTTATCTATTAGCCAACTTACTAAATTATCACATACTTTTTCTATATTTTCCATATTACTGCCCTCCATTAAGTGTTACATAGTGTTCAATATCAATATATCTGAATATATCTATAGTATAGGGTAGCAAATATATTTTTATCTGTCAAATATTATTAATACAATCCATTTGAAGTTTATTCTTACTTGATATATAATAATTACCAATAAAACTGGTGGGGGGAAATTCTATGTCAAATAAAATTTCTACTAAAAGAAAAATTACATACTACATAGGCCTTTTTCTTACAATCATTGGCTTTTTAATGTTTTTCTCTGCATTTTTCATTGGATTTACAGCTATTAATGAACCAAGCTTTGGTGGTGCTAGTTCTGCATTTGTTAGAGCTCCAATTGGTATGGGACTTATAATCGCCGGTGCTATTTTACAAATCATTGGAAGAAAAGGCGCTGCTGGTTCAGGAATCATACTTGACCCAGAAAAAGCTAGAGAAGATTTAAAGCCCTTTAATACTACAAAAGGAAAAATGATTAATGACGTCGTTGAAAATGTAGATATTTTAAAGAATTTTACCGAAAAATCTTCTTCACCTATAAAAGAGGTTGTAAAAATCAAATGTAGAAATTGCGGTAAATTGAATGACGAAAATGCCAAATTCTGTAATGAATGTGGGAAAGAATTGTAGCTTTATAATAAATATGCCAACTATCTAGTACATAATTTTAGGATTATCAACATCAAAAAGCAATTTCATTTTTTGATGCTGATAATCCTTTATTAAAATTTATTTAAATTTTTCACTGAATAGGAATACTAAATTTAACCCTAGCTCCACCCATTTCATTATTCCCTGCTGTAATGCTACCGCCCAACTTTTCTACAAGGGTTTTTACAATATACAAACCTAATCCATAATGCCCTTTTTCTTTTGACCTAGACTCATCACCTTGATAAAACCTTTTGAACATATTCTTAATATCTCTACTACTAAAACCACATCCCGTGTCATCTATCAAAAAACATAATGTATTTTTCTCTATATTAACTTTCAATATTATTTCACCATTAATTGGAGTATATCTCAAACTATTAGAAATTATATTATCTAAAATCTGACTTAATGCATTTATATCTGTCGAAATTATAAATTTATCAGCTAATTTTTCATCTTTTTTCATTATAAAATTAATTTTTTTAAGACTACAAATTCTATCAAAATCACTCGATTTCTCATTTAAAAATTTTACTATATCACACTTTTCAAATTCCAACTTAAAATCTTGCTGCTCAAGTTTCACTATTCTATCCATTTTTTCTATAAGCTTTATTATCCTGTCAACATTCTTATCTATAAGATTCAAATATCGTATGAATTTATCTTCATCAAATTTATTAGAATACAAAATCCCTTCTATATGTCCTTTTATTATAGTTAAAGGTGTTCTCAAATCATGCGCAATTGCTTCAAGCATATATCGTCTGTCCTGCTCCAATTTCCATTGATTTTCAAGAGTTACTTTAAGCTCATTTCTCATGTCTTCAAAGGCAGAACACAATTTCCCAAGCTCATTATTACTTTTATAACTAATTTTGAACTCCAAATTCCTATTCTTTATCTTATTAGCCCCTTCTAAAAGCTCATTTAAAGGTCCACTCAATTTTTTATTAAACTTTGAAACAAAAATAATCGTAAACAATATTATAAATACAAATGGAGATATAACTACAATCTGTTCCAAATATTGAACCAAAAAATTATACTTTGGATTCCTCGCTGAAGGCTTAATATGATATTTTAGTAACACCATTCCTACAGCCAATCCATTTTTAGATATAGGTATAAACTCGATAACCTCTGCATTAAAATATCCTACAACTATCTTATCTCTTTTATCTATACTTTTAAATGGCAAATCAACAATATCTGTTTTGTAATTTCCATATATCATTTCTCCTTTATAATTTAAAACTTGATATTCTATTCCCTGCACTGGTATTATTTTTTCAAGTTCAGTCTTAAACCCTTTATTTAATAATTTATCGCCGGTATTTTCTATGTATTTTTCAATAAACGGTACTTTCGACTCATAATAATCAGCTCTAAGTATAATTCCTCTTGACATAAGAATCAAATTAGCAGTAATCACTACAGTCGTACAAATAAAACTTAAAATTATTACCGCTAATATATAAATAATTAATTGTTTCTTTAAAGATATATCATCTACATCGACCATTTTTCCCATCTATATCCTACTCCCCAAACTGTTTTAATATAATCTCTTTTAGAATCATATTCGCTAATTTTCTGCCTTATTTTTTTTACATGTTCAGCTACTACTGATGCATCACCTTCAGCATCATAACCCCATATCTTTTCATAAATCTGCTCCTTTGAAAAGACTTGTCCGCAATTAATTGCTAGAAATTCAACTATCTTATATTCTTTTTTCGTCATGTGTATTATCTCATTTTTGAAATATACTTTATTACCTTTTAAATCTATAGATAAATCACCAAAATACAACCTTGCTCGTTTATTATTATAGCTCCGTTTTTCTCTTCTCAGATGAGCCTCTATTCTTACTTTTAACTCTCTAAGACTAAATGGCTTAGCTATGTAATCATCTCCTCCAATAGTAAGTCCTCTGATTATATCTTGCTCCTCATGCTTGGCTGTCAAAAATATTATTGGACAGCTTACTATATCTCTTATAATGCTACATACTTCATATCCATTTAAATTTGGCATCATAACATCAAGTAATATCAAATCAGGATTACATTTAGCCTTTTCAATTGCCTCCTCACCATTATAAGCACAAAGAATTTCATAATCTTCTTCTAAAAAATCCTTTATAAAAGAAACAATATCTTCTTCATCATCAGCAATTAAAATCTTTTCCTTCATTAAACATTCCTCCTAAAATTCCTGTATTTTACATTCCAAAAGCAAAAGAATATCATGAGTATCTAAAACAATACTCATGATACTACTTAAACTGCTGTATTATAAAATCATACCAATATTTTATCATGCTTCCCACTAAAAATAATACCCTTTCTTTTTCCATATAACCCCACTTGATAATACTGTTATCAAAATTATTCCTATTAAGCTTATAAAAAATTGAGCTGTATTAATTCCACCTAGTGCATTAAAAATCTCATCTGTACTAAATAGTAAAAACGAAAATCCATCCCATACATAAATAGAACCAACTATTACTGCAATTGTCGCAATAACAGCTAAAACCGCATTTGGCACTAAAACACTCACTAAACTCGCTATTCCAAGTATACAAAGCAAAATCATGTATTCAATCATATAGAATTTTATATTATAAAGCAGTGCCGAAATTAATCCATATTCACCTTGAACATTAACAAGCTCTGTATATTCAGTTTTGGGCATTAAAGTAAATCCGAATACATTGCTTACAATGAAAATACTTATTACAAATATAAAAAGTGTTATACTAAGTGCAATCCATTTAGAAACAATATACTCAAATTTGTCATAAGCTCTAATCATATAAAGTCTAAATCCACCCGATGTTTTTTCATAATTCAAACAATCGATAAAAATAATAGGGCAAATTATACATGCAAGGATTATATGTCCTTCTCTAAGTACAAAAGGTGAAAAATTCAAGGAATTCAGCTTAATATAAGCATTTGGCCCATAAAACCCTACTTTATAAAAGTTAACAAATGCACATATCATAAATATAAGTACTATATTTAATATGAATAAAATACCTGTTCTTTTTCTGCCCCATATTCTTTCCAATTCACTTAAAATCAACGCTTTCATGATAAACGCCTCCTTTTATATAAACGAATCCTTTTTTCTCAAATACAAATATGAAAACACAGAAAATACAATTATATATGCTAAAATAATAAAGATAATCCATGAATTTAATTCGTTATTCGATAATAAATAATATATACCCTTATATTGAATATGAACTATAGACGAAAACATAACCTTTGTTGGCGGTGCATGTCCTAAAATTTGAGCGAAAATCTTGACTATCTCTGTACCCATAGCTAAAAACAGTACGATAGCAATATTAGCTCCTGCTGCAACTGTAGTGCTCTTGCTTATTAAAGATATAAACACACACATACTAGCTACAGCTATAATAGTTACAAAAGCTAGAAAATAGTACTTTAAACAATATATGGCTGCATCCTTTGCAAGAAATATATCCTCTCTAAAGAAAAACCTTGTGGTCTTATCTTTAGGCAAGAAAATATATCCCTCTATGAAACTAAAAATAAAATAGTACGATAGAAACAAAAACATTACTAAAATTATGACTATGTACTTTGCAAATAGTATCTCACGAATATTGTATCTTCGTATCATAACCATTCTCATCTGGCCACTTCTATATTCCTCAGTTATGGATAATACAATAAACAATATCAAAAAAACATTTATTGCACTTATAAGCTGTTCTTGAAGCGCAGCCACAGGAAAATTTAAAAAATTAGTATATTCTGGACTTGTTTGTAAAATCATCATATTCTTTTTAGCATAATACAATATCGTTGCATATACCATAAAAGGAATTGCTAAAAAACAAAGCCACGTACTTTTCTTCAACCACAATCTTTCCCATTCGCTCTTAATAAGATCTACCACTCCATTTCACCTCACTTAACTTTAATAAGTTCTATAAATGCATCCTCTATTCTATTCCCCCCACTAGTTAAAGTAATAAGTTCTTCCTTTGTTCCTTCCCAGATAACTTTCCCATTATTGATTATGATAAACTTATCGCAGAACAACTGCAACTCATCGAGCAAATGACTTGATATAAGGAAAGTTACTCCTTTCTCATCCCTAAGTTTTTTGATCAACTCTCTTAACTGCTTCATCCCTAAAGGATCAAGTCCATTTGAAGGTTCATCCAATATTATAACGTCTGGGTTTCCAAGCAGTGCTTGAGCTATACCCAACCTCTGTTTCATCCCCAATGAGTAGGTTTTCACCTTATCGTCTCCTCTATCTCTTAACCCTACTAATTCTAATACTTCCTCCACTTTGTCAAGCTGTTCTTTTCTAGGCATATCGTTATGTAGACGTGCTAAATTCTGAAGTAGTTTTCTTCCTGTCATATAAGGGAAAAATATTGGAGCTTCTACAATTGCTCCTAATTTTTTTAAAGCATTTTTTCTATCTTTAATTATACTGTTCCCGCATATAAATATCTCTCCGTCAGTTAAATCAATTAGTCCTGTCAGCATTCTTATTAATGTTGTTTTTCCTGCACCATTTGGTCCTATTAGAGCACTTATTTCTCCTTTTGATACTGTAAATGAAATATTTTCTAATATGGTTTTTCTACCGATTTTCTTTGTTACATTTATAACCTCTATCTTTTTCTCTTTCATAACTAATCCTCCTTGAGTCCCTAATATTTATTTAACAATTATAATTTAATATTCAATTTTAAAGATTTTATAAAGATTTTAAAATTTTTAATAACGTCTTCATAAAAAATAAAATCCCGCAGTTAAGCAGAAATTATCCTGCTTATCCTACGAGATTCTTAATTTTTTCCAATTTTAACTTTTAGATTTCATGAAATGCATTGAATAGTAAACAGTTTATTCAAATACTCCTGTACTTAAATATCTTTCTCCATTATCAGGAGCGATTACAACTACTTTTTTACCTTTTCCTAATTTTTTTGCCTTATTCAAAGCTGCATATATAGCTGCACCAGAGGATATTCCTAATAATATTCCCTCTTTTTTCGCTACTTCTTTTATTGTATTTATTGCATCTTCTTCGCTCACTCTCTCTATACTATCTATCAAGTCTTTATCTAATACTTTTGGTATAAAACCAGCTCCTATTCCTTGTAATCCATGTGGTCCAGGCTGTCCCCCAGATAAAACGGGTGATTTTTCAGGCTCTACTGCTATTATTTCTACATTTTTCATTTCTTGATTTAAAACTTGAGCCACACCTGTTAAAGTACCACCTGTACCAACTCCGGCTACAAATGCATCAAATTTACCATCCATTTGCTCTATAATTTCTCGTGCAGTAGTTTTTCTATGAATTTCAGGATTGCTTGGATTTTCAAATTGCTGTGGCATAAAATAATTCTCATTCTTCTCTAAAAGTTCTTTTGCTTTTTCTACCGCTCCCTTCATGCCTTTTATACCAGGAGTCAATACTAATTCGGCACCATAAGCTTTTAATAAATTTCTCCTCTCTAAACTCATTGTATCTGGCATTACTAAAACTACTTTGTAGCCTTTAGCTGCACCAATCATGGCTAATCCTATACCTGTATTCCCACTGGTAGGCTCTATTATAACCGAATCTTTGTTTAATTTACCTTCTTTTTCAGCTTGCTTAATCATATTTAAAGCAATTCTGTCTTTAACGCTGCTTCCAGGGTTAAAATACTCAAGCTTCACATATACATCTGCACTATTTTTGTCAACTATATTGTTTAATTTTACTATAGGAGTATTTCCTATCGTTTCTATTATACTATTATAAATCATAATAAACCTCCTTTGATTTCCTAGTATTCCTATATGTTTTCATGTATATAATATTTTTTATATTAATTTTTGTCAAGTGAATAATTGACCCTATTTAAGGAAAATTTACAAATAAAATATCTTTTATGGTGATAGTATGATACTAAATAAAAAAATATATAAATCTTTATTGGTAGGTTTTATAACAGGAATAATTAATGGCCTATTTGGATCAGGTGGAGGTACTATTATAGTGCCATCTCTCGTGTTCTTATTAGGTATAGAAGAACACAAAGCCCATGCTACTGCAATTTTTATAATTTTACCTATTACCTTTATCAGTACTTTTATTTATTTAAAACAGGGAATGTTAGTTTATAAAATAGCAATACCTGTAATTATCGGGGCCGTTCTAGGAAGTATAATAGGATCAAAATTATTGAACAAAATTCCTACAAATATATTGAGAAAAATATTTGGTATCTTTATGATTATCGCAGCAATTAGGATGGTGATTAAATGATTCTGTTCATTATAGGCTTCTTTTCGGGAATAATAAGTGGTTTAGGTATTGGCGGGGGAACTATATTAATTCCTGGACTTATATTTTTTACAACTCTATCTCAACATAAGGCTCAAGGTATTAATCTTCTAGTATTTATACCAACTGCAATAACTGCATTATTTATTCATTTCTATAATAAAAATATACTTTTAAAAATAGCCTTTCCGATAATTATAACTGGATTAATCGGTGCATTGATAGGTTCTATGATTGCAGTTAATATTAATTCAGAAATGCTCAAAAAAATTTTTGCTATTTTTCTATTTTTCATGGGGATTTATGAATTTTATTATAAATCGAGTAGGAGGTAGATGATTAATTCATCTACCGACCTCTCACACCACCGTACGTACCGTTCGGTATACGGCGGTTCATTAGGTTAAGTTCAAACTTGAACTCTGGCTTTCGCTATTGATGATGCCGAAGGTATACTACACGCTTCCTTCCTATCTTGGACTTCCAGTCCTACTTCAGTCGGAGAGCCTTCATATGAAGTTTTCTGTGGTCTTTGCATACCTCTCGAATCTTTCAATGCTACTTACCTCCCTAATGTTCGGTCCTTCCCTATCTATCCTAGGTTTTGATAGGTACTATGACCTCTG
>NZ_FQXO01000086.1 GCF_900129995.1 Caloranaerobacter azorensis DSM 13643 | reverse complement strand
TGTATTAGAGGATTTAGAAAGAAAAGAATGTTGCAGATAGATATTATTGAAGATATAAGAGATGAAAGATTTACTATAGAAGCTGATTGGATAAATCCAATATTTGAAAAAACATAATTAAAAATAAAACTGGAAATTGATTATTAAAATTTCTTGGGGTAGGGGGAGGTGTAACTATTTTTAAGACCTATCGGTCTACAGGCTTCCCAGTTATTCAAGTAAATGTTAAAAAATAAAATTTTAGTAAAAATAAATTTTTTACTGGAAATTTGATGCGAAATCTCTGATTTTTTTGAATACGACTTATATATTTAAAGTTGCCATAGAATAAAGAGCGATAAATAAAATATATAGGAAATGTAAGACTAGAGAAGAAAATAAGACTAGGCATTCGCCTAGTCTTATTTTTTCTTGGCTAATTCTAGTCTATTTAGAGCTTTTTTAAGCGCTATTTGAGCTCTAACAACATCTATTTCGCCTTTACCACTTTTAAGTCTTTGCTCCGCTCTTTTTTTAGCTTCTTCTGCTCTTCTTACATCTATTTCTTCTGGCCATTCAGCAGCATCTGTTATAACTGTTGTCTTGTTTTTTGTAATTTCTATATATCCTCCTGCTATGGCCGCTTCTTTAATTTCTCCATCCTTCTTTATTCTTATCTTTCCAATTGATAGAGGTGTAACCATAGGAGTATGATTTTTAAGTATTCCTATATCTCCCTCTATTCCTCTTACGATTACCATCTCTACTTCATCTTCAAAAAACTTTCTATCTGGAGTCACTATTTCTAGGGTGAACTGTGACATTTTCTCCACCTCGCTTTTAAAGCCTTATCTCATGCTCTTAGCATTTTCAACCGCTTCATCTATTGTACCTACCATATAAAATGCTTGCTCTGGAAGATCGTCATGCTTACCTTCCAATATTTCTTTAAACCCTCTTACAGTTTCTTTTATAGGTACATACTTACCTGGTCTACCTGTAAACTGCTCTGCAACATGGAAAGGCTGTGATAAGAATCTTTGAATTTTCCTTGCACGAGCAACTATTAATTTATCTTCTTCTGAAAGTTCATCCATACCAAGAATTGCTATTATATCTTGCAGTTCTTTATATCTTTGAAGTACCTCTTGTACTCCACGCGCTACTCTATAGTGTTCTTCTCCTATAATAGCAGGGTCAAGTATCCTAGATGTTGAGTCTAATGGGTCAACTGCAGGATAAATACCAAGCTCTGCTATTTGACGAGAAAGAACTGTAGTAGCATCCAAATGCGCAAATGTTGTTGCTGGTGCAGGGTCTGTTAAGTCGTCTGCTGGAACGTATACTGCCTGTACTGATGTTATAGAACCTTTTTTAGTCGATGTAATTCTCTCTTGCAACTGTCCCATCTCTGTTGCTAATGTAGGCTGATATCCAACGGCACTAGGCATACGTCCAAGTAACGCTGACACCTCTGAACCCGCTTGTGTAAATCTGAATATATTATCTATGAATAATAATACGTCTTGACCCTCTTTATCTCTAAAATGTTCTGCCATAGTCAATCCTGTTAATGCAACACGCATTCTTGCTCCCGGTGGTTCATTCATCTGTCCGAATACTAGAGTAGTTTTATCTATAACGCCTGATTCTTTCATTTCATAATAAAGGTCATTACCTTCTCTTGTTCTCTCTCCAACACCAGCAAATACTGATAATCCACCATGCTCTGTTGCTATATTGTTAATCAATTCCTGAATAAGAACTGTCTTTCCAACTCCTGCTCCTCCAAATAGACCTATTTTACCACCCTTTGCATATGGCGCTATAAGGTCTATAACTTTTATTCCTGTTTCAAATATTTCTGTTGCTGTCTCCTGTTCTTCAAAAGAAGGATCCTCTCTATGAATAGGTGCGTATTCATTGGATTTAACTTCCCCTTGACCATCTATTGTTTCACCTAACACATTAAACATTCTTCCTAATGTAACTCTCCCTACTGGCACTGTAATAGGTCTACCTGTATCTACAGCTTCCATTCCTCTAACAAGTCCATCTGTTGAAGACATCGCAATACATCTTACTGTATCGTTTCCTATATGCTGTGCAACTTCTGCTACTACTTTCCTTCCATTACCTTCAATAATTATAGCATTTAGTAATTTAGGAAGATTATCTGCACTAAATCTTATATCTACAACAGGACCAATTATCTGTACTAATTTGCCTGTATTTTTTTCAGCCATTTTTTCACATCCTTTCTTTTATCTTATCTTTTTGTTTTAAATTTCATCTAGTCTTAACTATTTAAGCGCCTCTGCTCCACCAACAATTTCTGCTATTTCTTGAGTTATAGATGCTTGACGCGCTCTGTTGTAGCTTAATTTCAAGTTTTCTATCATCTCCTGTGCATTATCCGTAGCCGACTCCATCGCATTTCTTCTTGCTGCCTGCTCGCTTGCCGATGCTTCTATCATTGCTCCATATATTACGCTATGTATATACTTTGGTATTAAATAGTCTAATACTTCTTCAGGAGATGGTTCATATTCTACTAAAGTTGTCTTCTTTCTATCTCCTTTTTCTACTACATTTTCTGCTGGAAGAAGTTTCATTATTTTAGTTACTTGTGAAATGGTACTTTCAAATTGTGTGTAAACTATATTTACTTCGTCTATTTCTCTCATTTTATATAAATTTATGACTATATCTCCAATTTCTCTAGCATGAGAATAATTAGGATTTTCTGAAATATGCACAAATTCATCTGCTAGATTATATCCTCTTTTCTTAAAGAAATCTCTAGCCTTTTGGCCTACTGCTATTATTACTGCATTATCTTTATTCTTTATATTCTCCTCTGTCAATTTAATTACATTATTATTATATCCACCGCATAAACCTCTATCTGCCGTTATAACTATATAAGCCGCCTTTTTAACCTCTCTTTTTTCCAAGAACGGATGCCTTATACCTGAAGTCGAAGTCAGTATATCTCTTATACTCCTTACTATAGTATTATAGTAAGGTCTTGTTTTTTCTAATTTTTCTCTAGCTCTCCTTAACTTTGCCGAAGATACAAGTTCCATAGCCTTTGTAATCTGCTTCGTACTGCTTACACTCCTAATCCTTCTCTTTATATCTCGCATCCCTGCTTGGGCCATGTTTTCACCTCCCATCACATTCATCTTCCGCTACTCGCTGCTTATTAATTATTTGCAGCGTAGAATAAATTCTACGCTACAAGCCATCAATTATCTAATGTGAAAACCTATTAGCGAACAGTTAATTTTACATTTTCAATTTTCAATTTCTAACCAGCCTAAATATTGTACTCCTGCTTAAAGTTCTTTTTAAATTCTTCTATAGCACCCTTTAATCTTTCTTCCATTTCCTCTGATAATTCGCCTGTTTCTACTATACTATTACCTACTTCCGGATAGTTATTATCCATGAAGTTTAAAAACTCTTTTTCAAAGTCTTTTATTTTATCTAGCGGAATGTCTGTTAAATATTTTTTAGTAACCGCATATATAATCATAACTTGATGTTCTACTTTAACTGGAGCATATTGCGGCTGTTTTAATATTTCCATTATTCTTTGACCTTGAGCAAGTCTTGCCTGAGTCTCTTTATCAAGTTCTGAACCGAACTGTGCGAATGCAGCTAACTCCCTATACTGTGCTAATTCAAGTTTTAATGTACCCGCTACCTTCTTCATAGCCTTTATCTGTGCAGCACCACCAACACGAGATACTGAAAGTCCTGCATTTACTGCTGGTCTTTGCCCTGAGAAGAATAGCTCTGACTCAAGGAATATCTGACCGTCTGTTATTGATATTACATTTGTTGGTATATAAGCCGAAATATCCCCTGCTAATGTTTCAATTATTGGAAGCGCTGTTATAGAACCTCCACCATATGCTTCATCTAATCTAGCTGCACGTTCTAAAAGTCTTGAATGTAAATAGAATACGTCTCCAGGATATGCTTCACGTCCCGGTGGTCTACGAAGAAGTAATGACATAGCACGATATGCAACAGCGTGCTTTGATAAGTCGTCATATATTATAAGTACGTCTTTACCTTGATACATGAATTCTTCTGCCATAGCACAACCAGCATATGGAGCTATATATTGAAGTGGTGCCATCTCACTAGCTGAAGCCGATACTACTATTGAATATTCCATAGCTCCTCTTGTCTCTAAAGTTTCAACTATTTTAGCTACAGTTGATTTTTTCTGTCCAATTGCAACATATATACAGATAACATCTTGCCCTTTTTGATTTAATATAGTATCTATCGCAATCGCAGTCTTACCAGTCTGTCTATCACCTATTATTAACTCCCTTTGTCCTCTACCGATTGGTATCATTGAGTCGATAGCCTTTATACCAGTTTGTAGAGGAACTGAAACTGATTTTCTTTCAATTACTCCTGGAGCTTTTGACTCGATTGGTCTGAATTTTTCAGTTTTTATAGGACCTTTTCCATCTATTGGCTGTCCCAATGCATTTACTACTCTACCTATAAGGGCCTCTCCAACTGGAACCTCAACTATTCTTTCGGTTCTCTTAACTGTATCCCCTTCTTTTATGTTTTCATCTGAACCTAATAAAACACAACCAACATTATCTTCTTCTAAGTTTAGAGCCATACCATAAACTCCGCCTGGAAACTCTAAAAGCTCACCAGCCATACATTTCTCTAATCCATGTATTCTGGCAATACCATCACCAACTTGTATAACTGTACCTACATCTACTACATCTAATTTGTTTTCATATCTCTTAATCTGCTGCTTAATAATTGAACTAATTTCTTCAGGTCTTAGATTCATTCTTTGCTCACCCCTATCTTAGTTACTCTTATATCTTTAAGACTCTTCTGAATTTTATCCAATTGCCCTTTTATACTTGCATCTATTATCTTATCTTGAATTTTAACAAGTACCCCACCTATAATGTCTGTGTCAACAATATTTTTAAGAATAACATTCTTGCCTAATTTTTCAGACAATTTATTTTGAAGTTTTAATTTTTCTTCTTCATTTAAAGGAACTGCTGTTATGGCCTGTGCTTCGATTATGCCTTGTTTTTCGTTTGATAGTCTTATGTATTCCTCTATTATATCCATTAAATATCTTTCTCTTCCTTTATCTATTACAATATATATTAGATTTAATATTTCTTGAGCTACTTTCCCTTTAAATATAGAATTTATGATATCTTTCTTTTCGTCTTTGGATAATTTAGGATGTTCAAATATTATTTTGAACTCTCTTTCTTTATCAAATATTTTATATATTGAATTTAGCTCTTCTTTAAATTGCTGTATTTTATCCACCTCTTCAGCTACTTCAAATAGAGCTTGGGCATAAGTCTTTCCTATTAATTTTGCCATTTAGCTTCCCCTACCTCGTTTATAAACTTATTTATAATCTCTTTATGAGCTTTAGCATCTAAATTTTTGTCTATAACCTTTGAAGCAGCTAACATAGCTATTGTAACAACTTCTTCTTTTAATTCTTCTACTGCTTTTTCTCTTTCTCTCTCTATTTCCTTCCTAGCTTTTTCAATTATAGCCTCTGCTTCTTTCCTTGCTTCATTTATTATTTCTTCCCTTACTTCTTCTCCTCTACGTCTAGCAGCCTCTATAATTTCTTGAGCTTCCTTTTTAGATGATTCTATTTTCATTTCATATTCTCTTTTTAGATTTTGAGCTTCTTCCTTGTCCTTATTTGCAGCCGATAAATCATTTGCTATTTTTTCTTTTCTAGCATTTAAAAATTCAGTAACCGGTTTGAACAAGAAATGTCTTAGTATTAAAAACAATATAATTGTTGCTGCGATCTGCATTATCAAAGAACTAAGTTCTGGAATAACTCTTACATCTATTGACATTCATAAATCCTCCTTTCTCCGTTTTAAGCATTAACCATTTGTCATTCGCTATTTGTTAGTCGATATTCGGCTCAATATTCGAAAGACCAACAATAAATAATTTTACATTTTACATTTTCAATTTTAAATTTTTATATTTAAAGGATTCCCCTATTAACTCCCAATTTAATACAGAAACAAGAGATGGGCGAAAATACCCACCTCTTATGTAGGTATATTAAAAAGCTTTAAGTAATGGTCTTACGAATAATAATATTATAGCAATAACAAGACCATATATACCTGTTGTTTCTGCAACTGCTTGACCAAGGATCATTGTTCTTATAATATCACCTTGTGCTTCTGGTTGCCTTCCAACAGCTTCCGCAGCTTTACCTGCAGCATAACCCTGTCCTATTCCAGGACCAATACCAGCTATCATAGCTAATCCAGCACCTATAGCTGAACACCCAAGTATAAACGCTTTTGGATCTATTGATGGCATGTAATTCCCCTCCTTTCAAGGTTTACATACTGTGATTATATTTGACGGACGTTAAGTCCGGAATTAACTCTATTCCATTGCCATAGAAACAAATACCATAGTAAGCATAATAAATATAAATGTCTGTATTACACCTGCGAAAACATCAAAATATGCATGAAATACAGGTGTTACGAGTATTGAAAAATAGCCTAATGCGCCATACATAAGCCCCATAATTATCACACCACTTAAGATATTACCAAATAGACGGAATGATAATGATATAGGGTTTGCTATTTCTCCTATAATATTTAATGGAAATAACAATGGCATAGGCTCAAAAAATCCCTTTATGTATCCTCCTAAACCTTTTGATTTTAAACCATAATATTGTGTTAATACAAATGTAATTAAAGCCAATCCAAAAGTTACATTGTAATCTGATGTAGGAGGTTTAAATCCTAATAATCCAAATAGATTAGCTACTAATAAATATAAAGCAAGAGTTCCTATATAAGGAGCAAATTTTAGCTTATCAGCTCCCATTGTACTTTCAACTAAAGACTGAACACCTTCGACTAATAATTCTATTACATTAAGTAATCCTGATGGTTTCTCATCTATTTTTGCATTTTTTATTTTTTTGTTCACGTATATTGCAAAAATAGATAGCAAAATTACTATAATCCAAGTATTAACTATAGTCTCAGGTATGAAAATCTCTTTGCCAAAAAGTGTCAAGGCTATTTCTATTTTCACTATTCTAACCTCCTTTCATAAAAATTAATTTTGCATTTTTGATGTTTTCTTACCCTTTATAATATCATAAAATGTGTCGGATATAATAATAGTTTTAACCATAAAAATTCCTAATACTGTAGAATAGAAATTTATATAATCAGCTATTGCTGAAATTGTTAGCACTATGCCGTAAATTAAATACCTTACCATATAATTACCTACAACATACGGCATTATTTTATTATTGGACATCCCTACAGCTTTTTCTAATGTTAAACTCATCAATCTAAAGTTAAGTACATTTATTGTTGCTCCAAAAATAATCCCATAAATATACGGCATCGGTTCTGGAAATACTAGAAAGAACACCCCTATTATGAGTATCGTTAATATAAATACCCTCTTTATTATTTTATATTGTATATTATCCTGCAAACTCAAGTAATCACTTCCCTTTAGTCCCTTTTGTAGTTATCTTAAATAAACTTATAAAAGATGTAATTATCCCTAACACCGAAAATATACCTAAAAATATAAACTCCGTATTTAATTTATCATCTAAAAATTTCCCTATATATACGCCTCCTAAAATAGGTATTGCCATAGATAAACCTATTTGTGAAACCAAAGCCAAATTCTGCAGAATTTTCAATTTATTATTCCCAATTCTATCACTCCACTTTTTATTATTCCTAAAAATCTCTCTATTATAATATATACATGAATTTATACTCCTAAAGAATATGATAAATCTTTTATTAATTTTTATCAAGTTAAGAATAAAAAGGTCATACTCAAAAAAAAGAAAATATTTTAAATCTAAACAAATTGTTATGCTGTTACTAATCCAATCTAATAATTATATTATTAGGCCATGTTTACTATTTCTACTTTTAACATAAACTCGATTATAAATAGTTTAAACCTAAAGAACAAAATTTTCAATTCAAATCTCTCGTTTTTTATTCAACGTTTGACAAATAACTAATAGAATTACTATAATGTCTTTATGAATAAAAAAGTGTGAAAAGCTAGAATATTTCTCTAACTCTTCACACTTTTGTGTAAATACTATTTTAATATTACTTCAAAATGTAGCTCTATTTTTCAAAAATATAAAGTCTAATAAGTAACATTTTCATTTTTAAATTCAATACTTTATCACTCATAACAAAATACAATTATTCGTTTTTCAATATTTCTGGAACTTCTGGTTTATAGAACCAACCGATGCAAGTAGGCTTTACTCCTACATTAGAAATTATAAATAACATTGCTGTAGTTATTGTTAAAAAGTTTCTAAAAAATCTTTTACTCATTATCTCACCTCCCCATATATTTTTTTCTCACTTTTTAAAAAAGAAAAAAGCATGAAAGATTAGAATATTTTTCTAATCTTTTATGCTAATTATATAAAAATATTTTTCCATTTTCAATAACTTTTTCCGAAAATGTCATTTCATTGTCTGAAAATGCATTTTAGATACAAAAGGACGGTTCTTCTATTTCATTTTGGATACATAGAACCATCCCTCTGTTTCCTATTCATTCCTTCTTTTTAGTATCTGAAAACACATAACCAATTAATATAATTACGCCTACATATATACTAATATCAAAATATACATATCGTTCATCTCTTAAAAATATAAGAACAGCAAGAATTGAAAGTACAATAAGTAAAAAAAATGATTGTTTTAAATATTGCCCGTATTTATTCCTAGAAATACCAAAATAATAAATAATAAAGGAACCCATGCAAAACAAATAAGTGGTGCTAACAAAATATCACTTCTCTCTTAAATTTACAGCCTGCTATATAAATAATATTTCATCTTTTAAAAATAGTCTTCATAAATATTTCTGAACTGTTAATTACATAAACTATAGTAACAAATAATGCTGAACTGTATTT
>NZ_FQXO01000047.1 GCF_900129995.1 Caloranaerobacter azorensis DSM 13643 | reverse complement strand
ACAAACACCTCACAATTTAAATTACAGATAGATATGCACTCTAATCTTTACAAGTTACAGCCTTGTTAGACATACGAAGAATTAGCTTTAGCTAATCAACATCCAGCTTATTCGCAAAAACTCGTAAAGTAGAGATATCACTCTTTTTTAGGAGGATTTAAACCTCAAGGGGGAATACGAAAATCTCTATCTGTTTACGAGAACAATTATCTCAAATTGTTTTTTAAAGCACAAGTTTTTTAAGTTTTCATGCTACTAGGCAGGAGGAGTAGATGAAAACTTTTAGATAGGATATTTATTTTGATGTGTTTTACAAACTATATTATACAAGGGGGTATTTTTATGAAAGCTGTTTCATATATAACTATATTACATGGAATTTTAATGATATTTTACAGTATTAAAAATATTTTAAATCAATATCATTACAATATATCGGTAGTTAGAAGTTTTAATAATCCTTATTTAGTATATGGTATATGGATATTTATTGGTTTAATATTTATAATTGCAGGTATAGGATCTTTAAAAAAAAGAAAATATTCTTATTATCTAATTTTGATTTTGTATTTAATCGTGGAATTATCATTAGTATTAGAAATTGTACATATTATATCAAATGAATTTATGTTTTCTATTTTATTCTGCGGAGTTCTTATGTTTTTAGGATATGCTATGATTCTAGATTATGTAAAAAAACACAAAAACTATTATTATAAATAATACTAATATTTAAATAAATTCCATATAGATAAATCATAATTATTAAATATTAATAAGTAAACTTTTAAATCCCTTAAAGTAGATTTATTTATGTCTACTTTAAGGGATTTCTATATATTTAAAGATAAGAATAGTATAAAAGAATAAGGGAAACCTAAATTATAGATTTAAATCTAAAGGTCGTTTCAACAATAATATAAATTAAAGTTTATATCTAGAAGGTGGTAAAATGCTTAATTACAGTTATATAATAATTCCTTCAATAATGTTAGGAATTTTATCCAGAATGTCTATGCTCAGAGTCGATCATAGACAATATCCAAGTTATCCTCAGGGGGTATTTTCACATCTTACTTTAGGTATTGTAGCAGCAGGATTAGGTTCTGTTGCTTTACCTGCATTATGGGAGAAAGAATATGCTGCAGTTACATTTTTGGCTTTAGCGGCTCAACAATTCAGGGATGTAAGAAATTTAGAACGTCAAAGTTTAGACAATATAGAACCTACTGAATTAGTGGCAAGAGGTACTGCGTATATTGAAGATATTGCAAAGGCTTTTGAAGCTAGAAATTATATGACTATGCTGACATCTCTTATAGTAAGCATAGTAATATTTTTACTTTTTAAAATTGGCATTTCAAGAACACAATCGGTTGTTATTGGAGTAATAATTGGTTTTATTTCTATATATTATTTTAATAAGGCAATAGCCAGACAGACAATTGGAGATATTGCAGATGTAGTTCCTGCAAAAATTAAATTTAAAGGTCCATTATTGACAATTAATGATGTAGTAATAATGAATGTGGGGCTTAAGGAATCAAGAAAAATATATGAAGAGAAAGGTATAGCTGTAGAAATTATTCCGCATGATGAAAATGGAATTGCAACGTTAGCTAATCTAGGACAAAGACAGGCTATTCAACATAATGCAGCAGCTCTATTAGGTATAAGGAAAGATGTAGATGAACCTGATTTTACACCTATTGCAAGAAGGGATCCTGAAACAGGAAATATTGTAATGGCTATTGTGCCTATGGAACCAGATATAGAATGCTTGATAGAAGCTGTAAAGAGAACAGTTGTTTTAGAAAGTGCAAAGAGAAAACCTTTAGATTCTAAAGCTGGTAGAAAAGCAGCTGATTAAGGAGTGTGAAAATATGGATGTAGGAATTAAAGAGGCGATTTTGGCAGTTGTAACAATTAGAAAAGATATAGTTTGCGGTGAGAATATACCGGTTTTTTATGCAAAAGATGAGGAGGAGAGAGAAAAAATTGCTCTTTTACTATCGAAAATAACTTTAGGTATGGTACATGATTTAGAAAATGGAGCCTATGTAATTGTAAGGCATTAACATTCTGTATTTATGATATAAGAAATTAAGTAGAATTAAGTTTAAATACAATTTTCGTAATGGATTTTGTTAATGTGTTATAATTAAAGATATTGCCAAAAATATTTTGATTATATATAATTAAATGATGATATAAACAAAAATTATATAGGTATGATATAATGTTAATACCTAGTACTAATAATAGGTGATTATAGAGGGGATATTATGGAAGTAAAAAACGCAGATAAGCATACAAATATTATTGAAGCAATTGAAAGAGGCAGTATTGCAGAAGAATTAGGAATTGAAAGTGGGGATGTTCTAATATCTGTAAACGGGCATCCAATAATGGATATTTTAGATTATAAATATCAGATTTCTGATGATTATGTTGAAATGACTATACAAAAGAAGAATGGAGAGATATGGGAATTAGAAATTGAAAAGGATATTAATGAAGATATTGGTATAATATTTACGAATCCATTAATTGATAAAGCTAAGAGCTGCAGAAATAAATGCATATTTTGCTTTATAGATCAATTGCCTAAAGGAATGAGAAATACTCTATATTTTAAGGATGATGATTCTAGATTATCCTTTTTACAGGGTAATTTTATTACACTCACAAATCTGTCTGACGATGAAATTGACAGGATTATATTTTATAAGTTAAGTCCAATAAATATATCCGTTCATACCACTGACCCTGAATTGAGGGTAAAAATGTTAAACAACAAAAATGCAGGGAAAATATATGATATATTACAAAGATTTAGTAAAGCAAATATAGAAATGAATTGTCAGATTGTTCTATGTCCGGGAATTAATGACGGTATATATTTGGATAAGACGCTAGAGGATTTAGCAGTTTTATATCCAAATGTTAAGAGTGTTGCAGTTGTGCCTGTTGGTGTTACAAAATATAGAGAAGGGCTTTTTAAATTAGAAACGTATAATAGAGATACAGCTGAAGAATTACTAAATTTTATTGGTAAGAAACAAAACAAATATTTAAAAGAATTAGGCTCGAGATTTGTTTTTGTTGCTGATGAATTTTATATTCTTGCAGGGAAGGAAGTGCCTTCATTTGATGAATATGAAGGATTTCCACAGTTAGAAAATGGTGTGGGATTGATGAGATTATTTTATGAAGAAGTATTAAAGGCTTTAACTCAAATAGATAAAGATATGAGATTAAATAAAAAATTTACTATAGCAACAGGTATGTTAGCCTATCCTTTTATGAAAGATGTTGCCAAACTAGTTATGAGTAAATTTAAGGGACTTGATTTGCAGGTTGAACCTATAATCAATAACTTTTTTGGAGAAACGATAACAGTAGCAGGGCTTATAACTGGAAGTGATTTAATTGGACAACTTGATGGAAAGGATTTAGGTGCTGGATTAATTATTCCAAAATCTATGTTGAAACGCGATGAAGATATTTTTCTAGATGATATTACTGTAGGAGAATTAGAAGAAAGATTAAATATAGAAGTGATTGCTTTAGACGTTGATGGATATAAATTTGTAGACTTCTATAAAAAACATGCGAGGTGATATATATGGCAAGACCAGTTGTAGCTATTGTGGGTAGACCGAACGTAGGAAAATCTACTCTTTTTAATAGATTAGCAGGCAAAAGAATAGCAATTGTAGAAGATAAACCCGGAGTTACTAGAGATAGGATTTATGCTGAAGCTGAATGGTTAAATAAGTACTTTACTTTGATTGATACAGGAGGAATTGAACCCGATACTGAAGACATTATTTTATCACAGATGAGAAGACAGGCACAAATAGCGATTGATACTGCCGATGTTATTTTGTTTGTTGTAGATGGAATAGAGGGATTAACATCTACAGATAGAGAAGTAGCTAATATGTTGAGAAAGTCTAAAAAGAAAGTATTGTTAGTTTGCAACAAAATTGATACGCCTATGACTCCAGATACAATTTATGAATTTTATGAATTAGGATTAGGCGATCCTATAGCAATATCAGCTTCGCAAGGATTGGGGATAGGAGATTTATTAGATGCAGTAATTGAGCTTTTTCCTGAAGATAAAGATACGGAGTATGAAGAAGGCGTAATTAAAGTTGCAGTGATAGGGAAACCGAATGCAGGGAAATCTTCTTTAATAAATAAAATTTTAGGAGAAGACAGGGTTATAGTAAGTGATATACCTGGTACGACTAGAGATGCAATAGATACGCCATTTCAAGTTGGAGAAGATAAATTTGTGTTTATAGATACAGCGGGTATCAGAAGAAGAAAGAAAATTAATGAAAATATAGAAAAATATAGTGTTATTAGAGCATTAACGGCTATTGAAAGAGCTGATGTCTGTTTGTTAGTTATAGATTCATTAGAATCTGTTACTGAACAAGATGCTAAAATTGCAGGATATGCTCATGAAAATGGTAAAGCCACTATTATTATAATGAATAAATGGGATCTTGTTGAGAAAGATGACAAAACTTATTTAAGATATGAAAAGGAAATTAGAGAAAGGCTATCATTTATGTCCTATGCTCCAATATTGTTTATATCAGCAAAAACGGGACAGAGAGTTAATAGGATAATCGATTTAATAAAGAAAGTTTCAAATAATCATTCTATGAGAATTAGTACAGGGGTATTAAATGACATTATTGGTGAAGCGGTACTTATGAATCAGCCACCATCAGATAAAGGAAGAAGATTAAAAATATATTATGGTACTCAAGTGGGGATAAAGCCACCTAAATTTGTTATTTTTATTAACGACATAGAGTTGATGCATTTTTCTTATCAAAGATATTTAGAAAATCAAATAAGGCAGGCCTTTGGATTTGAGGGAACACCTATTCAATTAGAATTTAAAGAAAAGGGGGATTAGATGTATAAAATTTTATTAGTATTATTATTAAGTTATTTAATAGGAAATATAAATGCGGCCTATTTGATAGGGAGAATATTAGAGAATAAAGATATTAGAAATTATGGGAGTGGGAATGCAGGTGCTACAAATGCTTTAAGAGTTTTTGGTGCAAAAATAGCGGCTGTAACGTTTTTATTTGATTTATTGAAAGCGGTAATAGCAGTAATTTTAGGTAAAATGATTTTAGGAGAAACAGGTATGTTTCTTGCTGGTATTAGTGTGATTGTAGGGCATAATTGGCCAGCCTTATTAAATTTCAGGGGTGGGAAAGGTATAGCATCAACTATTGGTGTAATGTTGATTATCAATTATAAGATAACATTAATATGTTTGGCTATAGGATTAATTATCGTTATTAAATCTAGATATGTCTCGTTGGGGTCAGTGATAACAATGGCTTTGTTACCTATTATAGGATTGTTTTTCAATAGGCCTTTTAATTTAGATTTCTTAATTTTCACGTTAATATTATCTGCTATGGCTATTTACAGACATAAGGGGAATATATCACGATTATTGAAGGGACAGGAGAGAAAAATAGGTCAGAGGGTCTAAATGAGGAGGAATAATAATGAAAGTAACTATTGGTATTTTAGGAGGAGGAAGCTGGGGAACGGCTTTAGCTTTACTACTTGCCAATAAAGGTTATCAGGTTGATTTATGGGTAAGAGATGTTAGTCAATGCAATTATATGAAAGAAACTAGAGAAAATAAAAAGTATTTACCTAATATTAAATTGCCAGATAATATTAATGTTACTAATGATATGGAAGAGGCTATTTATAGAAAAAATATAATTTTATTGGCAGTGCCGTCGCATGCTGTTAGGGAGACAATTAGGAAATTTAAAATGAAGTTGAGACAGCAGCCTATATTGGTCAATGTAGCAAAAGGGATAGAGACAGATACTCTACTTAGAATTTCGGAAGTTGTAAAACAAGAATTGCCAGATATTGAGTATACTGTTATTTCAGGGCCTTCGCATGCTGAAGAGGTTTCTAAAAGTATCCCAACAGCAGTGGTAGCCGCATCTGTAAATAAAAAAACTGCAGAGTATATTCAAGAAGTGTTTATGACTCCTAGATTTAGAGTTTATACGAATCCAGATGTAATAGGGGTTGAACTTGGTGGGGCACTTAAAAATGTAATAGCGCTAGGAGCGGGAATATCAGATGGATTAGGATATGGAGATAATACTAAGGCTGCACTTATGAATAGAGGGATTATTGAAATTTCACGTTTGGGTAAAAAAATGGGAGCAAATAAAAATACATTTGCTGGTCTTTCAGGAATAGGTGATTTAATAGTTACTTGTACGAGTCTTCATAGTAGAAATAGGCGAGCGGGTATTAAGATTGGACAAGGAGCTAGTTTAGAAGAAGCAATTAGATCTGTAGGTATGGTTGTAGAAGGAGTAAGGACGACTAAAGCGGCATACAAGTTAGCTAAAAAATATGATGTAAAGATGCCGATAACCGAGGAAATTTATGGAGTACTTTATGAAGGAAAAGATGTTAGATATTCTGTTTTTAATTTAATGATGAGAGATAAGAAACATGAAATGGAAGAAATTGTACAGAAAACAGGATTTAATTGGTAAGGACATCTAAAAGATGTCTTTTTTTTATTAGCATGTCATATTATTTTAATCTTTTCATATATATATAATGTTAAAAACTGAGTCCAAATTTATATTTTTCTAGGCTGAAAACTATACTAAAAATGGAGATTCTTCAATATATTATATAAAGGGGGGAAAGTAGATGAAGAATTTCGATATATACAAGGATATTGCTGAAAGAACGGATGGGGATATATATATTGGAGTTGTAGGGCCTGTTAGAACAGGTAAATCAACATTTATTAAAAGGTTTATGGAACTACTAGTCATACCGAATATAGACAATACATATAGAAAAGAAAGAGCTAATGATGAATTACCACAAAGCGGTGCTGGAAGAACTATAATGACAACAGAACCTAAATTTGTTCCAAGTGAAGCTGTCGAATTGACTTTGAAAGATAATGTCAAATTTAGAGTTAGAATGGTAGATTGTGTAGGATATATAGTAAAAGGTGCTTTAGGACATGAAGAAAATAATATGCCTAGAATGGTTACTACACCATGGTTTGAAAAGGAGATACCGTTTGAAGAAGCTGCTGAAATAGGGACTAGAAAAGTTATAACCGATCATTCTACTATTGGATTAGTTATAACTACCGATGGTTCTATAACAGATATTGAAAGGTCTAATTATATTAAGGCTGAAGAAAGAGTTATTAGTGAATTAAAAGAACTTGATAAACCTTTTGTAATATTACTAAATTCAAAACATCCAGATTTAGATAGTACAATAGCACTTAGAGAAAGTTTAGAAGAAAAATACCAGACACCAGTAATTGCAATAGATTGTTTAAATATGTCCATACAGGATATTAATAATATTCTTGAAAAGGTATTATTAGAATTCCCAATAAGAGAGATTAATATTAATCTACCTGGTTGGGTTGAAGGATTATCTAGTAAACATTGGATACGTGAGAATATATTAAATTCACTTAAGGAAACTGTAGCAGAATTATATCGAATCAGAGACATTACAAATGCATTAGATAAATTTACAGACTGTGAAGCTGTTCAGAATGCGATTATAACTGAAATCAAATTAGGTGAGGGAATAGCTAATATAAAAATGGAAGTCGAAAATAATCTGCTATATAATGTGATAAGTGAAATAACAGGTTATAAAATAGTTGGAGAACATCAGTTGTTGGGGTTAATCTCTAAACTTGCTAAATCTAAGAAAGAATACGATAAAATAGAAAGTGCATTAAAAGATGTAAAAGAGAAAGGATACGGATTAGTACCTCCTAGCCTTGAAGAGTTAGAGTTATATGAACCCGAAATCTTTAGGCAAGGCAATAGATTTGGAGTTAAATTGCGTGCAAATGCTCCAAGTTTACATTTGATTAGAGCGGATATAACAACCGAAGTATCACCAATTATTGGAACAGAGAAGCAGAGCGAAGAATTGCTAAAATATTTACTAGATGAATTTGAAAATGACCCTTCAAAAATTTGGGAATCAAATATGTTTGGTAAAACATTACATGATTTAGTAAAGGAACAGCTACAGAGTAAGCTCAACATGATGCCAGATGATGTAAGAGCTAAAATCCAGAAAACTCTCCAGCGTATTGTAAATGAAGGCAGTGGAGGGCTAATCTGTATCATAATATAAAGTTAGGCTAACAGCTACCAACTGTTAGCCTAATTTTGTGTTTAAATATGGTCGGGATGACTGGATTCGAACCAGCGACCCCAAGTCCCCCAGACTTGTGCGCTAACCAAGCTGCGCTACATCCCGAAAGTAATATATATTATACACATTTTTTTAAATTTTGTAAAGTTGACAGAGAATTATGTTATACTTGATTTATAGACAAATAGGTCTTTAGTTATATTTGCATATGGATAATTCTTATTGTTAAAATGATGAAGGAAAATCTTAAAACATGAAGAAATATAATATAAATTGGTGTGGTGATGTTATGACTAAAGATAAAAGAAAACAAAAAAGAAAAAGACGAAAAAAACTTAGAATTGGATTGGTAATAATAGTGATGATTTATTTATCGTTAAGAATGTTACCAACATTCTGTATCACGAATGCAGCTACAGTGGTAGTTGAAGAGGGCAGTATTGATGTTTTAGAAAGGACTAAAGGGATTATTTTTAAAAATGAAGTTGTTTATAGAGCGACAACTAACGGTAAAATAATTTTTAACAAAAATGAAGGTGAAAAGGTCGGATTAGGGATTTTAATAGGACAAGTAATAGCATCGGACAAGAATCATAAAATAGCAGAAGAATTGAATGCTATAAATAAAAAGATTGAAGAGTTAAGTAATAAAATCAAAACGCAAGAAATATTTTCAAATGATATAGAGAAGAATAAAATTTTTATAGATGAAAAAATAGATACTTTGAGAAAAAGCATTTTAGAAGGTAATTTTATTAAAGTAAATCAAGTAGTAAAAGAACTAAAATTAGATTTAGATAAGCGTTCAGATTTATTTGGCAAAAATTCGTTGATAGCTAATGATTTAGATAAACTATATGAGATGCGTAAAAATTTACAGAACAGATTAAAAAATGCGAAAGAAAATTATTATTCAAAAAATTGTGGATTAGTAAGTTATACTATTGATGGGTTAGAAGAAATATATAACTTAAAAGGTTTATCTAAATTTACTCCCGATAAATTTAGGATTATAGAAAGTAATATACATAAAATTAATAACGAGTTGGAAGTCAGTTCAGGTGAACCTATTTTCAAAATAATTGACAACTATAAATGGTATCTTGTGGTAAAATTAGGACCTAATAGTGGTATAGATAGGTTGAGTGAAGGAAAATATGTATATATAAAGTTTTTAGAAAAAAATGAAAAAATAAAAGGTAAAGTTTATAAAGTAAATAAAGGTAGCGATGGATATATAGTAATATTTGAATTTGATAGTTACCTGTATAAATTTTATAATGAGAGGTATGTCGATGTTGAGATAATTATTAACACTTATTCAGGATTAAAAGTACCTAAAAGTTCGGTAGTAAAGAGAGATGGAATAGATGGTGTATACATTAAAGATATAAGTGGTGTTGTGAAATTTAAACCTGTAAGAATAATAGGGCAAAATGATAAATATGTAATTGTAGATACAGGAAGTAAAATTAAAGTCGGTGATAGAGGGAAAATAAAAATAAATATTAATGGGAAAGATGAAAAGGTATATACGATTTCTATTTTTGATGAAGTATTCGTTAATGGTAAGAAAGTTAAGGAAGGACAAATTATAGATTAAAGGGAGGGGATTAAAATAGTTAATATAAAAGCAAATTTAGAAGAAATATATAAAAATATTGAACAAGCAGCGTTAAAAACGGGGAGAAGTCCGGAAGATATAACATTGATTGCTGTTACTAAGACTGTGGATGTTGATGTAATAAATGAAGCGATAGAGCTGGGAGTAAATAATATAGGAGAAAGTAGAGTTCAGGAGATTTTGAGAAAGTATGATTTGGTTAAAGATGGACCAACTTGGCATATGATAGGACATTTACAAACAAACAAGGTTAAATATATTATTGATAAGATAGATTTGATTCATTCTTTAGATAGATTGTCTTTAGCACAAGAACTTCAAAAAAGAGCACAGCAGCATAATATCTTTGTAAATGCTCTTATTCAAGTCAATATAGCAGAAGAAGAATCGAAGTATGGACTTTATGGTGATGCGGTTATTCCATTTATTGAAGAAATTATAAAATATCCTAAAATAAAAATAAAAGGGCTTATGACAATAGCTCCTTATGCAGAAAATCCAGAGGAGATTAGATATGTTTTTAGACAGTTAAAAGAACTTTCTGAAGAACTTAAAAAAAGAGAATATCCAAATGTGGAGATGAAATATTTATCAATGGGAATGACTAATGATTATAAAATAGCAATCGAGGAAGGTTCTAATATGGTTAGAATAGGAACGGGGATTTTTGGGAGAAGAAGTTATTAGGAGGTATTGCGATGTCAAATAAAAGTAATAAAATTATTAATAAGTTTAAATATATAATTGGTTTAGATGATTTTGAGGAAGAAGTTGTGGAAGAATCGATAGACCCTTTTGTCGAAGAAGAATTGCCAGTTAAGAAGCGTGTTAACAACAGGATTGTAAGTATACATACAAATTTGTCTATGAAATTAACAATTCATGAACCAAGAAGATATGAAGATGCACCTAAAATTGTTGAGGATATAAAGAATAGAAAAACAGTTGTTATTAATTTAGAACATATGGATGGGGATAGTAAGAGACAAATCTTTGATTTTTTGAATGGAGCTATTTATGCTTTAGAAGGAGTCATTCAAAAAGTTGCTAAAGATATTTTTATTTTAGCTCCTAATAATGTAGAAATTAACGGGAATATAAAAGAACAATTGAAAAATAAAGGTATATTTCCGTGGCAGAAATAGTTAAAAGAGGTGTTGAATGTGTGGGTTATAGAAAGATCTGTAGGTATATTTATAAATTTGTTAGAAACACTGATCTTAGTAAGGGTTTTTATGTCTTATATAATTAGAGATTTAAATAATCCAGTGTTTAATTTTGTTTATCAAGTTACAGAACCTATTTTAAGTCCATTTAGAGACTTAATGGATAAATTAGGGATTAATACGGGAATGATAGATTTTTCGCCATTGTTAGCGTTTGTGTTTTTAGATTTAATTTCTTATATTCTAAGAGCTATTTTATAGTTGATAGGTGATGATATGTTTTTAAACAAAGCAAAATATTTAGAATATATTAGAGACCCAGAGCAAATAATAGTTATGAGGAAAATTTTAGATAAAATTGAAAAAGTATTAAAAAATCATGAGGTTGTGTATAGTGACTTTTTAGATCCATATCAAAGAAGGTTAAGTTATTCAATACTTAATAGGTTTTCCGATTTAAATTATTTTGAAGAGGGCGGACTTGAAGAGGCTGAAAGAAAATCTATTATAATATATCCATTTTACTTAAATAAGGAAGATATTGAAAATCCAATTGGTTCAATTGAAATAACTGGCAATTTTAGAAGGAGATTAAGTCATAGAGATTACTTAGGTTCTATATTGGGGTTAGGAATTAAAAGGGAAAAAATTGGGGATATATATTTACATGATGATTTTGCACAAATTGTATTGCATAGAGATATTTTAGATTTTGTTAAACTACATTTGAATAAAGTTGGCAATCAGAATGTATATGTTGAAGAAATAAGTTTAGATGAAATTAAACAAGGCGTAACTGAATATATTGAAAAAAATATTACCGTAAGTTCGTTAAGAGTAGATAATGTTATCAGTACTGTATATAATATTTCAAGGTCAAAGTGTTTGATGTATTTTAATCAGAATAGAGTCAAAGTTAATTGGGAACCGATAAGACAGCCATTCCATTTAGCTGATGAAACTGATTTAATTTCCGTAAAGGGCGAAGGTAGATTTTTAATTTATAAAAATTTAGGAAAAACAAAAAAAGGAAGGCATAAATTAATTATAAAAATTTATGTTTAGTGGAGGCATGGGTTATGTTAACACCTTTAGATATTCAAAATAAAGAATTTAGTAAAAGTATTATGGGATATAAAGAGACTGAAGTAGTTAGTTTTTTAGATGAAGTTGCTGCCGATTATGAGAAACTTTATA
Organism: Caloranaerobacter azorensis DSM 13643; assembly: GCF_900129995.1. Classification (GTDB taxonomy): domain Bacteria; phylum Bacillota; class Clostridia; order Tissierellales; family Thermohalobacteraceae; genus Caloranaerobacter; species Caloranaerobacter azorensis. Next base: position 6,909 of record NZ_FQXO01000047.1, on the reverse strand, counting down.
AAGAAAATCTTGAGCTTAAAGATAAAGTTTCTGTATTAAATGAGAAAGTTGAATATTACCAAAACATTGAAAAAACACTGCAAAATACATTAGTTGTAGCACAAAATACTGCTGAAGAGGTTAGTCATAATGCTAAAAAAGAAGCAGAACTTATTATAAGAGAAGCGGAAGAAAATGCAAGAAAAATTATTGAAGATGCGCATAACGAAGTTGTTAAAATACAGAAAAAGTACGAAGAGATTAGGAAGGAATTATTGATTTTTAAAACTAGATTTAAGACTTTTTTAAGTTCACAATTAGAAACGGTGGATATGTTTTTAAACGAAGTTGAAGAAAAACAGTGAAAAATAACTGTTAATATTGACGGATTTTAGTTAATAATATATAATATTTTTAAAATTTGATATAGACAAAGACTATGAAAGGGAGAGTAGTTATTGTGGGATTTCAAGAGAGCTAGCGGTTGGTGTGAGCTAGTAATCCTGCTTTAATGAAAATCACCCTGGAGTTGACCTTCGAAATTGAGTAGGGGGTTCCGGTAATCCGTTATTTAAATGAGAGACCATTTGTATGGTAAATTGGGTGGTAACGCGGAGTAACTTCGTCCCATTGGGATGAAGTTTTTTATTTTATACACATTAAACGACGACGCATCTTAGTTAAAATAATTCGAAAATACACAGGAGGTGTTATGATGGATTACAGCAAAACATTGAATTTACCAAAAACAGAATTTCCAATGAGAGCTAATTTGCCAAAAAGAGAGCCTGATATTTTAAATAAATGGTATGAACAAGATATTTACAATAAAGGTCTTGAAAAGAATAAAGGTAATAAAAGTTTTATTTTACATGATGGCCCACCTTATGCAAATGGAGATATACATCTTGGTCATACTCTAAATAAGATTCTTAAGGATATAATAATTAGATATAAAACATTGAGAGGTTTTTATGCTCCATATATTCCAGGATGGGATACTCATGGGCTACCTATTGAATTAAGAGCGATAAAAGAGTTGGGATTGAGCGTAAAAGAAGTTTCATCAGTTGAATTTAGAAACAAATGTAGAGATTATGCATTGAGTCAAGTAGAAAGGCAGAAAGAGCAGTTTAAGCGTTTAGGTGTAACGGGTGATTGGGATAATCCATATTTGACTTTAAAACCTGAATACGAGGCTCATCAGATAGAAATATTTGGGGAGATGGCTAAAAAAGGATATATATATAAAGGATTAAAACCAGTTTATTGGTGCCCAAGTTGTGAAACTGCTTTAGCAGAAGCCGAAATAGAATATAAAGACAAGGTATCACCATCTATTTATGTAAAATTTGAGCTTGTAGATGATAAAGGTCTATTCAAAGATCATTTAGATAGTTTAGAAAATGTATATTTTGTAATTTGGACTACAACTCCATGGACACTACCTGCTAATTTAGCTATTTCTGTTGGACCAGAATTTGAATATTCTCTTGTAGAAGTTAACAATGAGGTTTATGTTATAGCTAAGGAACTGACTGAAAATGTAATGAAAGAAATAGGTATTGATGAATATAAGATATTAGCTAATTTTAACGGTAAAATGTTAGAATATATGAAGACAAAACATCCATTTATCGAAAGAGAATCAGTTGTTATACTAGGGGATCATGTAACATTAGATGCTGGTACTGGATGTGTTCATACGGCACCAGGGCATGGTCAAGAAGACTTCTTAATAGGACAGAAATATAATTTGGATGTATTAAATCCTGTAGATGATAAAGGACATTTTACAGATAAAGCAGGTAAATATGAAGGGCTATATTATGCGAAAGCAAACAAAGTGATACTCAATGATTTAGAACAGAGTGGGCACTTAATAGCTAAAAAGGATATTACTCACTCTTATCCGCATTGTTGGAGATGTAAAGGCCCAGTTATATTTAGAGCTACTGAACAATGGTTTGCTTCAGTCGATGCATTCAAAGATGAAGCTGTTGAGGCTGCTAAAAAAGTTGAATGGATACCTGGTTGGGGTGAAGAGAGAATTATTAATATGATTAAGGATAGAAATGATTGGTGTATATCAAGACAGAGAATTTGGGGTGTACCAATACCTATCTTCTACTGTGAGGAATGCGGTAAAGAGTTAATAAATGAAGAGACTATAGCAAAGGTTTCTTCGATTTTTAGAGAAAAAGGCTCTAATGCTTGGTATGAGATGGAAGCAGATGAATTACTTCCGGAAAATACAAAATGTGAATGTGGTTGTACTAAATTCAAAAAAGAAATGGATATAATGGATGTATGGTTTGATTCTGGTTCTAGCCATAAATCTGTTATTGAAGAATATGAAGAATTAACATATCCGGCAGATTTATATTTAGAGGGTAATGACCAATATAGAGGTTGGTTCCAGTCATCACTTTTAACAGCTATAGCTACTAAAGGGACTTCACCATATAGAACTGTTATAACTCATGGTATGATAGTAGATGGTGAAGGAAGGAAGATGTCTAAATCATTAGGAAATGGGGTTGACCCATTAGAAGTAATAAATAAATATGGAGCAGATATATTGAGATTATGGGTATCATCTTCGGACTATAAGTCAGATGTAAGGATGTCAAATGAAATACTTAAGCAGATGTCTGAAGTTTACAGAAAGATTAGAAATACAGCAAGGTTTATTTTAGGAAATCTGTATGATTTTGAGCCAGAAAAAGATGCAGTAAGCTATGATGAGCTTTTAGAAATGGATAAATGGGCTTTAATAAAACTGAATAGATTAATTGAAAAAGTTACAAAGGCTTATGATAGTTATGATTTCCATGTGATTTACCATGCAATCCATAATTTCTGTGTTGTAGATATGAGTAGTTTCTATTTAGATGTATTGAAAGATAGATTATATACGTTAAGAAGCGATTCAAAATCGAGAAGGGCTGCTCAAACTACAATTGATATAATTCTTAAAGCGTTAGTTAAGATGATAGCGCCAATAATACCTTTTACGGCTGAAGAAATATGGCAGTTTGTTAAGGGTGAAGATGCTATTAGTGTACATTTAACTGATTGGCCTGAACCAAAAGCTGAATATTATAATGAAGCTATAGAGAGTAAATGGAATAAAATTATTTCCTACAGAGAGGATATAACAAAGGCATTAGAAATAGCGAGAAGCCAGAAAATAATAGGACATTCATTAAATGCTTTAGTTAAGATTTATGCCAAAGGTGAAGATTACGACTTCTTAAAGAGTATAGAAGAAAGACTACCAGAAATTTTGATTGTTTCGAAGGTAGAAGTAAATGAAGATAATGAAATTGATGGAGACTATACTATAGGAGAAAATAATGATATTAAGGTAGTGGTTGAGCAAGCACCGGGACAGAAATGCGAAAGATGCTGGACATTCAGTGAAACAGTTGGTGAAAGTCCAGAGCATCCAACAATCTGTGCAAAATGTTTAGCTAATTTAGAATAATAAATAAAGGGTTTGTATGTTTGACATACAAGCCCTTTTTAAACACATAAGGAATTAAAAATATTTTACATACTTGACACGGAAGTCAGAAATTATATAATAATAGAGAAAGTTATAAGTATATACAAGCTGGGAGGAAAGAGTATGAGGATTGGTATTATAGGGGCTATGGATGAAGAGATAGAAATTCTTAAAGATAAAATGGAAATAGATAAAGTTAAAGAAAGGGCTAAAATGAAGTTTTATGAGGGGAAACTTAATGATAAAGACGTAGTTCTAGTAAGATGTGGTATAGGGAAAGTAAATGCTGCAGTTTGTACTCAAATATTGATTACATATTTTAATGTGGATTATATTATAAATACAGGAGTTGCTGGTGCAATACATGATAGTCTAAATATTGGGGATATAGTTATTTCTACAGATGTAGTTCAGCATGATGTTGATGCAACGGGTTTTGGATACGAACTAGGAGAAATCCCAAGATTAGATGAGTATAAATTTAAAGCTGATAGGAGATTAATAGATATAGCTAAAGAAGTAGCGGCTAAAGAGCTTAAAGGACACAAGTTATATGAGGGAAGAATATTGAGTGGAGATGTATTTGTTGCAAGTCCAGATAAAAAAGATAAGTTATGGGAAATCTTCAAAGGCTATTGTGTTGAAATGGAAAGCGGGGCAATAGGACAGACTTGTTATTTGAATAATATTCCTTTTGTCATTTTTAGAGCTATTTCAGATAAAGCTGATGGTTCGGCACATGTCAACTTTAACGAATTTGTTATTGAATCAGCTAAAAATTCTGCAGAAATTGTACAAAGAATTATAAGCCTCATATAACTATTTATGGAGGAATAATCATGGAATTACAATATGTTGGTAAAAAACATGATGATAAGAAGATTATCGATTTAGGTGATGACGTTAAGATTGGTGATGGAAGTTTTACGATTATTGCGGGGCCATGTGCAGTTGAAAATGAAAAGCAGATGGAGTTAGTTGGTGAAATGTTAGCCAGTCTAAAAATAAGATTAATTAGAGGTGGCGCTTTTAAACCGAGAACATCACCATATTCTTTTCAAGGACTAGGATTCGAAGGATTAAAGATTTTACGGGATATTGCAGTTAAATATAATTTAAAAGTTGTTTCTGAAATTATGGACCCTCGTGATATAGAAAAGGCATTAGAATATATAGACATTATACAAATTGGCTCAAGAAACATGCAAAATTATTCCCTATTAAAAGAAGTGGGTAAATTAAATAAGCCGATATTATTAAAACGTGGGATGACAGCAACAGTAAAAGAATGGCTAATGGCGGCTGAATATATCGCTTTAGAAGGTAATGATAATATTATATTATGTGAACGTGGTATTAGAACTTTTGAAAACTATACTAGAAATACACTTGATTTAACAGTTGTGCCGATTTTGAAAACTTTGAGTAAATTACCGGTAATTGTAGACCCGAGTCATGGTACAGGTAGAAGGGATTTAGTTATTCCAATGACAAGAGGAGCTGTAGCGGTAGGCGCAGATGGTGTAATGGTAGAAGTACATCCAGAACCTACTGAGGCTTTATCTGATGGTTATCAATCGCTTACTTTAGAACAATTGAAGATATTATATAATGAGGTTAAACAAATAAAAAAATGTATTGGTGAATTATAATATTTAGAAAGGTAAGAACCTAAAAGGTTTTTGCCTTTTTCTTTTTTTAAAATTTAAAAGTAACTCCACATTAAACTTTACATAATATATAATAGGATATAAAGATGGGAGTGGTAATATGATGGATAAAATAAATAATTTAAGTCTTGAGAGTGTTGATATAAGTATAGTAGAAAATGTATGTCATAGATATACAGATTATTTATTATTTTTCTTTTTATTACTAGTTGAATTATGGGGTGGAGTATTTAAAAAGAACAGTCTTTTATTTTTCTATCTATTATTAGCTAAATATAGTCGTTAATATAAGGATAAGTTAATTGTAAGAATAATTATAAAAATTACTAATAAACTTTTATTAAAAAATTATAAATAATATACAATAAAATTGGGTAAATTATTTTGAAAGGAGATTATTATGCAAGAAAAAGAATTAGAAAAAAAGATACATGAGATAGCCTTACAATTAGAAAAGGCAAAAATAGCTGAATATGTTGATATTTTAAATAATAGAAAGAGATTATTATATATTAACTTTATTGGAGGATTAGCAAGAGGGTTTGGAATGGCTGTTGGATTTACGATACTAGGAGCATTTGTAATTTATATATTACAGAAAATGATTTCTTGGAATTTACCATTAATAGGTGATTTTATAGCAGATTTAGTAAAAATTGTACAAGAAAATTTGTAAGGAGGTTATGATGGACAAAAGAAGATTAGAGTATTTCAGAAAATTATTATTAGAGGAAAGATGTAAAATATTAGAAACAATAGATAAAATGAATGAAAATGAGCCAAATACATCTATGCAAGATTATTTTGATGAACTATCAATGTATGACAATCATCCAGCAGATATTGGTACAGAGACGTTTATTATAGAGCAGATGATGAATTTAAAAAATAATGAACAAAATTTATTAAGGCAGATAGAAGAGGCATTAAATCGAATTGAAAACGGAACGTACGGTATTTGTGAAAAATGTGGCAAAAAAATAAGAGAAGAAAGACTTGAGATAATACCTTATGCAAAGTTTTGTATTGAATGTGCAAATGAAGAAATTCCTTTAGAAACAACTATGGATTATAGACCTGTTGAAGAAGAAGTATTGGGATATCCTTTTGGAAGAAGTTATAGAGATATAACAATAGAGGATGAAGTAGAATTTGATGGAGAAGATAGTTGGCAGGCGGTTGCTAGATTTAATGAAGTTAAAAGAGATCCATCATATAGTACAGGAGATAATCAAGGTGTATATGATGAAAAAGAAGCAGGAATAGTAGAAGATGTTGATAAAATATCAAATGAGTATTATAAAGGGCAGTTAAAAGATTCAAATAGAGAGGACATACCTGAAAAACAAAAAGAACAAGGTTAGAGGTTAGGTATATACCTAACCTTTAATTTTGGAAAATTAAAAAAATAATTTTTTATATTGTGGATTGGCAATAATAATTACTTTAAGTTTCCCCAAAATTAGATAACAAAACTGCTCAAATTGTGTAAATTCAAGACATCAAAGAGAGTTAGTTGTTGTGATTCTTTGGATTTACATTTTGAAATAAGGTTATTAATACCAGTAGTACTTTTTTGCAGAATATCATAAATTCCATCAGCTATTTGATAATAAACAAACTTAGCTTTACTATATATACTTTTAGCACATTGAAATATTTTTTTTATAAGAATACTGTCATTCTGATGTTCTGATAGTATACCAATAAAACCTATAACTATAGTGAGTAATAGATTTAGATTTCTAA
>NZ_FQXO01000014.1 GCF_900129995.1 Caloranaerobacter azorensis DSM 13643 | reverse complement strand
GGAGTAGTTCCCCTAAATAGTGCTCTCATTATTTCATAATTAGTTAACAACCTAAAATCTCCGATGTTTTGTTTATAGTCTTGATTAAGGAGTATTATATACATGTTTTCAAAATGTCTATACTTGTAAATATAATCTATAACCTTTGATTTGAATTTTTTGTCTTTTATTCTCATTTTATATGTTCTTATATTTTTATTTCCGGCTATAGATTTACTCATTTCCTTTTAACTCCCTCTATAATCTTCCTTAACTACTTTTTTGAATTTATAATTGTTTTAAGGTTTTTATAAGTTTTTATAAATATTTTGTAACTGTTAATTAGCCCCTCTTTTGAAACTAGTACTTGGTGCTAGTTTCAAAAATTTAAAATTTAGAATGAAAAATGTAACAAAATCTTCGATTTAAATAAATCAAATCAAGGAAGATTTTGTTGAAATCCACTACGGAAATTATATACAAAATTATCCACAAATCAAAGCTGTTTATAACGACTCTGGCATGCAAACATGCCAGACAAAGTTTCAATAAAATCAACATTAAATTTTAAAAATATAAGATTTTATTATAATTTCCTTTGGATTATAAAATATATTAATTTTTCAATTTTACATTATCATCTAACCACCACTATATATCCGACATTATTGTTTCTCAAGATATATAAACTATCACCTATTTGTATATCATTAATAGTTACGTTGCGTCCTTCTTTTATAATCAATGCTTTACTTACATCTAAATTAAATGTCGCAGGATTAATATTCCAAATATCTTTAAGCTGATTCCAGTCTTTAATATTCTTTAGAGAAATTAGTTTTGAAAGTTTATCCACATTATCCACATCCGCTACTGTGATTATTTTTGGTCTAGTTTTCTTATCCACAATATTCATTGCTATTGCCATAGAATCATATTTAACAACATAAGCATATTTCCCATAATAACTTTTTACTGAATGTTTACCTTTCAAAAATCTACTTTTAATAAAATCAGATACTGGAACCTCTACAGGACTGCTTCCCCTTGTATCTAAAATCCTCGTATCTTCACTAATATCAAAACTTATTTGTCTTGTAGAAAAATCCCAATCATTATCTTCTAAAATATCATAATCATCAAGTTCAAATTTATACTGGTCTATTTCATCAATTCTTCCTCTATATATAACAAGCCCTGAATGCGGTATATTTTCAACTGAAATTAATGCAGCTGTATATTTATCTTTTCCTTGAGATATTACATAAATATTATCTCCTTCATTTAGATTATATGGATGAACTACTCTTCCATCTTTTATGATTATAGTCTCTTTATCGTCATAATAAATCTCATTATAATCCACTTTTATTTTATTTTGTCCATAGGCAATATTCTGGATTGAATTATAATAATCTCTTTCATATCCATTTTTCAATATAATCTTAAACGCTGCTTCTCTGCCGTATTTTTCATCAGTAACTAAATATACTTCTTTCCCTAAATACTGCTTAAGATTTTCCTTGGAAACATTCAATCCATCAGAATAAATTTCTACATCAGAATTTAAAGGTATTTTAATATTTTCATCTTTATAAAGCCACTTTGCATGTTTATAGTAATATACATCATTTAGAATAATCTCATTTCTGCCTAAGTTTACAAAATTTAATTTCCCTTTAAAAATATTTTTAAACTGCCTTCCATCTGTATAGACACTAACTTTTATAGGTACATTCCCTTCATATTGGTCAAACTCAAGTTTTACTATATCACCTTCCTTTATACTATTTAAATTAATACTAACATCTCCTTTTATTACTGGAACATACGGTTTAATAGTAAACTCATATTTACTGTTATCTTTCAATAAAGTCAATTTATTATCTCGACTATCGATATAAAGAACTTTCCCAACAAATATTCTATCTCCTGGATGGATATATCCTTCCTTTTCAATATCTATATATCCATTTATCTTTGTTACCTTTCCGCCACTAATTGTCAATGTTACATCCTGTCCATAGAGTAAGTCATTTAACTCGGCCTTATTATCATTTACTCTTATATCAACTCCAGGAATTATATTAAAACTATGAATACCTTCTGAATAGTCTTTAATCGTAATTTGATTATCTCCAACCTTTTCTACCGTTCCCTCTAGTAGTATAGGTATATCATTTAAAACCTCGACAAAAACGACATTATTTTGAGGATTAATATAATACTTTATATAGTCATATTCACTTAATTCATTATGTTTAGCTATCTTCCCATTTTTATAGACTAAAAATCCTCTGTCATAGATATCTGTTTCAGATTCTTGAGTTATAAAATTTAAAATATTATTTTTATCATCTCTTATCCTAAATATCTTTTTTTCGATAGTAGTATTCTCATCTATTTGATAATTTTTATCTATTCTCTCCACTAACCCAGTTCCTATTTTATATCCCTGTTTAAGTAAAAAATCTTCAAATATATTATCTAATAATTTAGCCATTTCTGCCCTTTTAAGATGACCTTTAGGATTAAAATATCCCCTGTCATCACCTTTCATTATCCCTCTTTGTAATAAAGCCTCTATGATAGGTATATTTTTAGTTTTTATTTTCTTCCAATCTTTTAAATTGTATATTTTCTGCTGCGATTGACCATAAATTGGTTTTAAATTTAAAACTCTAGATACCCATATAGCCACCTGCTCTCTATCTACGGGTTTCTTCCATGTATACTTCTTTTCTATCTTTTCTCGTAATTGGTTTTCTATATTCTTTATCTGATTATCAGTTAGATTTGGATTTGTTTCATATGAAACTATATTTTTTTCAACTTCTAATTCCAAATTATTTTTTTCTTCTTCCGTTAAAGTTAGAATATTATCCACTTCTTCTTGAGTAATTATATTGTTTTGAAGTGCCGCATCGATATATCCTCTCGACCAATAGTCATTTGGAGTAAGAATTTTGTAACCTGCTGTGTCTACATTTTTAATAGAATCTTCACCTAATATTTGAGCTTGAGAACTAAGTCCTAATAGCCTTACTAATAAGGCTATAGCCTGTTCTCTTGTCAATGTACTGTCAGGGTAAAATTTGTTATATCCATCTCCTTTTATTACTGAAAGACTACTCATTCTGTATATAGAGTCCTTTGCCCAATGATTTTTTATATCTGTAAAGTTAATATTGTTATATAGCTCATTATAAGTGGGCAAACCTTCATAAGTATTCGTTTCCTGCCCTGATAGTGCATAAGATATCGAAGCTATTGAAATAGTCATCATTACTATCATTAGCAGAGCTATTGTTTTCTTCATTTATAACACCTCGCTTTGAACTAGGCACTAGACTATAGTTTAAAATTTAAAATGTAAAATTATTTTATAGTCGATAGTCGAAAGTTAATAACTATTAACCATCGACCATCGACTATTATCTATCAACTCCTAATTTTTAATTTTAAATTTTCAATTTTACATTATTATTTATACCTTACTACAAATTTACCTCCTTTATTTATTCTACCCTGAACACAATAAACCCATTTCATACGATCATAGTCAAATACTTGATAGGTTGAAGATTCATACTCATCAATTTTATTTTTTTCAACATTAACTACTCCTAAATGCATTCTTTCTTTTTCTAGATTTTCTTTATCTACAATGAGTGATATGTTCACATAGCTATACATCTCAAATGGTATAACGTCTTTTCCCTCTTGAAGCATAAATTGTATCTTAAATACATCTGTTAAAAGTTTCTCATTTCTTTCAAGCTTTTTAGATAGCATATGCTTTTCCGATTCAGGTATTCTAGTTACTACAACTTTAACATTAGAATCGTTATCTAGACTCCTTATACCTTTATTTATCAAACCAGTTCTAAAACTATAAAACGGCAAATTCAAATATATTTCACTAGACATTAGAGCTACTCTTCCAGAATCACTCATTATTGTTTTCAATGGTATAATTAATTCTATCTGCTTAAAATCTTTATAATTTTTATCGGTTAGGCTTATTGTATACTGACCTATCGTATATTTTTCTGGTAATAATACTGAAATATTACCTGCCGAATTCTTTATTACACTTTTAGTAGTTATCGATTCATCATCGTATTTGCTATCTCCTTTGTCTTCTTTTGAATCTAAAGTGGTAGCATGTGCATACGCATAATCCTCTGATTCTCCATACTTATTTACAGCCCATAACTTAAAATAATATCTAGTATCTTCTTTTAAATCTTTAATATAATATTCAAGTTCAGAAGTTTCTGCTAAAAATTTGTACTCATCTTCCCCTTTTTTCTTACCAAATATTTTATATCTCTCTGCTCCTTCCACTGAATCCCATTTTAAAACTATAGAACGCTCATGTCCAGGATATGCAGAGAAACCTGTAGGCTCTGAAGGTATAGGTAAAATATATTTTAAACCTCCAACTGCTACAAAAGAACCACCATCCGTATTTTCTACCTTAATATCCTTGTATCCTAATTCCCCTTCTGGAGTTACTATTTCTACCGTATTTTCATCTATATACTTTACATCTTTAACTTCTTCTCCATCGATATATACTTTTATACCCTCCATAAACATGCTACCTTTAATTGTAACCTTTTGTCCTCCTGTAAAGTGTACTTCATCAGGTTTTATATATTCTATAGTTGGATTTGAATAATAAGTAAATCCATTATTTAAGACTACTTCACCTAAAGCCGACTCGTTTCTAATGAATATGTCTACAGGCCCTAGAATATCGCTTGGCGGTGTTATTACAACCAATTTTTTGTATGAAGATTCTTCTAAAACCACCGTTGCTTCCCTTGTCCCAATCCTTACTGTAATATTCTCTATTCTAAAGTCATTACCCATAATAGTAATTCTGTCGCCACCGGCTGCACTTCCTCTATTTGGAGTAACTTCCTCTATTACCGGATTACTTTCTTTCGTTCTGTATACATAATATATTGGCAGTCCTTCTTTAAGAGATGAATCAGCAGTTCCACCATCTTCATTGATAACTATAATACGTAGTGGCTTATTTATGTCTATTTCTCTTCCTTTAGGAGACTTTACTACTATTTTATCGTCATCATTACTTCTCGATATTATTTCTGCCTCCTCACTGCCGACCATTACTCTTACACCTTTTCTAAAATCACTACCCTCAATAGTAAATGTTAGCCCTCCATCTATTGTAGATTCTACAACATAATAATCTACTTCTTCAGAATCTGCCTTATAAACAGGTCTTTTTGGCTCTATATTAGTAATTACCGGACGACTGTTAGGACTTCTTACCTCTATTGTGCCTTCTCCTGTACCTCCGTCTATATTTACAACTTTTACTTTCTTTTCTCCTATTGTATCCTGTGGAGGAGTTACAACGATTAATGTATTCTCATCTACATATTTTACTTTTGGAGATAATCTCCTCGTAACTATAAGTTTGTCGTCCTTGAGTTCTATCTTTATACCTTCTAATTTCGTTTCATCTAGTCCAGTTGGTAAGGTTACTATTCTAGTCTGTCCTTCTTTAAGATTAAAAGACATTTTCTCTTCATTATCCAATCTTATAAATACATTATTTTCAGCTTCTACATCTCTATTATCATACTCAACCTGTAAGTTCCCAACCTCTACAATCCCATGACCACCTACAATAGGTGTATAATCATATTCGTCTCCGAATACAACCTCTAAATCTATGTTTTCTGCGCAAAAATAATTACTAGGATTTATTTTACTTCTGTCGATAAAGTTTTTACCCAAAATAGTTAATTCTGTACCGCCTAATTTTGTAACAGTATCGGGTGTTATACTAGTTATTTCTGGTTTAGACCTTTCATAAGTAAATCCGTCTTTAAATACGAATGTACCTGCATCTGGATTAACTAATATAACATCTACTGTACCGGGCTTAAAATATGGCGGAGTTTTAACTATTAATACTTTATAGCTAGAATATTGAACATCTAAAGCCTCTATCCCATTAAAATATACTCTTGGTAGAGGTTCTCCCTCGTCCCATTTACCATTACTGTTTAAATCTGAATATCTAAAGTCATTACCTATAATGGTTATAGTATCATAACCAGCAGTTGAACCTACTTGTGGGTCTATCTTTTCTATATTTGGAAAACTTCCCGGTACTCTAAATGTAAATCCATTGCGTTCTGTAGCAGAACCTCCATCAGAGTTCACAATTGTAACCGGCACAGAAACTCTGTCGGTAATCTTTTCATCTATTTCATAGCTCGGTGTAGTAACAAATATCTTAGTTCCATCTCCATTTACTATTGGATTAATACCTTTCTTTTCTCCAAAATATACTTCAATTCCTTCCATAAAGTCTGTACCTTCTATAGTAACTATAGTTCCGCCATCTTTAGAACCTTCTTTTGGAGATATTGAAGTAATAGTAGGATTACTTTGAGGTTTCAAATAGTTAAAACCATCTTTCACAGTAAACTTGGCTGTATCCGGATTTACTACCGTTACATCTTTAAGTCCCAAAGGCAAATTATCAGGAACTACTACCCTGATTGTTTCTTTATCTATAACGTAAACATCCTCTATTACCACATTATTTTCATCTATTACATTAGTTTGAATTTCATAATCATTAAATAATACTCTAGTGCCACGTTTTTCGTCTTCATCTTGTGAATCTGGACTAGGCAGTACAAAATCGTCCCCTTTAATAATTACTTCTGTCAATGGTCCTCCATGAGATGGTGCTATCGTTTTTATGATAGGATTAGTACAAACTCTAGTATATGTGTAGTATCCTTCAGCAGTACCGCCATCCTGATTTATTACTTGCAAAATCTTTTTACCTTCTGTCCCTCTCGGAGTGATTATAGTTACCTCTATAATATTATTCTCTCCTGATGTACTCCTCTCTACCTTCTCAACCTGTGCTTGTTCGCCATCTATAGTGACTATGACAAGTATTTCTTGAGGATCATAGTCAAAATCTTTACCTGTTATTACTACTCTCTCTCCTCCTGATATATTACCTTTATCTGGCTTAATAGATATTATTTCTGGTCTACTTTCAGGCTTTCTATATTCAAAAGCATCCTCCACTCTATTAATACCACCATCTGGATTTATAATTATGATATCTCTATAACCTCCATTATCTTCATTCACAGAAGGCATCCTAACTACCATTCTGTTTCCTAATCTATCTTTAACCCCATCTAATTTGATGAGCTTATTATCCTTTTCTGTCGTTATTTCTAATACTTCTCCCTTATACTTAAGAATTGTATCTGGACTGCTGTAATGAGCATTTTTTATTTCTTGTGTTGTTATACTTTTAGGAACAACATATACATAAGGTTTTTTAATAGTTGTCTCTCCATTTTGATCAGTTTCCGCTATAGATAAAAACATATCTCCTTTTATAACAACTATAGGATTTTTAAAAATAACTTGCCCATCCTTTGTATAGTTAGTAGAACCATAGCTAGGCACTACTTCATCTATTATAGGTGTAGAAATATATTCAAACTGTCTAACTTCTAATTCTCTATCAGTATAACTTCCCTCTTCTATAAATTCAGCTATTGTCTTTGTTCTTCCGCCATCTGCATTTTTTACTAAAACTGTAACAGCACCTAATTCTTTTATGTCTGGTACAACTACTTCTATTCTATTTATTGTTTTTCCATTTAGAGCCCCTTGTAAAGTATCAACTGCAACTACTTGTCCCTCATTTCTTGGTACTAAATATTCGTCCAGAAGTTTCCCATCTTCTTTAAAGAAATATACCTTTGCATCCGGTCTAAAATCTAGACCATATATATATATCGTACTTCCAGCAGGTCCTTTAGCCATTTGTGAATTATCGTCTATCAAAGGTAATCCATTTACTTTATACAAGTACACACTCTTAAGTTCTGGTGCACTTGGAACAGGTTTATATATAAACTGTCTTGAAGCTATTTCCTTTTCTGTGAACTGGTCTATAATTGTACCATCATTTTTATTCTCATCATACGTAGATGCATCTATAAATCTAGTTGTTATTTCAACAGAAATATCAACAGGAGTATCTACCCTAGGTTTTAATGCAACCTGTGGCGATTTAACTCTTAAAACCTGCTGCCCTGTATCTTTATTTATTATAGTAGGAACAGATTGTCCATTTTCCTGAATTGTTTGTATTTCGGCTAATTCTCCACCAAAATATACTTTAACAGTTCTAACTCTAATTACATCTACTAAATCGCTAGTTCCTGGTTTGGGATAATCCTTAATTACATCACTCACTAATGTCAGTACTTTACTATCTTCAGATAATGTGAATTTCTTTTCATCAGAAACTATATCCCCATTGTCATCTTCTCTTGTTCTTTGAAAATTAATACCTGTTATAGATACTAAATCCCCACCTGTTTCGTATCCTTCAGTTGGATTTATATCTATAACTACTAATGAATTCCCTACTTCTGTATATCTGTATCCCTTTTCCAAAACAAATTCTCCATTGTCGACAGGATTAATTACCTTTACATCAACAGCTCCAATTGTATCAGATGGTGGGGTTACTGCTTTTAAAACTGTTTTACCATCTACACTCATTTCCTTATCGAGTTCAACATTAGTTGCATAATTTTCACCAAACATTATCTTCATATCAGGAGTTAAATTTGTACCAACTATTCTTACTTCTGTTCCCCCCTGTTTTGTACCTGCATTCGGTGTAATAGCATATACGGTAAAAGGGGTCGGAGATGGTAAAACTTCTAATTCATCTACTAGAGTTACCGCTGTTTTTTGAACTTTGTTCACAACTTTTACATTTTGAAATTGATTAGTAGCTACTTGAGGAACTTTAATATTAATCTGATTAATAGTCGCCGCATCTACAACTGCTTCTTTCTCTCCATTTTCATCTCCAATATATACACTTAAATCAGTAGTAGGAAAATTCGTACCATATATAGTTAATGTGCTGCCTATATTAACTTTTAAATTTGAAAGCTGTGTAATATCATGTTCTGCTAATGCAATAATTTGCTTACTAGTAGATGAACCCCCGAATTTATTTTTTATAGTTATACTGTAATTGTCCCCATAAACAAAATTTTCTGGTAGCTTTGCCTTTATATAACCCTCGCTTTGATAAATAACTCTAGCTGCCATCGTACTTTCTTTATTTTCTAATTCAACATAATCTTCAATATTGTCATTATTTCCGGGTAAATTGAAATTGAAACCATAAATCTCTAAATATGTTTCTTTACTTCTTTTTACTGAACCATCAGGATTTTTTATTATATTCCCATCTGTATCTCTTTCAATTTTTATCTCTGTATTTGTAATAACTTTCCCTATACTAGGATCTTTTACATATTCGAAAGGTATGGAAGCTGCTCCCCAACCTGTTCTACTTATAGATAAATAAGCTCCACCTATGTATCCATTTGAATCAGGTATTCTTATCCTAATCTCACTATCATTAATGGATAATATACTGCTACTATCAAGATTAGTAATCTCACTTTTCTTATCATACATTATCTTTATACTTATTTGTTCAGCATCATTACCAAATCCTGTACCAGTAACGGTTACAATTTTACCATTTCCAGCAGAAACTTTATTTGGAGTTATAGAATCTATACTTAAAGTATTCTCTGAATAACCTATCATATCTAAATATGGGACATATGTAATTGTAAGTATCACAACTAAAATTATAGAAAAAATCCTTTTTAATCCGTTCATTACCATACCCATACCTCCGAATCTTTAATGTCATCTTTATATTATATCGGCAAAATACTATAATTTCTTAAATGGTATTATATTACAAGCATTGGGCTGAATTGATAATAGGGCAACGAACTATACCCGTTGCCCTATTTATATCTTAACACAATAACTTTCTTTTCTGCATTAGAAATAACATCTTTATTAATTTCTATTTCTTGAGAATTTACTTTTTCCACATTACTAAAGTACTTTGTAAATTTATCTAAACTTCCCAATTCAAATTTTAAATGTTCTGTTTTATAATGCATAGGAATGACTATTTTAGGATTTATAAGGTCTACAACTTCTTTTGCTTCATCTGCATCTATTGTGTATACTCCTCCAACTGGAATCATTAATACATCTACTTTACCAATAGCTTCTATCTGTTTACTATCTGGTATATGTCCTAAATCTCCTAGATGACATACTCTTAAATCTCCAATTGTAAATATGTATACAACATTACTTCCTCTTTCGCTTCCCTGATGTTTATCGTGATAAGTAGCTATTCCTGTAATTGGCACATCTTTTACGTAAAAATTTCCTACCTTATTTACTACTTCAAAATCCCCAGTAGGTCCTTTAATATAATTATGGTCAAAATGGTCATGGCTTGTAGTTACTATGTCAACTTCATCTCTTGGTATTTCATAGCCTACAGTTTCATCAAATGGATCTGTCATTATCCTTATCCCTTTGTTTGTAGTGATTTTAAAACATGCATGCCCTAAATATTTGACTTTCACACAAACACCTCCTTATCTCAAAAAGTTAACTTACTTTTATTCTATTTCTTTTAAGTAAAATATTACCACTATTTATATTTTATCATATTATTTTTGCAAATCAATGCTATATATCTGCCCCTCATAATGTCTATAATATTGTAACCGTTTTGTTACTATTTTAAATGCAAAATGATTTATAATTGCACGAGACAAAAGTTTACAAATAGGGAGGTTAACAAATGAATTTAAAAAAAGCAGTAATATCTACAGTATTAATTACTAGTATAGCCCTTAGCGGTTGTACAGTAGGTTCTCCAAATAATAAACAACACGAAAATGAAATCAAATCACAAGTTGAAGAAACAGAAAAATTAAACTACAGTATAGATAAAGAATTATTCAAAGATAAATCAAGAAATATAGCAATTTATTACCCTCAAATAAAAAATTATTCTGAAAAGCTCATGAACAACATGAATAAAAGTTTACAAGAAATTGTGAATATATATGGAAATGATAAAACTTATACAGATATATCAATTGATTATAAAATCACAAAGAGCAGTAATGATATTTTGAGTGTGTTATTTAAAGGAAAAGGTAAATTATCAGATATAGGAGAAATAAATATCATGCAAAGTATAAATCTTGATATGGCTTCTTCAAATGAAATGAATTATGAAAATCTTATTAAAGATAAAGAAGCTGTAATGAAAATTTTAAATGAAAAGGCTAAAAAGCAAGGCCTTAAAGATGGAATCGAAGCCGAGGGAATAAGAATATACTTTAAAGATAGTAATGTTGTATTTTATTATATGCCTTTAGATGATAGTGCAAAAGAATTTATAGAAATAACTGTACCTTATGAAGAGATAAAAGAATATATAAATGAAAGCTTTGGAGAAGAATCTGCGAATTAAGAATTAACTGTTTTTTTGGACCTTGATTTAACCGACACTGGTTATTCAAGGTCTATCTTAAAATCTTTAAGTTGGAGCTATTGTATTTAAGATTATTTTTAATATATTTTTAATTTAATTTTACGAGTTTGTCTTTGACTAGACCTAAACCATTCTTCTAAAGTATTAAAATCCCAACTTTCAATATCTGGTATAATCACTTCTAAATCTTTATTATCTATCCATCTATATTCTAATATTGCATATTTAAATGGTTTAATCAATTTATCTATTTTTATTTCTTCTAAAGTTGTAGAATCTACAATTACTAAATTATTCCTTAATACCACAATTCCTTCATTTCGACCAAAAAGAAAAGCTATATATTGCTTATTAGGAGATATTTTAAAATTCTGGTAGAAACTAGCTTCTGAAATCAATTTAGAAGTAACTTTATCAGAACAATCTTTTTTTACTAATAGATTGTTCTGTAATTTTACGCCTCCTCCGTAATGAATTAAGTAGTATTGAGTATCATTAATTTTTTTTAAATAAGTAAATCTCATTCTATTAATCTCAGTTGCTGGATCGAAACTACCTTTTAGATATTTATCTAATTCATTAATATCTTTTCTGTTAAATAAGAGGGTTTCCCCATTAGATTTGATAATAATATAATCTTTCCCATTATTATTTTGAACATAATCAAATATATTATTTTTTACTAAAAGCAACATTATTATAAAAATAATAGCTATTAAACTAACGCTAATAGTTGAAATTATATTTTTTGATGTCTTCATTATTTTAATATCCCCCAATTTTATATTTTAAGATAGAATTCTTCCTATTTTTAAAAACCAATATAAATCTTTTAGTCTTTTCATATCAAATGAATATTTTTCTAATTACTTTTTCAATTTCTTAAAACAATTTAAATCTTTAGTGGCTGAATAATGCCTAAACATGTATAATTACCCTAATATTTTATTAATAATATATCTTCCACCTTTTCAAAAAATAAATCAGACATTTAAATCCTAAAAGTATTAATCATAAACAAACTATAAAATAGGAGATGTCTGGAAATTCGAAATACAACCTCTATATATCCAATATTATTCCAATTAATAACCAGTTTGTCTTCGGTTGAAGTTATAGTACAGTCTTTTTTGGGAACATAAATTGTAAAAGGAAAAATTGATATGTTAACTAATTGAAAAATTTCTGTATTTTGCTCTCCTTCTGTAGTCCAAGTAATTTCTTTTGTCTCTGGACGATTTATAGTATCATTATTAATTTCTGAAACATTCTCAACATCATTATCAATATTTTTATCAATTAAGTCTGCTTCTTTTGAAATATTTTCTTTGTCATTACAACCTGCAACAAGCGTAAAAATAATGAATAAAATTATAATTGTCTTCAGTATTTTCATCGCGTTTCCCTCCCCCTTTAAAAAAACTCACTTTTATTCTATTTCTTTTAAGTAAAATATTACCACTATTTATAGTTTATCATATTATTCTTGTAAATCAATGTTATATATTTAAATTATTTTATAATAATCCTTATTTTACATTTTGTCTCCGATTCATTATGTTAAGTTCAGTTTATTATACTGCATAGAAAACGATTTGAGAGCTTGAACTTTGAAAAATAATATAAATAATTAAAGAGAAATAGCTTGTAAGTAACCTGTGAAAAAAAGCGTGTTAGAGATATTAATCTCTAACACGCTTTCGCTATTATACTAAACCTCTTCTTACCATTTCGGTTACGATAAATGAAGCTACATGATAAGCATAAGTACCTGATCCAAATCCTGCATCATATCCGAGTTCTTTTGCCAACTCATGAGAAATTCTCGGTCCACCACAAACTAACACGACTTTATCCCTTATGCCTTCAGCCTCTAACAATTCAACTAACTGTGTAAGATTAGGAATATGAACATCTTTTTGGGTTACTACTTGAGATACTAATATAGCATCTGCATTTAGTTCTATAGCCTTTGCTACTAATTCTTCATTAGGAACTTGACTTCCTAAGTTATATGCTTCTATACCCTTATACCTCTCGAGCCCATAGTTACCGTTATATCCCTTCATATTCATTATTGCATCAATTCCTACAGTATGAGCATCTGTTCCAGTGCAAGCTCCTACAACTACCACATTTCTCTTAATATTTTCTTTTATATATTCTTCTACTTCATATTTATCCATTATTTCTACATCAACTTTAGGTACTTCTATCTTCGTATAATCCACAGTATGTTGACACTTACCATAAACAATAAAGTAAGTATATCCTACTCCTAAATCACAAGAATAGACTACATTTGGATCTTCCAATCCCATTTTTTTCACAAGCCTTCTAGCAGCTTCATCCGCTTCATCACCATGTGGTACGGGGAGAGTAAAACTAAGTTGCATCATCCCATCATTTAATGTGTCTCCATATGGTTTTACCCTCGTTAAATCTACTTTTTCCATAGCCATTATCTATCACCTCCAAGCATCAACTCGATGAATGGATTGTAGTAATTCTCTGCTTTAGTAGCAACCCCTTCTAGTCCCTTTCCTCCAGTTCTCGATCTTTTTACTCCACCAAACTTACCTTTTTCTATAGTTGAAAATAATCCTTCTCTTCGAATTTCTTTAAGTAATTCTTCTGCCTTTTTCAACACTTCCTGTGCTCTAGTCTGAATTATTCCGCCCTCTTTAAATTCTATCTCGTCTCCCAAATTTCTAGCATTATTAAAAATATATCTAGCATTTTCAATAGAAAGCATTCTGTCATGTAAATGTGGTGTATGAATAGCCTCAGTTAGCATTCCAAGTAATTGTATTCCCTGATGTGTCATTATAGACACTAAGTTAAACATTGCATCTTGTATATGTCCTCTAAAAATATTTCCTGTCATGAATTTTGTAGGCGGCATATATTTAAGTGGTGCCTTAGGGAATATTTCTCTAGCCATTTGAGCCTGCGCTAACTCCCATAAAAATCCATTTTCAATGGCTGGATTCATTTCAAATGCGTGTCCAAGTCCCATTTGCTCCTCTGGTATACCTGCTTTTAATGCAAACTGTTCATTTATAAATTGAGATGCTAATACGGTATGAGCTTCTTCTACAGCATCAGCCGTAGTTAAATAGTTATCTTCTCCAGTGTTTATTATAATACCAGCATATCCGTTAATAATCCTTGAGAAATATTGATCTATAAGAGTTCTCTGCATATTTATATCTCTGAAAAGAATACCATATAATGCATCATTCAACATAACATCTAGCCTTTCAAGTGCTCCCATTGCTGCAATTTCTGGCATACAAAGTCCTGAACAGTAATTACACAACCTAATGTATCTCCCTACTTCTTCTCCTACTTCATCAAGGGCCTTTCTCATAATTTTAAAGTTTTCTTGAGTAGCATAAGTTCCACCGAAACCTTCAGTTGTTGGTCCATATGGAACATAATCAAGTAAACTTTGAGCTGTCGAACGAATTACTGCTATTATATCTGCCCCCTGTTTAGCGGCTGCTTGTGCCTGAATGACATCTTCATATATATTTCCTGTAGCAACTATTACATAGAGATATGGCTTTCTGCCTTCTCCTAATTTTTTTATATATTCATCTCTTTTTTCTCTATTTTTCTTTATTCTCTCTACTACTTCGACCGCTATTGGATATATAACTTCTTCAATCTTATCTATACTTGCAATGGGAAGTCTAGTTAAATCTAACTCTCCTCTGCTTACCTTTTCCGCTATAGTCTGAGGGTCATCTCCGGTCTGAACTATAGCATTACCTATCCAATAAGCCGCTCCTAAAGGAAGTCCTCCTCCTTCAACAATATTATCTACTACAACATTTGGAAGTGGTTTTTCTATTTCATCTACTCCGTCTATACCTAATAATCTAGCAACAGTCCTTTCTATCGAAACTGTAGTATGTCTATCAATAAATTCCTGAACATCTTCGGCTATACATCTCGCAGCTTCTCTAGCACTATTTATTACATTTGGATCCAAATTCAACTTGCTTTTCATAAACAATACCCCCTTTACATTTTCGATTTTTAATTTTTTAGTATCTCTTCTGCTTCTTTAAGTATATCTTCGTTAAGTCCCATTAATCTTGCTATATTTATTGCATCTCTAGGAACTTGACTCTTATCAGTTACTCTTTTCAATCTATAATCCATATATTGACCAATAACTTCAATTCCATCTATTTTATCGTTTAAAAGTTTCTCTCTTAATTCATCATAATTAACATTAGCAAGCCCTATTACTTGGAAATGGACTATATCATCCGAATTCGCTATGTTGTCATAATGTGTAGTTATTACAGTTATGCTTTTGCTATTTTTTAAAAAATTTACTATCGCCTTAGATATCGCATATCCTTCTTCTGGATTCGTTCCCCTTGCCAGTTCATCTAACAGAATAAGTCCCCTGTCATCTTTTTTAGTTAATGCATATTTAAGTTTACTTATCTCTCCCCCAAATGTACTTAAGCCCTTATCAATAGACTGCAAATCGCCTATAGATACATATATAAATCCGTTAAGCCCTGATTCCATTCTTTTGCACGGAACAAATAGCCCATATTGTACCATTGCAGACAATAATGCAATAAGTTTAAGAGTAACAGTCTTACCCCCCATATTGGCTCCAGTAATACATGTAACTCCTTCTGACAAATCGATACTTATTGGAGTAAATGTTTTACCGTTTTCTTTTAGGAAGTCTTCAACTTCAATATGTCTTCCATCTACTATATTTATTGAATATTCGTTTTTAACTTCGGGTTTAACTCCATCAATCTCTATTGCCATGTATGCCTTTGCAATCGTTAAATCTAATTTCCCAATTGCATTCATATTGCTTAACAAATCGCTGCTAAATTTGCTTATTTCCTTTGATAATCCTTTTCTAATGTTATATTCTTCATCTTCTTCCATACGTTCTACTTTCTCTAATTCCTTTTCTAATCTATCGATTACTGGAGTTGATTTAATTACGTATTTAATATTCATATAAGTTTCTGATGAATAGATTAAAAAAGGATATCCCCCAATTTTTTTTATTAATTCAGTATCGTCTTTTGATACAATAATTTCTCCTTTTAAATTTACATTCAGCTTTAAGTCTTTTTTTATTTTTTCTCTTATTTTTTTCTTTTCGCTCTTTATATCTTCTTTAAGTTTCTTTTTATATTCTCTAATTTCTTTAAGTCTGTCTGAATACTCTTCATATATGTAAAATGTCATTATACCTTCATTTCGTGGGTCTAATAGGGCTTCTAGTTCTTCAATTCTATTAATCCTCATATCTAAAGGTATGTCCCAATCGAGCTTTGAAATTTCTTCATGTAGCCGTTTCAAAAGAAAGATAAAATTCTTCATCTCAAACAGTTCTATTAATGTTAAAGTGCTTCCTTTTACCGCATTTTTTACCGAATTACTCAAATCCTTAAAATGTTCAAGTAGTATCTTGATGCGAACAAATTCTTTGTCATTATTTTTAATTAAATTTATTAAAGTTTCTACTCTATCTAACTCATCTTTTAATATATCCTCTTCTCCAGGCATGTATGGCGTTAATTTTTCTTTCAATTGATAGCCAAATGGAGTTATTACCTTTATTTTGTCCATTACATAATTGAAGCCTATTATCTTCTTTGTTGTATCATCAAATAAAAAACTCATTTTATTCATCTCCTAACATAACATCGAAAACGGGTATATCTTTAATAAATATACGCATCTTTTTTAAAAACTCAAAACTATCAAAATAATAGCCCTGTGGAGAATAAGGATTTACTGTTACAGCTAATGTATTAATAGGTTCTAAAACTTTAACCTTGACCCCCATTTTCACGAGCTTCAACCATTCTTTTGGTGAAATGAATATTTTAGTTCCGTCTCTAACTATAAACTCAACCTGCTTAAATAATCTTGTAGTGCTTATAATATCAATTAAAGTTTTTCCAACTAATGCTCCTGGAAATACTACATATTTCGTATATTCTTTAATTTCCGAACCGATCACTTTCCCACTATTTATAGCAGTTTTTATGTCGAGATACTGTATATTCAAAAAAGTATCTACAATACCTATTTTCTCTTTTTCCATTATTTCTTTAACAACAGTCTTATCATTAATATCTATAATACTTTCAAGGCTAAAAAGCCTTACTGTATGAACCGTATCTTCAATTACTCTATTCATATCTCTACTTATAACCGCTCCTGTAGCCAGAATAGTCCCCTCAGAAACAGAGGGCGATGCTGAAGAAAGTCTATCTATAGCCCCATCTATCAAAACAATTTCCGCTCCTAAAGATAACATAAAATCACTTATTTCTTTAATCCCCCTATTAGTTTGAGGCCCTGCTATTTGTAAATATCCACCGCATCTAACCCTACCTACAACCACTTCCCCCATTGGCGTCTTATACTCTGTAACCCTTATAATCTCTAGTTTTGCATCTCCTTCATCTAATTTTTCGGCTAAAGTAGCTACAAAGCTCCCCTCTGGAACATATATCATAGGTTTTTCGGTATTTGTAACTATATCTTTACTTTCCCCATCTCTTCCAATGGAAGTTATGCCCAATATAATGTCTCTATCGTAAGCATCCTCTATTAATTTATTTAATGTAACAGTTTTTCCTGCATTTTTTGCCATGCCTACAATTGAAACTGTTTTATATTTTTTGTATATAATATCTATAAGATTCACCTTCAGCACCTCACATGTCAGTTGGCAGCTGCCAGAGACCAATAGTTAAAAAACCGTTAACTCATTTTACATTTTTAATTTTAAATTTTATTCTTTTCCCTGTTCTTTGCTCTTTCTCTTCTCTCTAACTTAGTTGGTTCAAGCGCTATATCATTACCTTGCAAAAGCCCAGCTACTCCTGTAAGTTCATGTTCTTTTTCTCCTCTGCATACAGGACAATTGCATTCAAATTTATAGTTTTCAGGTTCAGTATAAGTTGTTATAACCCCTTCAAAGTTCCTCAAAATGACTTTATTAGCCGACATAGATACTACATAGTTAGGCATTACAGGTATTTTCCCGCCCCCACCAGGAGCATCTACAACAAATGTAGGTACAGCATAACCTGAAGTATGTCCTCTTAACCCTTCAATAATTTCTATGCCCTTTGAAACAGGAGTTCTAAAATGCTCTATACCCATAGATAAATCGCATTGATATATGTAGTAAGGTCTTACTCTAATTTTAACCAATTCATGAACTAACTTTCTCATTACATGTATACAGTCATTTACACCTCTTAATAATACAGACTGATTGCCTAATGGTATCCCTGCATCAGCTAATTTTTCACAAGCTCTCTTTGACTGTTCTGTAATTTCTTTTGGATGGTTAAAATGTGTATTTAACCAGATTGGATGATATTTTTTTAGCATATTAACTAAGTTATCTGTAATTCTCTGCGGTAATACAACAGGAGTACGTGAACCTATACGTATTATTTCAACATGAGGTATTTCTCTTAACTTTTTGATAATAGTCTCTAATCTCTCATCTGATACCAATAAAGCATCTCCACCTGATAGAAGAACGTCTCTTACTTGAGGTGTCTTTCTAATATATTCGATAGCTGCTTCAATTCTATCCATTGGCATTGCTGCATCTTGATGTCCTGCAAATCTCCTTCTTGTACAATGTCTACAATACATAGAACATTGGTCTGTTATAAGTAAAAGTACTCTATCAGGATATCTGTGAGTCAGTCCCGGAACTGGTGAGTCTGTGTCTTCATGCAATGGGTCTAGCATATCTGCTAAACTCGTATGAGTTTCCATTATTGTAGGTACTGCCTGCATTCTAATAGGGCATCTAGGGTCATCTTTGTCCATAAGAGAAGCATAGTAAGGAGTTATCCCCATTCTAAACTTCTTTAATGTTTCTCTTATATCTCTTTCTTCCTGTTGGGTAAGATTTATAACCTTTTTTAAATCCTCTACATCTGTAATTCTATTTTTTACCTGCCACCTCCAATCATTCCACTCCTCATCTGTTACGTTTTTCCAAAGTTCAATATCTCTAAAATTTCTCACAAAATCTCCCCCTTTTTTATTCAATAAAGATAGTTGATAATACACAGGAAACGAAATGTAAAATTTAAAATTGAAAATTTATGCATATAACTCCTCATAAATCTTTCTTAACTCTTCGCTTTCTCTCATTATTTGTAAAGCTATTTCTGCATGTCCTTTTGTATATCCATTTCCTATAATCATAGTTACATCTTTCCCTACTCCTTCTGCTCCTAATGCTGCTTTAGTAAAGCTAGTAGCCATACTGAAGAAATATATTAATCCATTATCTTTTGTTGCTAATATACTTGCCATTTCAGTGTTGGGAACGTTTACACAGTTTATAGTTATATCCGCCATTTCTCCATTTGTAACTTCTTTAATCTTTTCCATAACTTCTACGGCATTAGTTGCATCTGCCTTAATATAATAATCTGCTAGGTTTGCTTCCTTTACCCTATCTATACTCTCTTGACTATATCCCAAACAAATTACTTTTCCAGTTACTCCGACTCTTTTTTTAGCTTCATACAAACACAACATACCAGACTTACCTGCTCCCCCTATAACTAATACTGTATCGCCCGGCTTTACTAATTTTGCAGTTTGAGCTGGTGCACCAGCAACATCTAGTACAGACAATGCAAGATTTTCTGGTATATCATCTGGCAATACGGCATAAATGCCACTTTCAAATAATATTGCTTTTCCTCTTATATCTACTTGGTCAATATCTTTTCTTACTTCTAGTATTTCATCTATTCTTAAAGGAGTTAATGATAATGATACTAATGTAGCTATCTTATCCCCAACTTTAAGATTTGTCTTTCCTTCTAATGCCGGTCCTATCTTCTCAACTCTACCTATTAACATACCACCAGAACCTGTTACTGGGTTTTGATGCTTACCTCTTGTATTAACTATATCCATCATTATCTCTTTAATTTTTTCTATATCCCCGCCTGCTTCTTCCTTAATTTGTGTAAAACTTGCAGAGTCTATGTTTAATGTCTGTACGTCAATTAGTATTTCGTTATCATAGATTTCCATATTGTTATCGATTTTTAATGCAGGTTGAGGCAACACCCCCTTAGGTTCAATTACTCTATGAGTTCCGTATGGACATCCCTTTTTCATTTTACTTCCCCCTCCTGTTTTAATTCTTTTATCGAACAAATATTAATGCAAAAAATATGCCATTTTTAGACACGAGGTACCAGATAAAAATATAAAATTGAAAATGTAAAATGTAAATTAATTAACAATCAATAATCGATAATCAACAGTTTTTAATTATTAGCTGTTTTTAATTTTAAATTTTACATTATTTTAATTATTCTCTATTAACTAAACAAAAAAACGGCTAAAAGCCGTTCAGACTGTTGACAAACTTATGTTTTTTGTATTTATGAAAATGAAAGCGAATGCTTGAAAGAATTTAGTTAAAAAACTAGGCGAAAATTTTTGAGAAAATCCGTAGGTTTGACAGGAGGTCAAACCAGCATCCTACAAGACAGGAGGTCTTGATTAGGTGCGTTAGGATTTTCTAAAAATTTGAGCCTTAAGTTTTTTCTAAATTCGTCCGCATGAGCATCATTTTCATAAAATATTTTACTTTGTCAACAAGCTCAACGGCTAAAAGCCGTTTTGAAATGCCCATTTTTTTGCACTTGCATTTATCTTTTCAATTTGTATTTTTTCATTTTATACTGTAATGTCTGTCTCGGTATTCTAATTAATTCAGACGTCTTAGTTATATTCCAATCTGTTTTTTTCAAAGCCTCATATATTATATTTCTTTCTGTTTCCTCAACTGCTTCTCTCAAAGGCCTTATAGTAATTGATTCCGTTAAATGCCTCGTAGCAGTTGATTTACTTTTAGTATTTTTAAACTGTATTGGCAAATGTTTAGATTGTATTTCTTCTATGTCATTAAGAGTCATTATACCTTCTATAACATGTTCAAGTTCTCTAACGTTCCCTGGCCAATGATAATTTAAGAATAAATCCATAACATCTTTTGAAACACGTTTAACGCTTCTTCCTAAAACTTTATTATATTTATCTATGAAATATTCTACTAATAAAGGAATGTCCTCTGGCCTCTTTTTTAGTTCAGGAAGGCCCAATGTAATTACATTAAGTCTGTAATATAAATCTCTTCTTATTTGTTTCTTTTCAATGGCCTCATCTGGAGAAACGTTAATAGCAGCGATAATTCTGACATCTACATCAATTGTCTTTACCGCCCCTACTCTTCTTATACTGCCATCTTGAATAACTCTTAAAAGTTTTGCCTGTAAATCTAATGGCATTGAATTAATT
The DNA here is from genome assembly GCF_900129995.1 of Caloranaerobacter azorensis DSM 13643. GTDB lineage: Bacteria > Bacillota > Clostridia > Tissierellales > Thermohalobacteraceae > Caloranaerobacter > Caloranaerobacter azorensis. The sequence continues at coordinate 25,232 of NZ_FQXO01000014.1, read as the reverse complement.
TCATCTAGAAAGAGCGTTCCGCCATTTGCAAGTTCAAATAACCCCGGCCTATCCTCTGCTCCAGTAAAGCTGCCCTTAACAGTTCCAAACAGTATACTTTCTAATAAACCTGATGGCAGTGCTGCACAATTTTGAGCAATAAAGGGTTTATTCTTTCTTGGACTCGCATTATGAATTGACTGCACAAAAAGCTCTTTCCCCGTCCCCGTTTTGCCATATATCAAAACTGGAGACGACACCATAGAGGCCTTTAAAGCAAGAGATTTAAGTCTCAACATTTCTTCACTTTGCCCAATTATATCGACAAAAGTATATTTCGCTGTATGTTTACTTTTATTAGGTTTTTTGTTATTATCATTAAAAAGCTCCTTCTGCAAATCTAAAATTTTTTCTGATAATCTTCTAACTTGAGTAATATCTTTAGATATTTCCAATGCTCCAATTATTTTGCCATTCGCCTTTATTGGCAATGATGTATTAAGCGTAGTAATCCTGTCTCCTTTATAATTTACAAAAGTCTGCTCAACATTGAATATAGGCTGCCCTGTCTTAATTACTTTCAAAAGCGTACTAGTCTCATATGTCAACGAAGGGTAAATTTCTAATATGTGTCTTCCAATAGCCTTATCTCCTTCTATCTCATCTAATCTTTGAGCGGCTCTATTGTAATAGACAATATTCCCCCTATCATCTATAATGTGAATGCCCTCATCTAAATAATCTAATATCTCAAAAATATTCTCTCCGAAAAAGAACTTTCTCACCCAATCCCCCCTCTGCCGAATTTTCGGCTCCTAATGCCAAACATTAGGCACCCGATGAGTGCCTTAAACTGCAAACATACTTATTCTTCAAAATATCTATGAAAATATAAGCGAATGCTTGAAAGAATTTAGTAAAAAAACTAGGTGAAAATTTTTTAGAAAATCCGTAGGTTTGACAGGATGTCAAACCAGCATCCTACAAGACAGGACGTCTTGATTAGGTGCGTTAGGATTTTCTAAAAATTTGAGCCTATAGTTTTTTCTAAATTATTTCCGCATGAGCGTTATTTTCATAAATGTTTTAGAATATCTTATCCGCTATCATTCCACCAATTAATACCCCTAACACACCTATAACTCCAGCTAAAACTGATGGTGCTGGAATAGGCAATTTAAATTTCTTAAAAACAGCGCCTAAAACTGCTCCTGCTAATGTAGCTTTTAAAATTAACATTATATCCATACTACCACTTACCTTTCTCTAATTTTTTACTAGAGTTGAACCTAACCATACCCCGAAAACACCCATAAATGCTGGGATATTAGGTGGGGCAGGTAATGGGAATTTTAATGCTTTAAACACAATACCTACTAACATTCCTGTAACTAATGACAATGCCATTTCTTTTATATCAATTTTTGACATAGAAATTTAACCTCCCTATATATCAAATACCTTATCTGTTAGAACATCTAACGTTTTGGAAACAAAAACTTTTATTACATTGAGTATAAACATATTACCCAAAATATCTTTTTCTTCAAACTCTCTAATAAAAAGTTTCCTGTTATATTCATAAAATTGAGCACAAAGATTATAAAGGTAATTGAAAAGTTTGTATGGTTCCTTAAACTTTATAGCTTCATCTATTACCTTTTCAAAGTTTAATATTTCAAATATTATCTTTTTACCCTCAGCCAAATTAAAAGACATATCTTTTAAATTACTGCCTATTTTATATCCTTCTTTTTCTAATATATAATTTATATTGTTAGCTCTTTCATAAACATAACTAACAAAAAAATAGGGATTGTCTGTATTATTAATAAGAGCTGAACCTAGAGGAATACTTATATCTCGCTTGACAGTTTTAGACAGGGCCCAAAAATTAAACCTCTTTTCACCTATCAAATCTTTAATGTTCTCATTAAGCCTTTTTCTGCTATCATCTAATGATATACTGCCAACTTCGACAGTTTCACCTTTAGTATTATAACATAAATTTTTCAAATGTCCATAAGGGAAAATATTTATTATATGCCCAAAATTATCAAGGTTCAGCGATTTTTCTTTCTCAATTGTATCAGCTAAACATACTCTATTTCCTTTTAGTCTTAAAATATTCAAAAGTGCATTTGCATAGGCACTAGCTCTATTAATATCATTTTCATTTAGTGAAGCATTTAATACTAAATGTAATAAATAATTTTCGCTGCTGTCTTTTTTTAATATATCGATACCATTTTTTAATATCATGCTGCCGATTTTAATTATCCAGTTATCGTCTAAATAAAAATTTATAAATCCCGGCCCCGCAATTTCAATTCTATTTACGTATAATGAGCTTTTATCAAGTTTTTTTATGATGATCTCGGCTATCTCTCTAGGAAATTTTTTTAAATATGAACTCAATTTTAATGATACGTTAGTCGATATATCTCCAAAGCTCGAATCTTCAGGAATTGTAACATCAAAATCTATATTAAAATATAAATTTTCATCTTTTAAAGTTTTAATTATATTAATCTTAAACAAATCTATTATATCGTTTATCTGCCTCATAACAATCCCTCTAACTGATGTCTATAGTTAATTGATTGTTACTCTCTACCGCATTCGAAATTACTAATCTATATGATAGTTTAATACTCCCTTTGCCTAAATCTGAAATGTCAACCTCAATTTTATTTGTTGCAACTTCCATATCAAAATCCCCATATTGAGTGTGATAAGACGTTTTATGTCTTTTATTTTTTTCAAATATTAACTTTGAATTACTAGTTCCAAATCTCTTCATTAATATTTTATCATCCTGTATTCTCAAAGTTGTTGTAGAACCTTCCATACCTGAAATTTCCGATTCTTCATATACTAAATAATATGCTCCATTCTTTTTATAGAATTTCCCTTCTGTAATCAGTTCTATCGTGTTATCTTCACCATCTAAATTTTTTTGTATCCCTTTTATTTTTAATACTACATCTTTCATACATTCCAACCTTTCTAAAAGTTTTCTATATTGATTTTTTCTATAGAGCGAATTTCTCTTCTCAAGAAATTACCGCCTATTCTCCTAAATTTCTCTGGATCATCACTGACATAAAATTTGTACTCTGGTTTATCTAAAGAGTCTTTTAACATATCGTTTGAAATAATCATTTCTTTTACTGCTTTAGCAGTTTCAAATGCCGGATTAACTAAAGAAACTTCTTTCCCCATCACTTTGCTCAATGTATATCTCAATATTGGATAATGTGTACAACCTAATACTAATGTATCTATATTATGTTCTTTTAATTCCATTAAATATTTTTCTGCTGCTAACATGGCAACATCTGTATCTTCCCATCCCTCTTCTACTATTTGCACAAATAATGGGCAGGCAACTCCTATTACCTCGGCCGATTTATCCATACTTCTAATTAGTGTCTGATAGGCTTCACTGTTTATAGTACCGGAAGTTCCTATCACCCCTATTTTATTGTTCTTTGTTGTAGATATTGCTGCCTTGGCCCCAGGTTCAATCACTCCAATAATCGGCACATCGAATTTTTCCCTTGCAGGCTCTAATGCTATTGAACTAGCTGTATTACATGCTATTACTATGGCCTTTATATTTTTACTCAAAAGGAAATTTATACACTGAAACGAATATTTTATTACTGTTTCTTTAGATCTAGTTCCATAAGGTATTCTTGCAGTATCTCCAAAATATATTATATCCTCATTAGGAAGTTGTTCCATAATTTCTTTTAAAACTGTAAGTCCTCCTATACCTGAATCGAAAACCCCTATCGGCCTGTTATCCATTTTTTACCTCCCGACTTTATTAATTAAATTTAAAATTAAAAATGTAAAATGTAAAATTTTATATTTTTAATTTTAAATTTTAATCTAGTATCTATTATAAATATTATATGTCAAAAATTATAAATATCAAATAAAATACAGGGAGATTAGACTCCCTGTACCATGTTTCTTTCTGCTATTTCTATGGCTTTCCTTACTATATTCCCACAATCTCTTGATGATACTGCTCCCCATCCTTCTTTTTTTACTATGTCATATAGTCCTAACTGTTTTGAAATTTCCTCTTTTAATCTATTTGACATTAAACCTTTTTTGGCCACAATATTCCTCCCTAGGCTGGAGTCGATGGCATTTTACCATCTACTAATATTTTTTTGTAATAAATCAAATTTTATTATTTTTATTTCTTCCAATATCCTATTTTAAATCATCAAAATTCCATTTTCATCTTTTATTACTTTAAGTATTTTTTCTTCTTTACCTGTTTCTGCATTAATATACACTATAAAATTGGAACCCTTATATTTGCCTTTAAATTCATAGCATAAAATTTCTTTTATTCCGTTCTTTGGTATTAATGCAAGTCTTACATTTTCAATGTCAAAATCTAATTTTACCCTGTCTCTTGCTTCTTCTTCTGTAAGTTTAGGCTTTGGTAAATCTCTATCATAATGGCTTTTTAAATAAGCGGCTGCATCAAATCCTACTATTTCCCCATTATCTAATGCTACCTTCACCTTTATGTTATCTGCATATATAGTAACATTATCGTCTTTATATGCGAAATTAAATAATACGACTCCATCAAATTTTAATAGATAATTAGGCTCCATACCCTTATAGCCTTTTTTTTCTAGGAATCTTTTAGCATATTCTAATGCATCATTAATAGAAAGTTTTTTTCTATCTACGGGTCTAGGATTCATCATCCATATTATTTTACCGCCTTTTTTGCTTACACTTATATAGATAGCTCTTTCTTTGCTCATATTTTCTGGGGATATACTAAATGTATATGCCTCTATATTAGCCGCATTACTTTTTTTCCCTTCTTCAAATTTAGTTATCTTCCGTACTTTTTTAATCCCCACGAATTTTTTCGCTATCTCTTTTGCTTCGTTGACATCTACAATATTTCCTCCTAATCCTCTTGGTTTCACATTAAGAACTTGATCGGAAAAAGGCCCGTCGTATATTAATTCCGGATAATTGTTTGTAATCTTTTCTTCAAATTTAGTTAATCTTGCATTCATGATATTTTCATTTGCCCTATCTAATTCTCTATCTTCACGCCTTCTTACCAAATTAAAATTTAAATTTCCCTTCATAATCTTGTTATGTAAATCTGATAATTCTTTTGATAAATAGCTTGCATTATCTTGAAGTGCAAATAATGCATGCCTTTGTTTACTCGTAATAGGTTTTCCATCTAGATACGCCTGTATTAAAGAGTAACAGTAATCGGCTGCTTGATTGAGAAATTTCTCCGTTTTGCTCAAATCTTTATGGCTTACAGGCATTTGTGAAAGTTTTTCTTGTGCCGTTAATGCATGTTGCCAAATTTGCGATAAGAGTAAAATGTTTAAATCTTTCGATTCTGCCAATAGAACTTTAGATAAGTTTACCTGTACATTTTCAACATTGTCCTTCATATCATAAAAAAGTCGTTGATATTCATTATTCAACATCTTTTTATAGTCATTTTTTGTATCATATTGAACAAATCCCCATACTAAAACCACTATAAAAGCTAACCCCAATATCCCGGGTAAAAACCATCTTTTGTCTTTCAATTAAATTCACCTCCATTTCTATTTACCAAACCAATGTTTACCAATTTTCACTATGACTTTTCTAGACCATATCCATCTACTTGTAGCTGTAGCAGGATTCCAATAATAAAGACTGCCATACGATGGGTCCCAACCATTTATAGCGTCCCTTGCAGCTCGTATAGAATCCTTATCTGGTGTTAAATTTATCTGTCCATCACTAACGGCTGTAAAGGCTCCCGGCTGATATATGACACTCGCTATAGTGTTTGGAAAAGATGGATGTTCGACTCTATTTAATATTACTGCCGCAACTGCTACTTTACCTATATAAGGCTCTCCTCTTGCTTCACCGTGTACTGCTCTCGCTAATAAGTACACATTATCATCCCTCGTTACGCCTCTACTAGCTGCACTTTTAAAGTTAAGTCCGAGTGCAGCGGCAGTTTCAGGCCCTACGACTCCATCTATTTTTAAGCCATTTTTTCTTTGAAATCTGCGAACCGCTCTATATGTTCCGGCACCATATATGCCGTCGACTCTTCCTGTATAATAACCCCATTTAAGTAATCTATATTGAACCTGTTTTACGTCATCTCCTCTAGAACCCCAATATAAGACTCTATTTATTGAATAGTCTTTATAAGCCGCTGTAGTATTCGTATTGATATAAGAGGTATATATAGAAAAAAATATTAATGTAAATACACTCACTAATAGAACTAATTTTTTCAATTAGTATCCTCCTCTCTAGTTTCTTATTTGATTGTTAATATTTTCTGTAGTAATATGAGTAATTATTCAAAAAAAATATGCGACTTATTGTCGCATACAGACTGTTGACAAATTTATATTTATGAAAATGAAAGCGAATGCTTGAAAGAATTTAGTTAAAAAACTAGGCGAAAATTTTTGAGAAAATCCGTAGGTTTGACAGGATGTCAAACCAGCATCCTACAAGACAGGATGTCTTGATTAGGTGCGTTAGGATTTTCTAAAAATTTAAGCCTATAGTTTTTTCTAAATTCGTCCGCATGAGCGTCATTTTCATAAAATATTTTACTTTGTCAACAAGCTCGCAGAATAATTTTACATTTTACATTTTCAATTTTAAATTTTTATCTAGTACCTAATCCAACGAGCATTTTTGCAAATCTCAATTTACTCTTTTCAAGGAGTTCGACTACTTTAAATTTAAGTTTTAAAGGTATCTCTTTATTACCATTGGCATTTACTATCATGTTATATTCTTCTTCTGTTAATACTCCCTTTAATTCTTCTTTTATCTTATCATTTGTAATGCCATGAGTGATGTCGATAAAACATAATGGTGGAAACATAACACACCACCAATTTTTACCTTTGCCATCACCTATTACAACTCTAACAGCTTGATATTTTCCTGCTGGTAAAGTAAAATTCCCATACGATTTTGTAGGAAAATCATATTCTCCAAATTTCACACTTACATCATAATTTTTGCCTAATTCTCTAATCTGCTTTTCTGCTATGTACTCGATTGTATCTAAATTATCTAAAATTATTTTTTTACTCTCATCTAATGAAGACGCTTTTTCAAATTTTGAATTCATCTCTTTAATTATTTTATCTCTAACTTTGAGTTTTAATTGCTGATCTTCTGGGGAATCGCTATTGGCTATTACATGAAAACGTATTAATTTATTTTTATAACTCTCCCTATTTTTATATACATCACTTAAAAAAACTATACCGCTGACAATAAGTAATACAAATACAAGCGCGAAAGATAATATTTTTTTATAACGTATCATTTATAATACCTCCTATGCTAGATAAGTTATCCAACTACTATAAGTATTAACTATTTTTTTCTCTTTTAAACATATTTTAAATCACTATTATTTAGTCATTCCTATTCTTCTTATTTTAGTATTTACATTAACATTTATCTTTACCTCTGGAAATACATCTTCCCAATCGTCTTTAACTTTATCCCAAATATCTGGTTTAAATTTATATAGATATTCTGCAACTCCAATTACATCCACTTCAAACTCTTTCTGTATTTTCTTTATAGTCCCATCGATTTCACTTTTTATCTTCTTTTCGACTAGACTTTCTAATCTCCTCAATAATTTATTGTCTAACACATCATTTTTCGCCTCGAGTTTATATTGCTGCAGTACCCCTTCCATATTCACAGTTATGTCCATTACTATCTGCCCATTTTCCATTCTCCCGTTTTTACTAACCGATGTATCTGAAATAACATATGATACTAAAACATCATCATCCATTACTATTATAGCTTCAGAAGTAACTTTATCGGTTATAAACATTACACTTCTGTTTTCTATTTCTCCAAGCCACCCTATAAGTTTATAATCTTTAATCACAGCGGCTCCTGCAACTTTTATTCCCTTATCAGTAGGTATTATTCTAGGTATTAAAGCACACCTGCAGTCGTGCAGACTCGGCAAAATATCTGCAATAGTTTTTGGAGTAAATCTAGAACTTTTTTCCTTCGCTTTAGAAAGTGCAGACAAATATGTTCCTGTAACCGACTCTAAACTAGGCTCTATCTTTATAACACGTCTGGCCTCTCCTTGTGATATAAAAACTCCAACTTTTCTACCCATTTCATGAGCTCTTTCAACTTCATCAAATATCTGTTTTAATGAATCACTATCCCTAGCAACTTTTTCTCCAATGATTATTGCTTTAGTATGTCCAAAAAACATTGTTTTATTAGAGCGCGTCGTCAATGCATTAGAAACATGAAAAATATTCTGCCCAACACTACTTAAAATAAATCTAGGTTCTTCACCACTACTGCCTTTTCTAATTGCCTTAACATTAGGGAAAACAAAGGTTACAATAAATTTTTTATATCCGGTTTTATTTTTCTCAAGTTCTCCTCCATGCCCTTGAATATCTATTCCTATTGCCGAAATAAAGGCTCTGTCATTTATTTCAACTTTATCCCAACATCCTGAAAGGATTGCCACAGCCATAAAGATAATAATCATTTTACCAAATTTAGACATTATCGGAAGGCTCCTTTCTCTTTTTAATAAGAGCTACAATTAAGTAAACAGTCGGTACAGTTACAACTGTAAAAATCCCAATATAATTAATACTTTTTCCCATAATATCATAAACTGTTGCTATATTATCGAAGGCTAAAGAAAGTGCATAAATAAAAGGCATTATTGGCAGTACAAAATATCTGTGTTCTTTTAATCCGAATAATTTACATAGAATTAGAGCAGAAGAATAATAAAATGGAGATAAGGATGCAAATACAGACAATACCCACAATCCCATTACTATACCTTCTATATTCTCAATAAAAGCTCCCGGTAGATCTATCGTCTTCATAATAGACAATATCGGCCATAATAAATGTTTTACTTCGTTTACACCAAATCTGCATAATGATACTACAAAAAAAACTATATAAACAAATGTTACAAGCAATATTGATAAAACATTGAACTTCATTAGATTTTCAGTATCTTTTACATAAGCCGCCATAAATAATACAAGCTCGTATCCAATAAAACTAAAAAAAGGCACATAGACTGATTTAATAATATCCCACGGATTTGTTCTAAAAAGCGGTAAAAGATTAGTAAAATCTAAATCTGGTATTAATGACAATAATAATAAAAATACGGGTATAATGACTATAGGCAGTATTAACTCTGCCATCCTAGCTAATCCCTCTATTCCTCCCCTTACCAGATATGCACTAACTAATAGTATCGAAATTATAATGACTTCTGTCGGTGTATCGTCCAATAAGAACATCTTGACAACCTCTGCAAGAATTCTTACTTCAAATGCAGAGATTATAATGTAGTATATAAAAAATGTAATCGAAACGATATTAGATATAGGAGTTGTAACTATCTCTCTTCCAAACTCTACTATAGTTTTATTTGTAAATAGTGTAACTAGCTTAACCGATATTACAGTAAAAATACATGCAACAATTCCACCCAATATTATTAAAATAGAACCATCTGTTCCGGCTTTTTCAACTGCCTCTCTTGGAAGTGATAATATTCCCACTCCAATAATTGCCGTAAGCAAAATGAACATAACTTGATTTGACGATATTTTATCATTGCCTTTAAGCATTATTTTGCACCTTCTTACCACTTATTCTTCACTGTCAGAAAATATTCTGTCTTTGTCATAGACATTTGTAAATCTAGGTCTTTTCTTCATAGTTTGAATAGGCATCCTAACTACACTATCTTTCAAATCACTATATGTTTCACTGAAAGATACATAAGGAGACATATAAGGTACTCCAAAACTTTCTAGTCTAACTAAATGAATTCCTATTATTAACAAAGCTAACATTATTCCATATAAACCTAATAATGCCGAAAAAATCATTATACCAAATCTTACAAATCGGAAACCTGTTGCAATATTATAACTAGGTATAGCAAATGACGCTATAGTTGTAAGCGCAACTATAATAACCATCATAGGACTCACAATTCCTGCTTCGACAGCAGCTTGCCCTATTACCAGACCTCCAACTATACCTATAGTAGTACCAATAGGCCCTGATAATCTCATACCTGCTTCCCTAAGGAGTTCTATAGTAACCTCCATAATAAATGCTTCTATAATAGCAGGGAATGGAACTCCTTCTCTCGTTGCTGCCACATATAAAGCCAATTGCGTTGGAAGCATCCCCGGATGATATGCGGTAACTGCTATATAAATAGAAGGTAATAATAAAGCTATGAGAGATGCAATATATCTTAAAACTCTAATCAAAGAAGCAATAATCCATCTTTCGTAATAATCCTCAGAAGACTGTAATAAAGTACTAATGGTTACTGGCACAACAAGTGCAAAAGGTGTATTATCAATAAGTATAGCGACTCTTCCTTCATATAAAGCTGCCGCCACAGCATCCGGTCTTTCTGTATTTTCTACTTGAGGGAAAGGCGACATCCAATTATCTTCTATGAACTGCTCTATAATTCCGCTTTCTAAAACTACATCTACTCTAATAGTTTTAAGCCTTTTTATAACTTCTTCAATAAGTTCTTTATTCGCCACATCTTCTATGTATAGTACAGCTACATCTGTTTTAGACCTTCTGCCAATCTGCATATTTTTTATTTTGAGTTTAGAGTCTCTTATTCTTCTTCTAACTAATGTAGTATTGACTTTAAGCGTTTCTACAAAACCGTCTCTTGCTCCCCTTATTACTGTTTCTGTCTGCGGCTCATTTAATCCCCTTACAGGCCATCCTCGAGACGATATGATTATAATCTTTTGATATCTGTTTACAAGTAGTATTGTCTCTCCCGCTAATACATTGTCTATTGCTTCGTTTAATGTTTCTACTTCTTTTAACTCTGTAATTGCAATATTCCCATTCTTTACCAATTCATACAAATTGTTTTTAACACTATTAGGATTAGGTTCTAACCCTCTAGCCTGATGCATTAGAGATTCTAATACATAATCGCTCACTAGTATCTTATCAGTAAGGCCGTCTACATATACAATTGCAAATTTAAACCGTCTTTCTCCAACGGTAAATTCTCTATATACTATGTCATCACAGTCTTTTAATACTTCTTTTATCTTTTTTAAATTTGTATTTATATCTTTTGATATTGATATGCTATTTTCTCGTTCACGTAGCATTTAGCTCCTCCTCACAAAATTCTAGATAATATATAAAATAATGGTGCTCCAACCATATATAAAATTCCTATTATTTTCGCTAAGTTAGATTCTTTTATATTTCCTTTAACTTTTAAACGTGTTCCATCGACAAAATATGTAAATAATCCTATGAATACTATTAAAAAAACCATATATAGATTACATATCTCTTTCAATTCATTTATAATTGATTTTGCTAAATTCAATATCCCACCTCTTATTTTCACAATTTTGCTAAATATAATATTTGCAATAATTTATAATGTTATACAAAAAAAATCCTCATAAAATGAGGATTATAACCCAAAATACTCTTTAATAGCTTTTCTCGCAACATTAACCATTAGTTCTATTTGCTCGTCATTTATTACATAAGGAGGCATAAAATATATAACATTCCCTAGAGGCCTCAATAAAACTCCATATTTTAAAGCTATTTTATAAATCTTATATCCAACTCTTTCTCTCCAGTCAAAACTCTCTTTTGTATCTTTATCTTTTACAAGTTCTATAGCCCCTATCATTCCTATTTGCCTGAATTCACCTACATATGGGATATCCAATAGAAGCTCTTTAACCTTTTCATTAATAAGTTCTGATTTAATCTCATTTTTCTCTATAATACTTTCTTCTTCAAATATGTTTAAAGTTTCACAAGCTACGGCACAGCTTATCGGATTTCCCGTATAACTATGACTGTGCAAAAATGCCTTTAAAGTAGTATATTCATCATAAAATGCCTCGTATATCTTATCAGTCATAAGTGTAAGCGACAAAGGTAAATATCCAGCTGTTAATCCCTTCGATAAACACATAATATCTGGCGAAATACCTGCATGTTCACAAGCGAACATCTTCCCTGTTCTTCCAAATCCAACGGCTATTTCATCGGCTATAAGATGAATGTCATACTCATCACATATTTCCCTAAGTTTTTTTAAGTAAACGGAAGAATATATTTTCATTCCCGCTGCTCCTTGAACCATAGGTTCGATTACAATACCAGCTATTTCTTCATGATGCTCAATAATAGTTTTTTCCATATGCTCAAAACACTCTGCACTACAAGTTTCTCTAGACAAATTATATTTACATCTATAACAATCTGGCCCTTCAACTTTAAAAGTATTTAATAATAATGGTTTGTAAATCTTACTGTATAAATCTATATTGCCGACTGATAAAGCCCCCAGTGTCTCTCCGTGATAAGCATTAGTTATAGCAGCAAATTTAGTCTTTTTAATCTTCCCTATCTGCTGAAAATACTGGAAACTTAATTTTAATGCCACCTCTATAGCAGACGAACCATTATCGGCAAAAAAGACTTTATTCAAACCTTCCGGGGTTATATTTACTATCCTTTCTGCCAATTCAATTGCAGGTTTGTGCGAGAAATTTGCAAAAATAACATGTTCTAATTTTTCAATTTGATTTTTAATAGCTCTATTTATCCTTTTATTATTATGTCCGAAAAGATTTACCCACCAAGATGATATAGCATCTAAATAGCGTTTTCCTTCAGTATCGTATAAAAATACTCCTTCTCCTCTTTCTATAATTATAGGAGGAAAATCCTCATAATCCTTCATTTGAGAACAAGGATGCCATATGTACCTTAAATCTTTGATTTGCAGTAAGTTCAATTTTAATACCCCTTTTCTTTAAATAAATTTAATATTCTATCCGCATCTATTTTCTTTTCAAATTCAGATTTTAAACTTTTAAAATTATTGCTATTATAATCAAAATCTTCTATTTCATCTATTACTGCCAATATTTCCTTCTTAGTTATATTTTTTATTGTTTCAATATTGTCCTTTTCATGTATTTTACCTGTATATCTGTTTATAATAATTCCTTTAATATCTAAACCTATACTTTCTGCAAATCTTACGGTTAAAACCGTATGATTTATTGTCCCTACATCTGCTCTTGAAACTATTATAATCGGAAGACTTAAATCTTTTATTAAATCATATATAAAATACTTATTTTCTATTATTGGTACAACTATCCCTCCGCTACCTTCAGCAATTATGTATTCATATTTTTGTGATAATTTTCTATAGGTATCTAATATCTTTCTTTTGTTAATCTCTATTCTCTCTATCTTTGCTGCAAGATGAGGAGAAACTGGCATACTTAGACAATAAGGATTCATTAGATGTTCATCTTCTTCTAAATTACATACTTTTTTAACTAACATGGTATCACCTGAAACAAGTCTATTATTTTCAATGATACCTCCGCTTTGCACAGCCTTAAAACTACATGCATTTATTCCATTCTTTCGTAATATATATACTAACCCTGCAGTAACAACAGATTTTCCTACATCGGTATCAGTCCCTATGACAAATAGTCCTCTACTCAATTTTAATACCCCTTTTCTATATCTAGACCTTCTTGTATTATCATCTTTTTATCCTGTTCAATATTACTTCCTATTGTGGTTAAATAATCTCCTACTAATGCAGCATTTACTCCTGCTCTAAAACCCATATTTTGTCTGTTCTTCAGAGCCATTCTGCCGCCAGCATATCTTATATAGCTATCTGGTATTATATATCTATATAAAGCCATCGTCTTTAATATTTCAAAAGGCGACAGTATTTTTCTATTTTCTAAAGGCGTTCCCTTGATTGGATTTAATACATTTATTGGAACCGATTTTATTCCCAAATTCCTAATTTCAAACGCCATTTTTACTCTATCTTCTCTACTCTCTCCCATACCTATTATCCCGCCGCAGCAAATTTTAAGCCCTGCTTTCATCGCATTTTTAATACTCTCTATTCTCTCTTCATATGAATGAGTTGTACAAACTTTTTTATAATATTCTCTGCTCGTTTCTATGTTATGATGATACATTGATACCCCTGCTTCTTTTAACTTTAAAGCCTGTTCATAACTTATAATTCCGAGAGAAGCACACAATTTTAAATTAGTATCTTTACTCAATCTTCTATAAATATCTAATATTTTTTCAAAATCCTTACCCTTAATACCCTTACCGCTAGTTACAAGTGAAAATCTGTGAGCACCAACTTGCTCCATTTCTTTTGCTCTTTTTAAAATAGCATCATAGTCTAATAATCCGTATTCCATAATTCCGGTATTATAGTAAATAGATTGAGCGCAAAATTTACAATTTTCAGAACATCTCCCAGATTTTACGTTCATTATGGTACATAAATCAACTTTTCTACCCGCAAATTTCTCTCTTATCGAATTCGCCCCTTTGAATAATACATCTAATGTTTCAATATCTTTTTCATCAATATTAATAATCTCTACTGCCTCATCATAGTAAATCTGTCCGCCATTTAAAATTCTTTCAGCAATTTTAGATATAATTTCTTTCATAACTTATTTCTCCTTTTTATATCCTAATTTTTTAAGGATAGGTATTACCTTTACTGAAGTAAATGCTACTAAAGCACTAAGCAGTAAATCTGGTATTATATATAGAGCAAAACCTGCATATATAGCATGTCTAAATGTCATAGCCTTTCCTAAATAGTAATTTACAATTAAATATAAATATGGAACTCCAATACCATAAACAATCATAAGTCCAGTAACTACGATTACAAAATATTTTATAAATGTAATCTCCTTAAGATTTTCTGTAAGTTTACCAATTACATATGCGCATAATATAAATCCTATCAAATACCCAAAAGTAGGCTGAAAAATATAAGAAATACCTCCTCCTTTTGTAAATATAGGAACTCCTGCTATTCCTATCCCTACATATAGAAGTTGAGAAATTAACCCTAATCTCGAGCCTAAAAGCGTACCAGCATAGGCACAAAAAAGAAATTGGAGCGTAAAAGGTACTATAGGAGTAGGAATTCTAATAAAAGCACCTATTGCCGTTAATGCTGCAAATAAAGATACTAAAATCATATCACGTACTTTTATTCTCATGACTATTCCTCCCTTTCTTTAATGTATGTAACTGTAAATATAATAATATAAACAGAAACATATTGTCAACCTATTTATTTTTATAGTTGACATTTTGATTTGATATAAATTAAAAAAACTTGATTTTAAAATCTAATAATGATATGCTTTATTTAAACAATTGAATAAAATCTTCGATTTAAATATTTCCTTCAGGGCAGGGTGAAATTCCCGACCGGCGGTATAGCCCGCGAGCCGCAATAGCGGTTGATCTGGTGAAATTCCAGGGCCGACAGTATAGTCTGGATGGGAGAAGGAAATGTTGTAAAGTTCTATATTTTCTGAAATTTTATGCCCTGAAGTTTTAACTTCAGGGCTTTATTTTTTATGTATGGGGGTAATCGTTAATGAATATAAAATACATGAAAAGAGCATTAGAATTAGCAGAAAAAGGAGCTGGCTTTGTAAATCCTAATCCAATGGTAGGCTGCGTCATTGTCAAAAATGGCAGTATTATAGGTGAGGGCTATCATAAATACTTTGGCCAAAATCATGCAGAAGTTGAAGCTTTGAATTCAGTTGTTGAAAATCCAGAAAATTCAACCATGTATGTAACTTTAGAACCATGCTCTCATTTTGGAAAAACTCCTCCCTGTGTCAACAGAATAATAAACAGCGGTATCAAAAAAGTTATTATAGCAACATTAGATCCTAATCCTTTAGTTTCTGGTAAAGGTGTAGAGATACTTAAAAATAATGGAATTGAAGTAGAAATAGGAATGCTGGAAAATGAAGCAAGAAAACTTAACGAAATCTTTATAAAATATATTACAACTAAAGTTCCTTTCTGCCTCATGAAAACTGCAATGACTCTAGATGGAAAGATAGCTACAAAGTTTTCTGATTCTAAATGGATTACTAGTAAAACTTCCAGGCATTACGTTCATAAATTAAGACACAGATACAGTGCAATAATGGTAGGAATAAATACAATCATAGTTGATAATCCTCAACTTACAGTAAGGTTAAAGAATTTTAAAGGGAAAAACCCTGTAAGAGTTATTGTAGACAGCAGGTGCAGAATACCTTTAGACGCAAAAGTAGTTAAAGATGTATCTAATGCAAGAACTATAGTAGCCACCACCGTTTTAGCTGATAAGAGCAAAACAAAAAAACTTAAAGAGCTAGGGGTAGAAGTCCTGACCACACCAACTATAAA
Organism: Caloranaerobacter azorensis DSM 13643; assembly: GCF_900129995.1. Lineage (GTDB taxonomy): Bacteria > Bacillota > Clostridia > Tissierellales > Thermohalobacteraceae > Caloranaerobacter > Caloranaerobacter azorensis. Next base: position 8,843 of record NZ_FQXO01000014.1, on the reverse strand, counting down.
CGGCAGAGTGGACTTAAATTATCTTATGAAAAAGCTGGGTGAAATGGGTATAGACAGCGTTCTTCTAGAAGGTGGAGGAACTCTTAATTACTCTGCTTTAAAATCTAATATAGTTGATAAAATAAACTTCTTTATAGCACCCAAAATAATCGGAGGGCATCTATCCAAAACTCCTGTTGACGGAGATGGTGTTCCATTTGTAAAAGACTCTTTTTACATAGATAATATTACAATTCATAAGTTAGATGAAGATATTATGATAGAAGGATATATACGAAATAAAGAAGGTGATTAACTTGTTTACTGGTCTTGTTGAAGAGGTAGGTATAGTTAAATCGATTTTAAAAGGAACTAAATCTGTGAAAATAGTTATAAAAGCAAAGAAAGTATTAGAAGATATAAAGATTGGAGATAGTATTAGCACAAACGGAGTATGTTTAACTGTTACAGATTTTACTGATGATACATTCAGCGTAGATGTCATGCCTGAAACTATGAAAAGAAGCAATTTAAAAAATCTAGTACCAGGAAGTAAAGTTAATTTAGAAAGAGCATTAAGATTAGGCGACAGATTAGGAGGACATTTGGTAAGTGGCCATATCGATGGAACAGGTAAAATACTGTCATTCGACAAAGAAGATAATGCAGTATGGGTTACTATAAAACCTCCTGAAGAATTGTTGAAATATATCATCTATAAAGGCTCTATCGCTATTGACGGGATTAGCTTAACAGTAGCTTACATTGATAATAAAGTATTTAAAGTATCTATAATCCCCCATACTAAAAAGGTTACAACGCTTATAGAAAAATCTTTAGGTGATGAAGTCAATCTAGAATGCGATATGATAGGAAAATATGTTGAAAAACTATTAATTCACAATAAAAGGGAAGAAGATGACAAAGATATAGATATAAAGTTCTTAAAAGAACATGGATTTATATAAAGAGGTGATAAATTTGTTTAAATTCAATACTATAGAAGAAGCTATAGTAGATATAAAGCAGGGCAAAATGATTATCGTAGTAGATGATGAAAACAGAGAAAACGAAGGCGATCTCGTAATGGCTGCAGAAAAAGTTACACCAGAAGCAGTTAATTTCATGGCAAAATACGGCAGAGGTCTTATCTGCATGCCTATAATTTCTGAAAGACTCAAAGTACTTGATATACCTCAGATGGTCAGCGAAAATACTGACTCACATTCAACTGCCTTTACGATATCAATAGATGCTAAAGAAACTAAAACTGGTATTTCAGCTTTTGAAAGAGCTCTTACTATAAGAAAAGTTTTAGATAAAAACGCTAAACCTCAAGATTTTAAAAGACCAGGTCATGTGTTCCCTCTCGAAGCAAGACAAGGTGGAGTTTTAAAAAGAGCTGGACATACGGAAGCTGCAGTAGATCTTGCAAGACTTGCTAATTTATATCCAGCAGGTGTAATTTGTGAAATTATGAATGAGGACGGTAGTATGGCAAGACTTCCACAACTTATGGAATTTGCAAAAAAACATAATCTCAAAATAATTACTATAGCAGATTTAATAGCCTATAGAAGAAAAAACGAAATTTTAATAGAAAAAGTTGCAGAAGCTGATATGCCTACAAAATATGGAGAATTCAAAATAATTGGATATCAAAATAAATTAAACAACGAACATCATGTAGCTTTAGTAAAAGGCAATATAGCTGGAGATGAACCTGTACTTGTAAGAGTTCATTCTGAATGCCTTACAGGTGATACTTTTGGTTCAATGAGATGCGACTGTGGAGAACAACTACAAGCTGCATTGAAAAAAATTAATGAAGAAGGCAAAGGTGCTTTAATATACTTACGTCAAGAGGGAAGAGGAATAGGTTTAATAAATAAGTTAAAGGCATATGTCCTCCAAGATAAAGGTATGGATACAGTACAGGCCAATCTCGCTTTAGGTTTTCCCGAAGACTTGAGAGATTATACAGTCGGAGCACAGATACTTGTGGATTTAGGAGTTAAAAATATAAAACTCATGACAAACAATCCAAAAAAACTTTCTGGCTTATCAAGCTATGGACTTAAAATAGTTGAAAGAATACCTCTCGAAGTAAGCTATAATGAAAAAAATAAATATTATTTAAAAACTAAAAAGAAAAAGATGGGGCACATATTAGAATTTTTTAAGGAGGAAGAGTAACATGAAAATCTATGAAGGTAAATTAATTGCCCAAGGTTTAAAGTTTGGAATTATAGTAAGTAGGTTCAACGAATTTATAAGTAGTAAACTTCTTTCTGGCGCTTTAGACGGGCTTAAAAGACATGGAGTAAATGAAGAAGATATTGAAGTAACTTGGGTTCCTGGTTCTTTTGAAATTCCGCTAATAGCTAAAAAAATGGCTAAATCTAAAAAATATAATGCAGTAATCTGTCTAGGAGCAGTAATAAGGGGAGCAACACCGCATTTTGACTATGTATCAAGCGAAGTTTCAAAAGGTATAGCAAAAGTGTCTTTAGATACTGAAGTACCTGTGATATTTGGCGTTTTAACTACAGATACTATTGAACAGGCTATTGAAAGAGCTGGAACAAAAGCTGGTAACAAAGGCTATGAAGCTGCTTTAACTGCTATTGAAATGGCAAACCTTTTAAAGGAATTGTAAAATAAAAATTATAATAACAATAAATCGTAGGCTAACAGCTAATATCTATTAGCTGTTAGCCTGTAATTCAATCTAACTCAAATATTTTTCAGCCATATTTAAGTCTTCTGGTTTATCTACATCATTTCCAATTTCAGGATATGGTGTTATTATTGCCTTTGGCTTCAATCTTAAAATTTTAGATACTCTTTTCTCTGCGCTCTCAATAGTAAGTCTGCCAACAACAAGTTTCAATAAGAAAGTAAATCCTAATACCCTACTCATTTTTACAGGATTTTTTCTATATTCTATCATTTGTTTTGCCTTTGTTATGCATCTATCTAAAACTTTTGGATTTATTAACATCAAATTACCACCAGTAAAATAACCATCTTTAAGTTTAGCATAGGTTCTAATTGCCTCTGGATATTTTTTTAGACAGACACTTTTTTCAATTATTGGATAACAGATATCTGCTTTAGACTCTAATGATTTTTTTACAAAATCATATACGGCTTGGGCCGTTAAAAGTGGAATATCACAGGTAGATATTAATACCATAGAATCATCTCTAAAGTAATCTACCCCTGCAATCACATTATCTATTATTGAGCCTCTGTCCTGAATTATAAATTCCACATCTTCAAGCCCAATTTTATCAAGTTCCTCTTTATCTCCAACTACAACTATTTTATCTATTACTCCAGATTCTTTTAATGCTTTAATTACATAATAAATCATAGGCTTCCCATTAATATTTACGAGTGCTTTCGAAAGCTTACCATCTAACTTTTTTTCTGATCTCCCAGCTAATATTATACTATTAATCATTATCTACTCGACCCCACCTGTCCTCTTGTTCATTTTAGATTTAGTCATCTTAATAATATAATCCTCTGCATTCTCTATATGAATTTCTGCATAATATTTTGCTTTTTTTGAGTCTCTTTTACTTATTGCCTCTATTATTTTACTATGCTCTTCAGATAATTTAGCCGTTCCGTCATATTCTGTAACATATATGATTCTAAATCTCTGAACCTGCTCTCTTAGACTTTCAGCAATTGCTATAAGTTTTTCATTTCCCGTAGCTTTAAAGATGATATCATGGAATTCCACATCTTTTTGTATAATACATTTTATATCTTTGTTTTTTATACATTCATCAAATTCTCTAGCTTTTATTTTTAAAGCTTCAAGTTCATCATCTGTTATCCTTTCCGCTGCTAATTGAGCCGCTAATCCTTCAAGAGAAGCTCTTATCTCTAAAACCTCTAATATGTCCTTTATAGATACATCTGCAACATATGCTCCTTTTCTAGGAATCATAACTACTAATCCTTCAAGCTCTAATTTTCTTATTGCCTCTCTTACAGGTGTCCTGCTTACTCCTAACTTTTCTGCTAACTGCACTTCCATTAACCTCTCGCCGGGTTTTAATTTTCCATCTATTATCGCCTCTCTTAAAGATTCGAATACGATTTCCCTAAGAGGTTTATAATCATGTAGTTTAAGCTTATCTAAATCCTTATTCAAAAAAATATCCCCCCTAGATAGTTTTAACTATGTGTACTCTATCAACCCACGTTTCAAGTTCCTCTTTACATTTTATAATATCATCAGTATTATCAAATATACCAAATACTGTAGGTCCGCTACCGCTCATTAAACTACCTAAAGCATTAAATCTCATCATATGCTCTTTTATTTTCTGTATAATAGGATATTTATTGATAGTTACTGTTTCTAATACATTAATCATATTTTTAGCTACAAAATTTACATTGTCTAGTTCAATATTTTTTATCAAATTATCTATATCAGGGTGCTCTTTTATATCTTCAAGTTTTAAATTCTTATATACATACGCTGTAGAAACCTGTATCGGAGGTTTTGCTATTAGAACAAGTTTGTCTTTAAAACTTTTCAATCTAGTCAATTTTTCTCCTATACCTTCGGCTAATGCTGTCCCTCCCATAATACAGTAAGGGACATCAGCACCTATTTCTAGTCCTATATCCATTAATTCATCTTCTTTAAGGTTTAAATTCCATAATTCGTTTAAACCTTTCAACACAGCCGCAGCATCTGCACTTCCGCCCGCTAATCCAGCCGCTATAGGTATATTTTTTTCTATCTTTATTTTAACTCCTCTACCAATGTTGAATCTTTTAGATAAAATGTCCCAAGCTCTATATGCAAGATTTGTGGAATCGGTAGGAATCTTTTTCTCTTTTGTCTCTATTATTGTATCTTTACCATATTCTTCGATTTGTATAATGTCCTTTAAACTAATCTGCTGCATTATCATTCTAACTTCATGATATCCGTCTTCTCTTTTTCCTATTACATCTAATGAAAGGTTTATTTTAGCATGAGCTTCTACTTCTACTTTTTTCACAATATCAACTCCTTAATCTATATATTATATATTTTATATAAAAATCCTTCTTTAGTCATTAATAAAAGCTCTAAGGCAAAGCCTTAGAGCTTTTTAAAATTCCATAACTTCAATTTGTTTTTGAATAATAATTTTTTCACCTGGCATTATATTTTCAGGATTTATAATATCATTTGTATTTATCAATTCATCAACGGTAGTATTAAATCTCTTAGCTATGTCCCATAATGTATCGCCTTTTTGAACTATATAAATGGTTATACTAGGCCTATTGCTTAAGTCGACTACTTTATCATCTTCCTCAATCTCTGTTATAATATCAATCTTCTTGATTCTGTCAACTTTAACGTCGTTTTTTACAATACCCTCTATTTCAATATCACGTGAATTAACTCTATTAAATTTTAAACTATCCATTACAAGCTCAATATCAATGTCCATATCTTCTTTAATTCCATCTATATCTACATAAGATTTAAATGGTATTTCTTCTTTAAAACCCATTATTTCTCCTGTAGATTCTCCAACATATAATATATCTGCCTCAAGTAAGCCTTCAATTATTAATTTATTTTCCACAACTCTATAATCTGTTAATACGGGCTTTGCCATTAAATCGCATATACTCTCAATGCCTTCATAATTCTGCGGTAAGTTAACTACTCCCTTTACAACTTCTTTGGATATGCTCTCTGCTATATTTTCTAATACATCTACTTCTTTTTTAACTAATTTAAACTTTCTCTTTGTAGAATATGAATCTAAAATTACTTCTTTTTCTCTTTGTTCAAATACTTTAGCACTTATTTTTACAAATGCCTCTATGTCTATTACTCTCTTTTCCCCACTTATATCTTCTCTTATGTCATATTCAACATTAGAAATTTCTATATTCACTCTATTATCCATATCTTTAACTGCACCCGGTAAATCAACAAAATGTGTAAATGGGATTTCATATTTCACATGATTTATTCTGCTCTCCTCATCATCACTATAATATATTATTGCACATTCAACTACTCCTGATACTATTACCTTATCTTCAACTACCCTAACTTCTCTTTCATACCCTTTCACATTTAACTTGAGTATATGTTCTATACTTGGCATATCTTCAGATAATTCAAATGCTTCTTTTACCAAAGTATCCGATGTATTACTTCCTACGATATCGTTATACCTTATGCAATCTTTTAAAGTCTGTATACCTTCTACTCCCTGAATATCTTTTACTATTTCTATAGTACTGCATGATTGAACTTTTGTATTAAAGTGTAATACGGTCTTAATAGACATTTTTCTGCTGTCTATCAAATTACAGTCTATATGTTCTATGTTTGTTTTAATATCAACATTCATTTCTTCTTCTGCACCATTAATTAAAATTTCTTCTTGAAAATTAGTCGAGTCTTCTATTCTCTCAATAGTTAAATTTTCGTCATCTGCAGCATATAGTATATTGTATTTAATTATTCCATTTATTAATATTTTATCTTTAACAGCTCTAGTTTCTAAAGTCTCTATCTCCCCGTCAATATTAAGTATCTTCTTTATATTGGGTTTAACTTCAGATAACGATATTTCGTCCTCAATCAATGCATCAATTTCTTCTTTGCCTATCGTCTCCTCTATTTTGAGTAAATCTTTGATTAGTTCAACTGCCATCTTTATCCCCCTTTCAATTATTTATAATCCATTTGTTCCAATCCCTAATTCAAAGCCTATTATATTATTATTTCTCTATGAAAAATTTTATGTTAAAATGTCCCAAAAAATTACTACAAAAAAATTTAACCCACGAATAAATCGTGGGTTTGGCCTCTATTTAAATACCTTTATTTAATTTACTATTTTTCGCTATTTTATCAATTATTAAAGCTATAGCCCCATCTCCTGTAACATTTGTAGCTGTACCAAAACTATCCTGTGAAAAATGAATAGCTATCATTAATCCCTGTTGAGCAGCCGTAAAACCTAACATATTTTCTAATAAACCTAATGCAGCATATACTCCACCGCCCGGTATTCCAGGTGCAGCTACCATTGTTACACCTAACATTAATATAAATGGGAACATCATTTCAAATGTAGGAATAGTTCCTGATATCATCATAAGCCCCATAGATGCAAGCACTAATGTAATAGTATCTCCAGCTAGATGAATAGTAGCTCCTAAAGGTATTACAAAGTCTATGACATCTTCTGATATTCCATTTTTTCTAGCACATTGAATAGTTACAGGTATAGTAGCAGCCGAAGACTGTGTACCAAGTGCTGTGAAATATGCCGGCAGCATATTTTTAATGGATTTAAATGGCCCTTTACCACTCACTAGCCATGCTACTAAATATTGAATAATTATATAACTTATTTGGAGAATTATTATCAATATGAAGACAGCCGAAAAAGCCTTAATTGTTTTGAACATTTCATTTGTAGCCGCCAATTTCGCAGATATTCCGGAAATATGAATAGGTATAAATGGAATTAATATTCTTCTTACAACACCTTCAATTATATTTTGAAAGTCTTTTAATGTTTCAAATAATGTTTTCCCCCTTATATTTGCCATTCCCAATCCCAATATAAAAGCAAAGATTAGAGCCGTCATTACTCCCATTATAGGCGGCATTTCAATCGTAAAATAAGGTTCTATTTTTACTGCCGATTTTTGAGCCATTTCACCTGCTTTAATTATATTCGGAAGTATGGTAGACCCTAAAAAGAAAGCAGCTGTTCCCGCTATTATCGTAGAAATATATGCTATACCGGCCGTTATTCCTAATAATTTGCCTGCTCCTTTGCCCAAATCTGCTATACCTGGTGCAACAAATCCTATAATTATTAAAGGAATGATAAATTTCAGAAAATTGCCAAAAATACTCGTAAATGTACTTAATACTCTTACTAAAAAGTATACTTGAATAGATCTTGAAATTAATCCTATAATAATTCCTAAAATGATTCCAGCAATCAATCTGGGTAGTAGTCCTACTTTTCTTTTCGCCACACTTATCACCACTCTTTCTGTATTTTTTGTATTTTCAAAATTTTATTTTTAATATTTTATAATAATTATTAACAAAATGCAACAATTTATTGGTGATATCCATAATATGGTGGCGAACAAAAATCTAAACAATATACTTTTCATTTACTTTTAGGCTTTCTAAAGACAAACAAGTATTCATGTGCAATTAGAAGAAAATTATATTCTATACTCCTTTTATACCAAAATCCTGTTGCTTTACAATTATGCTGCTCTTTTATAATAATCTCTTTTAATATAAATCCTGCATCTAGAAATACCTGCATAACCTTAAATCCTAAAGGTATCATATGTTTATTTTTTCTAGTGTCTCCTATTAATATTGCACAATATTTATTTTCTTTTAACACTCTGAATGCTTCTTTTGCTACTTTCTTCATTTCACTAATAAACTCATCTATATTACATAATGATAAATCTCCTTCTATATCATTACTATATTTGATAATATTTGCATATGGAGGATGTGTGCAAATCAAATCGATACTATTATCAGGTATAAAATCTAGATTTCTAGCATCTCCTTTGTAAATTTTAGGCTCATATTCTTTATTTTTATTAAACCTTAAATTTACTCTTGCTACTTTAATAGCATCTAAATTAATATCTACCCCTATTCCGTTGACTTATATCTATAAAAACCTTATAGAAAGCAACGCATACCTATAAATCTCTATAGATTTATAGATCTTATCCGATACTTCTATTATGCAGATTTTATGATTCTGCAAACTTAACGTCGCTTTCTACTTTTATAGGATTGCACAGCTTAA
>NZ_FQXO01000080.1 GCF_900129995.1 Caloranaerobacter azorensis DSM 13643 | reverse complement strand
ACACTATGCAAAATATAAACTTCTAATAATAGACGAAATAGGTTATTTACCTATTTCTAAAGAAGAAGCAAATATGTTTTTTCAGCTAATAAATAAAAGATACGAAAAATCTAGCACTATAATTACTACTAACAAGGAGTTTAGTAAATGGCATGAGATATTTGGAGATGTAACTATTGCTAACGCAATACTAGATAGGTTATTGCATCATTCTACAGTTGAAAAAATAACAGGTAAATCTTACAGAGTTAAAGACAAAATATTTACAAGTAATTCAAAGAATAATTAGTCAAAAGTGTTAAAAGTTATATTTGCAAATATGTTAAAAATAATATTGACATTAACAGTTTGCTAATAGAAGTATCGGATAAGACCTATAGATTTATAAAGATTTATAGAGGCATACGTTGCTTTCTATAAGTTTTTTATAGATATAAGTCGACGGAATATAATATGAGTATTAATAAAGAGTTACTCGAGAGTCCATGGGATTTGATAGAAGAAATGGCTGATGATAAAATGAAAGAAGAGTTTGAATTAGATGATATATTATTAGATATTTCATTAAAAATTATTAATTATAGAATTAACCAAGGTATAACTCAAAAACAATTGGCAAAAAATTAAATATATCACAATCTATGGTATCTAAATTAGAAAGTGGAGAATACAATCTTACAATAGGACAATTATGGAAAATAGCAAAGAAACTTGGATGGACATTTGAAGTTGTGTTAAAAGAAAGAATTCAAACAGAAGTATAATAAGATTTATTCTGGTGCAGAACCTATTTTTATAGAAGGAGATGTTTTTAAGACTATTATTCCTTTAAGTGTGCGAGCAAGTGACCAAGCGAGTGATCAAGCAAGTGATCAAGCAAGTGACCAAGTGGAGAATAATAAAATAAATGAAATATTAGAGTTTTGTAAAACACCTAGAAGTAGATCTGAAATTCAAGATTATATTGGCATTAAGAGCCGAAGGTATTTCAGAGAAAAAATACTTAACCCCTTAATAAAAGGTGGTTTGCTAAAACTTACAATACCTGATAAGCCTACAAGTCCAAAGCAAAAATATTATAGTAATAGAAAATGATTAGTTAGGTCATGTAATGAACTGTTGGGATATTAGTTATGAATAGGTATAAATAAAAGATTAGAAACGGTAGAAATAAAAGGGATAAAAGATAAACATGGAATATTGTTAAGAAATATAAAAGAAAAATTACAGATGCAATTTAAAATATAGAAAAGATTAAGTTTACAATAGAAACAAAGTCATTGGATACTAGGGGAGCAGCAACTAATGTAAGTTATAATATAGATTATAACGTTTTGGAAGTAGTGGAAAATGAGGAGAAATATATTGGGTTAGTTGAATTTATAGTTGATGTTAAAGCTAAAATTAAAAAAGCTATATTATTTAAAGTAAGTCTTAAAATGGAAGGGGTATTTATAGGAAATGCTAAAAAGCTTGATTTTAAACATTTTAATGATTTATTAGAACTAAATGGTATTGCACTTTATCTCATTTAAGCAGGACTTATATAATGTCTGTATCTGCTTTATCAGGATTGAACCCTCCAATTAAATTACCTATGATTAATATTCATAAATTGAGGGAACTAAAAGCAAAAAAGAATAAAAATAATGCTGATTAGAAAGTTTTTTAGTTAAAGGCAGGTATTATATAAAGTACCTGCTTTTACTACATACAAACAATAATTGTAAATTCATCTAAATTAATGAAACTTCGAAGGGGAATACATATAAATATAGAAATGGTTACTATATTATAAAATGAAAGACAAAATATAAAAATATACGATAAAAAACATAATAAAAGAAATAGAAGATAATGTAGGGAAGGATTCAAAAGATGGTGGTAAAGATATTATTGCATATATAAATAGAGAAGATGGGAATGAAAAGGTATATGTTGAATGTAAGTTATATAAAACAACAGAACTTAATAAGGAAACTGTTAGAGCTTTTGGGTATACAGTCAATAATGATAATATAAATAGAGGCGTTTTATTTTGTACTGGATATGTAAATGAGGATATTAGAAATATGGATACAAAGATACAAATTTGGACTTTAGAAGAAATTATTATACTTCTAAATGCTCATGAAAAAGTCTAGTGGGAGATAGGAGACGGAAAAAGATGCAGCAAATTAATAATCATAAGAACAAAATAGCTATTATATTATCATGGATGGTTGTATTATTATGGCTTATTCTTATATTTTATTTTTCATCTCAACCAGCAGTGAAATCAGATGGATTAAGCAGAAAGGTTACAGAGGTTATTATAGAAAAGGTAGGAAGATTAGTTCAATTAGATAGTGAAACTAGCACTACGACTGATTTAGTATCAAAATTTAATCATATTGTGAGGAAATTCGCACATTTTGGGGTTTATTTTGTTCTGGGGATATTAGTTATGAATGGTTTTAGGACAAGCGGAATTAGAGGTTCTAGAGCATTTATATTTTCTCTAATATTATGTGTACTTTATGCTGCGAGTGATGAAGTTCATCAAATTTTTGTGTCGGGTAGAGGTGCACAGGTTACTGATGTGCTTATTGATAGTTTCGGGAGTTTTGTTGGGATTGGGATTTATAAACTAATTGAGAAGATTAAAGAAAGGATAAAATTTAGATCCTGAAAAAGACAAAGATGTATTAAACTATATAGCAGATTTAAGAAAAACTGTTACTATTGAAATGAGTGATGTTCTTACTAAATAGAACAATGAGGTATTATTAGATAGTAATATGAAGACTGAATTTGCACTTGAAGTTATAGGCAAGATTATATCTAATATTAGTGTAGAGAAGAATAGCAAAGGTGATTTAGTATTTAGTTTAAAGAATACTGATAAGCTTAATAAGGACCTTATAGATGTGGAAGATAGATTTTTAAATAATGCGGTTCCAAGATTGAGTGCACAGAGTTTTAATTATGTGAATGTAATTAATGACTGTATTCCAGTTCTTAATAAAGCTGTGAAAAATGTTATTAATACTACTAGCTTGTCTGTTGATGATATGGTAGATTTAATACAAGCTCTAGGAATTAATTATACTAGTCATAGTGGAACAGGTGGCGGTTCAGGAGGAGGCTCTAGCAGTAGTAGTTCTAGTAAATCTGAAAAAACTTCAGATAAAGTTAATGTACCATATGATTTAGAAAAACCTGTAACAGGAACATTAGATGAAAAAGGAATGACAGTAAAAATTGAAAATTTTGGGGTGGATAAATATGAAGAAAAGTTGGAATCTTTTAATCGTAATAATAGCTATTATAGGAATTATATTATTTAATTTTAAGATGCAGAATATAGATGGTGTAGAAAGTAATATTTCTATAAATGAAAAAGTTAATAACAGTAGTGGAGAAAATGTGGATAACAATGATGATGTTCGAGTGGATGCAGTGGATAAATCTATTGAACAAGTTAGTAAAAGTGATAAAGTAGATGATAAAGTTGTAAAGCAAGAAGAGAAGAAGGAATTAAAAGTTGAAAAAGAGAAAAAGATAAAGAATGTTGAAAACGTAAATTCAAGTTTTAAAAATAATAATGCTGTTAGTGCGAATGTTAATAAAGAAGTGAAAGAAGAAGTTACTAAAGAAAATATTGAAAAAAGTGATGAGAATATAGCTAAAGAAGAGAAAGAAACTGCTAATGATGAAGGGAATAGACAGCAGGAGAGTGAAAATGTACAGCAGAAGTTAGCAATATCTCAAGATAAGATAAACAGTATTGAAGATTCAGTATCAGTAGCTGATAAGGCTAAAGCAATAAAGTTAATTTTGACAAAATTATCGCCATCGGATATCAAGATGTTAAAAGATATGTTGAATGGAGGGTTAACTGAAGAAGAAAAAAAGAAGGCTATAGAAATAGCTTATTCTAAATTTTCGGAAGAGGAGATAAAACTTATAAAAGAGTTATATGATAAGTATATGAAGAAATAACTGTTGTTTATTGGTTAAATTATTTTGTATGATTTTGTTTTTTCCACTTAATTTATTCGATATGTTGGTATGAAACTATTTTTGCATTTTAAATATCATTTTTATAATAAATTCAAGGAATAAAAAGACAGCAAGAAATATTTTTCAAAATGCTGCTAATAACGTGGAGAAATGGATTTTATAAGGGGGTTTTTTTGTTTTTTTGAAGGAAAATATATATTTTTGAAGAAATAATTAAAAAAATAGGTAAATGATGTAGGTTTGTCAAATAAAAATGTAAAAATGAAAAAATAAAATATAGGGGGATGTAATAGTGAATGAGAAAAGGTATAGAATATTATTTAAAAGGATCGTTTTATTACTATTAGTAGTATTAGTTTTTTTATTTAATACTATTGCATATACAAATTCTGATAAAATTTTAGGTAATATTGCTATGGGAGATAATGTAACAACAAAAAATGTCCTAGTATCTGTAAAGTATATTTTTAATGAGCTTGGTTATCGAATGATTCCAGATTATAAAAGGAATCTTTTAGTTTTTTCCAATGGTGATAATAAAATTATATTAGATATAGAGAATAAAAAGTTTTTAGTGAATGATGATGGTGTTAACATAGAAGTACATACTGATATACAGACTATAAGTAGGAAATATTACATACCATTAAATATATTGTCGAAGGTAGTTAATACTAATAAAATTAATTTTGCAGAAGATGTGCCAGTACTTATGTATCATCATTTATTAGAAAAGAAAGATATAAAAGGGAAGTTTGTAAATGATTCGGCAGTCATTGCAGTAGAGAGTTTTAACCAGCAGATGAAGATATTACATGAACAAGGATATACAACTATAACATTAGATGAATTAGAAAAATATTTGAAAGGAGAAATACTTTTACCTGAAAAAAGCATATTAATAACTTTTGATGATGGTTATAAGAGTAATTATGTTTATGCTTATCCATTACTAAAACAATATGGTTTTAGGGCTACTGTATTTATTATTACACGATATATTCCATATCATATGACAGAATTTAATCCGGAAAAACTACAAATTATTAGTTGGCAAGAGATTCAAAGAAGTAGAGATGTATTTGAATTTGCATCACATACTCATGATTTACATAGATTAAATGATAAAAATATTAGTTATGTTATTTGTAAAGATAAGGAAGAAGTTTTTAGAGATCTTAAATTTAGTATGGAAATACTAGATACAAAATATTTAGCTTATCCTTATGGACAATATAATGAGGAAACTTTAAATATATTAAGGAAATTAGGTTATACTTTAGCATTTACAATAAAACCGGGGAAGGTTAAACCTGGAGATGATCTATTGCAATTGAAAAGGATAAGAATCAATCCTAATATTAATATATGGAGATTTAAGAAAATTATTGGTGTAAAATAAAAGTAATATGATATGCAAGCTGTGCATGTACTGCATGAGGTATGTTGTAAACATATTATAGCAAGAAAATTTAAGGGGAAATTGTTTATTGATTAAATTATTTTGTATGATATACTAATTAATAGGGAGAAATGTAAGGGGGGTGGAAATGATGGATGTGAGTTTGTTAGATGCTATTAGGGAAATGCTTAAAGAAGAATTAAAACCTATAAATGAAAGACTAGGTTCGGTAGAAGATAACATTAAAGGAATGAACGAAAGATTAGGAGCAGTAGAGGATAACGTTAAAGGAATGGATGAAAGATTAGGTTCAGTAGAAGATAATATTAAAGGAATGGATAAGAGGTTAGAAACAGTAGAATTAGAGATTAGTGGAATAAAAGAAGAACACGGTTTATTGTTGAGAAGTATAGAAGAAAAATTACAAATACAATCTAAAGCGATAGAAAAAATAGAATTCATAGAAGGCGATATAAAGGCTATAAGGAAAGATATTGATAAGATGAAAAAAGATATTTATTTAATAGAACGAGTAACTGCTAAAAATTGGGTTGAAATTAATGAATTAAAGGCAGCTAAATGAAAAGTTACATTTTAAAGATAAAAGTGAAAATAATTTTTGAAAAAAGTGTTTAAATCGGTCTAAAAATTCTAAAAATTTTATGATATAATAATTTTTATTAAGAACATTCCTTTCTTAATTCATCGTAAGATGATTTAATAATATTAGAAAGTGAATGTTCTTGATTTGTTTTTTGAAAATATTATTAAAAGTCTAATTTTAAGCTAAAACTATAATATTGGAGGCGTTTGAATGTTCGATATCGATACCTGTTTATCATTTGTAACGAGTAAAGCCTGTAAAGAAATAGCAGAGGCTTTTAATAAGAGGTTAATGAAATTAGGTGTTACACGAGTCCAGTGGATTGCATTATATTATTTAGGCAAATATGCGGGGATAAAGCAGAAAGAATTAGCAGAAAAGATGAATATTAAAGATTCTACGGTTGCTAGACTTATTGATAGAATGGAAAGAGAGGGTTATGTTATACGGGTTAAAGATTTAGAAGATAAAAGGATTACTAAATTATATTTGACAGAAAAGGGAATTGAATTGAGAGAAAAATTACTTCCTGAAGGTAAAAAAATGAGCGAGATTCTTTCTAAAAATATTACAGATGAGGAAATGGAAATTTTCAAAAGGGTTATCAAGAAGATGGTAGACAATGTAAGATAATTTAAAAATAAATTTGGGAAAAGGGTTGTAATATAACTAAATAATTGCTATACTAATAATTAGTATAACAATTACATATCAAAGGGGGATTCAAAATGGCAAAAAATCCAAGAGAACTTTTAAACAGTTTCATGGGAGGCTTAAAAGAAGTTGGCAAAACTAATGAAGAACAAGTAAATGCTTTTATGAATTTACTTGGAGCAGCCTATAAACCAGGTGCTATTGATACAAAGACAAAAGAACTAATTAGTGTAGCAATTGCAGCTTATAATCGTTGTGAATACTGCATTGTATTCCATGTTTATAAAGCTCTTGAGGCAGGCGCAACACGAGAGGAGATTATGGAGGCTGCTATGGTAGCTGTAGCTTTTGGTGGAGGCCCTGCTATGGCATACACTGTATCTTTATTGAAAGATTCAATAGATGAATTTGCACCAGATTTTAATAAGTAGTAGATAAGGCAGTGTTACGCTGCCTTATACTTTTTAAGGGGAGGGATAAGAATGAAAATTGAGATTAAAATAGATAAGCTACCAAATGACAGCATAAATGGTAAGATTACAAGATTACATAAAAAAGTTGGAGACGATGTAAAGGCAGGAGATATCTTATTTGATATTGAAGATAATAAGAGTGGTATGCCTATAAAATCGACTGCTTCTGGGAAGATAGAAGATATAAAAGTTAAGGAAGGAGATATAGTTAAGGTAGGAGATATATTAGCTATAATAAATGGAGAAAAAGAAGAGACAGATAATAAGGCTGTGAAAAATGGTTTTGAGTACTTTGGCAATTTATTAAAACCTAAAAAACGAGAAATAGAAAGTGATATTACTATTATTGGTGGAGGCCCTGGAGGATATGTGGCGGCAATACAGGCTGCTAAAATGGGTGCCAAAGTCGTTTTATTAGAGAAGGATACCGTAGGAGGTACTTGTTTAAATAGAGGATGTATTCCTACAAAATCATTAGTTCGCAGTGCGGAAGTTTATAAAAATTTAAAACAGGCAAAAGAATTTGGATGTTATGCTGAAAATGTCAATATAGATATTAAAAAAGTAATTGCTAGAAAAAATAATATAGTAAATCAGTTGGTTAAAGGAATACATTATCTCTTAAGTAAACACAATGTACAAGTAATAAGTGGGGCAGGAAAGATACAAGACAAAGAAACAGTCTATGTAAAAAAAGGAATGGAAGAAACGATAATTAAGACTAAAAATATAATAATTGCTACAGGTTCTAAAACATCAAAACTACCAATTCCGGGCATAGACATAGAAAATGTAATATATAGCGATGAAGCTTTAGAATTAAAAGAGTTGCCAAATAAATTAATTATTGTTGGCGGCGGCGTTATCGGAATGGAATTTGCCTTTATATTTGCAAATTTTGGAGTAGATGTAACAGTTATTGAATATTTAGACGAAGTACTTGCAAATCTTGATGAGGACATTATTAAAGAGATAAGTAAGATTGCATCTAATAAAGGAATTAAAATACATACAGGAGCAAAAGTAGAAGAGATTATCAAGAGTGAAGATGAGCAGTGTATCGTTTCATTTATAAAAGATAACGAGAAAAAATATGTTACTGCGGAAAAAGTGCTTATGGCAGTAGGAAGAGTACCTAATTTTGACGGTTTAGATATAGAGAAATTAGGAATAGAATTAAATGATAATGGCAGAGGAATTAAAGTAAATGATAAGATGGAGACAAATATTCCTGGTATTTATGCAATAGGAGATGTAACAAACAAAATACAGCTTGCCCATGTAGCCTCACATCAAGGAATAATAGCCGTAAAAAATATCATGGGAGAGACTTGCGAAATGGATTATGAGTGTGTACCTAGTGCTATGTTTACAGATCCTGAAATAGCAGTAGTTGGAATTAATGAAAAGACTGCAGAAAAAGAAGGTATAGAAATAGAAGTAGGCAAGTTCCCATTTGTTGCAAATGGTAAAGCATTAACATTAGGGGAAAGTGAAGGATTTATCAAAATCATTAAAGAAAAAGCTACGGGGAAAGTAATTGGAGGTGCTATAATAGGGGCACATGCAACCGATCTGATAGCAGAAATTACATTAGCAATCAAAAATGGATTAACAGCAGAACAAATTATAGAAACTATACATGCACATCCGACAACAGCAGAAGTTATACATGAGGCAGCATTAGCTGTAGAAGGCGGTGCTATACACTTTGCCGAATAAGAAAGTACAGACAAAAATAATTCAGTCTTTGTCCTTTGATCCATGGTATAATTTAGCATTAGAAGAGTATTTGTTAAATAAAGTATCCGAAAATCAGATGATTTTATATTTATGGCAGAATGAAAACACAGTAGTCATTGGTAGGAATCAAAATCCATGGAAAGAATGTAGGTGTAGAGAATTAGAAAATGAAGGTGGGAAATTAGCTCGTAGATTATCAGGAGGCGGAGCGGTTTTCCATGATTTAGGTAATCTAAATTTCACTTTCATAATGGACAAAAAATTATACAACCTAGAAAATCAGCTAAAAATTATATTACAAGCGGTAAAAAAATTAGGAATAGAAGCCGAATTTTCGGGCCGAAATGATCTTACAGTTCAAGGAAAGAAGTTTTCAGGAAATGCTTTTTATTTCGATACTAATTCGGCATATCATCATGGTACACTTTTAATTAACACAGATTTTCAAAAATTAAATCGTTATTTGCAAGTATCGAAAGAAAAATTGAATTCAAAAGGAATTGATTCCATTCAATCAAGAGTAGTCAATTTATCGAGTATAAGAAGCGGCATTACAATAGAGGATATGGTGAAAAGTTTAGAAGAAAGTTTCATAGAAACTTATGGAGAAACTATTAAAGAAATACATAAGGCTATTTTTACAGAAGAAATTGAAAAGTTATACCATAAATATGCTTCATGGGAATGGAGATATGGAGAGACTCCTAGTTTCGATATTACTTTTCAAAACAGATTCTCTTGGGGAGATATAGACATAGGATTAAAATTAGAAAATGGATATATTAAATCATCATTGATTTATTCAGACGCTATAGATTACGACTTAATTCAAGAAATCTCACAATCATTAGAAGGAGTTCCATTTTGCAAGGAAGATATTATTAATAGAATAGAAAGTATTCCTATTAAATCAAATAATAGAATTATCATTGAAGATTTAAAAGAATGGTTTAGTACAAAGAATATATAAAGTTAAAAACTTTGAATTCATTACAAATTATAGAACTTCAATTCGTAATTTAAGATATTGATAAAAAGTGCCGATAAATAATATATGATGCAGATAAGTAGAAAAGACAAAGAAAAAATAATAGAATCAATTAAAAATGGAAGAATTGATGCAGCTGATATAAGTTTTCCAAATTTAATAGACGATATAATAATGAAAATGAATAGAAAGGGGTTAATAAAGGATTTAACAAAAGTATTTAAAGATAAGCGAAAGAAAAATAAGCACATACCAATGGAAAATATATTAGCTTTATCAATTGCAGCAAAGATGAAGATAAAAACAAGTTTAACAGATATACCATATGCTATAAC
>NZ_FQXO01000079.1 GCF_900129995.1 Caloranaerobacter azorensis DSM 13643 | reverse complement strand
TTTATTCCTAGTAGCTGTCTTATTATTCTGTCTGATACGTCTTTTATGTCTAGGGCTCTTTCTTTCATGTATTCGTTGTCCATGTTTTGGAATATTTCTATGAATGCATCTGTTACTTGTTTTAGGGCATATTCTGCGTTTATTTTTTCTGTTTTTATTTTTTGCTGTACTTGTCCGAAGTATTCTGGGTCGTCTAGTATCATCATGTGGGCTTCGAATATTTTTGCTTCTTCTTGTCCTATGTTTTTTAGGGTGTGCTGGTATAGGTTCTTTATTTGCTGTTTGCTTACTTCTATTGCTTTGTTTAGTCTTTTTATTTCATCTTCTGTGCTATCTATTTCTTTCTTTTCTATTTTTATTTGGGCTTCTTTTTTTATTAGTGCTTTTCCTATGGCTATTCCCGGTGAAGCTGCTACTCCTTTCATGTTTTTGCCTCCTATTTCTCAAAGTTGTTTTCTACTAATGCCTTTAGTGCTTGTATAGCCTGTTTTTCGTCTTCTCCTTCTGCTGTTATTGTTAATTTGTCTCCTTTTCCTGCTCCTAGGCTTAATATTCCCATTATGCTTTTTGCATTGTATTCTTTACCATTTTTAATGATTTTTATGTCTGATGCATATTTTGATGCTTCTCTTACAAATACACTTGCTGGCCTTGCATGTAGTCCTGTTTCGTTTTTTAATTCTACTTGTACTTTTTGCATATTATTCCTCCTAATCTAGAAATTAATTTTTAGTTTTAATTGTTCATTCGACTACCAAGATTTTATTACAATTTACTAATCACTATATTCTCCATAATAAACTCTACATTCTTCAAATTTATCATTCCCGTTCCCTTTTCCATAGCATTAGCTGTACCACAAGCTGATGCAAAATTTATAATTTTTTCAAAATCAAATCTTCTAGCTATCGCAAATGCAAATCCAGCTATCATTGAATCCCCTGAACCAATCGAATTAATAGCATTTATTTTAGGAACTGTTACTTTATATAATTTATCATTATACATCACTATTGATCCTTCACTACCTAATGAAATAACTAATATTTCAACTGTGTATTGGCTTAAAATTTTTACAGATTTCAAAAGATCTCTTTCTGTATTTATCGTAACTCCTGTAATATCCTGTAGTTCTTGTATATTTGGTTTTACAAGAAAAGGAGAAGATTTTAAACCATATTTTAAAGCCTCACCACTTGTATCTAATATAAACTTAACATTCTCTTTTTTTGCTCTATTTATCAATTCACTATAAAAGTCAACAGGTATATTCTGCGGAAGACTTCCAGAAGCACAAATAATTTTACTCTTCTTTAAAATATTGTCATACTCGTTTAAAAATCTATCTATTTCATGCTTTGTAATTTTAGGGCCAGATTCAAGTATTTCAGTTTGACTATAATCATTAGACAAAATCGCTATACAACTTCTAGTTTCCCCCTTTATCTTAGTAAATAAATTCACTATTCCCATCTTATTCAACTCATTCTCAATAAATTCCCCATTTGCTCCTCCTAAAAATCCTAAAGTTACTACAGGCTCTCCTAATTGCTTTATAACTCTTGCCACATTTAATCCCTTACCTCCAGCAGTTACTTCTACTTGATGAACTCTAAAAACCCCATTCTTATTAAAATTTTTAACCATATACCTTTTATCCACAGATGGGTTTAGAGTAATTGTCGCTATCATTTAATTCACTCCTTCATTCCGCTTTTCCATCGCTATAACACATTTTAATTTTTCTAATTACAACCTGTTTCATAGCATTCTTCCCTGGAGTTAAATATTTTCTAGGATCATTAGCATTAGGATTTGACAAAAAATAATGTTTAACTGCATTAGCAAATGGAATTTTTAATTCAGTTGCTATATTCACTTTACAAATACCTAATTTAATAGATTCTTGTACACTTTTACTTGGAACACCTGATGCTCCATGTAACACAAGAGGTACTTTTACTTTATCTCTGATTTCCTGTAATCTTTTAAAATCTAATTTAGGCTCAGATTTATATAATCCATGAGCCGTTCCAATAGCTACTGCCAAAGAATCTATACCAGTTTTTTCAACAAAAGTTTTAGCTAAATCCGGATCAGTCATCATTGCATCTTTTTGACTAACATCTATATCATCCTCTTGCCCCATTAAGCATCCTAATTCTGCTTCTACTGTAACACCTCGTTGATGAGCATATTCAACTACCCTTTTAACTTTTCTAATATTTTCTCCAAATGATTCATGTGATGCATCTATCATAACTGACTTATATCCTAAGTCAATACACATTTTAATATAATCAAAGTCTTCTGAATGATCCAAATGTAATGAAATAGGAATATCATATCTTGATGCAGCAGCATTCCCAATAGCTAATAAATAATCTGCACCAGCATATCTTACAGTACTTGGTGTAGCTGCTAAAATTACTGGTGATCTTAGCTCATTAGCTATCTCTACTACTACTTGTATAGTTTCCAAATTATGTATATTGAAAGCAGGAACAGCATATTTTCTTCTTTGGGCATCTAAAAGCATCTGTTTAGTAGATATTATAGGCATAATTTTCCCTCCCCATATAAAATTTCAATGGATAATTATCAATCATTTAACTACTCGAAATATAATTTATCCTAAAAATCTTTTTAATCTAAAAATAATTTATATTTATTTTAGTATAGACATTATGTCGTTATTACCAGTTGTTTTAAAAAATTATTTTAAAAAATTATCTTTTTAATACTACATGATATTTAAATTTATCACCTCTAGCAATCCCTATTGTATATTCTATAATCGTTTCTCTTTCAAAAGTCAATCTTTCTATCATCATACTTGGAGAACCAGCCTTGATATTAAGAAGTTTAGCTTCATCCTCTCTAGTTAAAACAGATTGGAAACTCTCTTCTGCTCTAGTAAATACAGCATTAAATCTTTTAGTAAAAATGTCATACATAGCTTCTTTCTCCAAATCATTCTTCTTAATCCCAGGGAATCTATTATATGGTATATAGCTCGTTTCCAACATCATCGGCTCATTATCTGCAAGCCTCAATCTAGTAAATTTATAAATTTTCTCTCCTTTTTTTATATTCATCTTTCTTGAAATTTTTTCATTACAACCGATGATTTCGAATTCAATTACTTTTGAAGTCGGTGTTTTCCCTATCTTTTTCATCTCTTCAGTAAAACTATAAAATTTCAAAAGATCTTGTTTCATTTTTTCTGGCGACACAAATGTACCTTTCCCATGCTTTTTATAAACATATCCTTCTCTTTCTAACATTTGTATAGCCTGTCTGACAGTAGCCCGACTAATATCAAACTTGTCGCATAATTCTCTTTCTGATGGAATCTGGTCATTTTCTTTCAGCTGACCTGTTTCAATCTGTTCAATGATAATGTCCATTAACTGATAGTAAAGTGGTATTCTGCTATCTTTATTAATCATTCTCATTTCCAGTATCACTCGCCTTTTACTATAATTTTAAAACAAATAATATGCATAATATGGTCCGTACCAGTTACACGTTTATAATAATATAACTTTTAATTTCTGTCAACCCTATGCAAAAATTATTGTTCTCAATTAATAAACAATATTTTTATTCTATTAATTAAGCTTATCGACTTATGTCAAATTATAATAAAACAACTTAATAATCACAATCTTTATCCTTTTGTTTTATCCTTATATATAATTAACTTTTAATTGTATCAACTACACAAAATATCCTTGCTTAACCTAGGCCAATAAAATGTACCTTTTATTTATTATCTAATACGTTATTCTCCAAAGATATTTAAATACTTAAACTATTTATAACTTACTATATTTCCCATTACAATAGTTGTGAGTATTCTGATATTCTCATCAAATATAATTAAATCAGCATCTTTACCTATTTCTATACTACCTTTCTTATCACTAATTCCTATTACTTTAGCAGGATTTAAACTAGCCATACGTACTGCATCTTGTAGTGGGATATTAACCGTATTCACCATATTGTATACAGCTTTATTTAATGTAAGAGTAGAACCCGCTAAACTCCCATCAGATAATCTTGCTACACCTCTTTTAACATATACTTTTTGTCCTCCTATTTCATATTCTCCATCCTCAAGTCCTGTTGCCATCATCGCATCAGAAATAAGTACAATTTTATCCTTGCCTTTTACTTTTACAGCAAGCTCTATAGCTGCTGCATGGAGATGTATACCATCACATATAACTTCACAAAAAACTCTTTCATCATTTAATACTGCTCCTACTACCGCTGGTTCTCTATGAGAAAAACATCTCATTCCATTATAAAGATGTGTAGCCAATGTTATTCCTTTATCTATTCCAGTTTTCATTTCTAAAAATGTAGCATTTGTATGTCCTGCTGAAACAATAATACCATTAGATTTAAGATAGGTTATTGCTTCTAATGCTCCTGGAAGTTCTGGTGCTAATGCAACTATTTTTACAGTCTGATTTGAAACATCTAAAAATTCTTTTAACTCGTTTATTTCTGGACTTTTTAAAAATCTAGGAGCATGCGCTCCTTTCTTTTCTTGAGAAAAATAAGGTCCTTCTAAATACAGTCCCAACACTTGTGACTTTTGTTCTTTAAACTTATTTTTATTATTTTGTAATTCAATATAGTCTGCAACATTTTTTATTGCCATTTTTATTTCTTTTAATGAAGCTGTCATCGTAGTAGGCAAAAATCCAGTAACACCATTCTTTAAATGAAAATACGACATTGATTCTAATGCTTCAAATGTAGCATTCATAGTATCATATCCAAAATTTCCATGATTATGAATATCAATAAATCCCGGAGAAAGATAATTCCCATTTGCATCTATTATTTTATCAAAATTTTTTTCATCAAAATCATCTTCTTTTCTTAAATCTTCAATTTTATTATCTATTATAGAAACCGCATAATCTTTAAGAATTTCATATGGAGTTATTATTTTCGCATTTTTAATCAATATCTTCATTATTTCACCACTTTCTAATATGTTATTACCATATTGAATTATTATTTTTGCTTTTTACTAATCAATCTAATTGAATTTACTCTTAATTACTCTAAACACATCTAAAAAATCATTATACTTTATATAATTAATATTATTTTCTATACAGTATTTTTCTAAATCATTTTTTGCAAAAACTAAATCTACTTTTTCAGATATACATCTATCACTATATCCATCTCCAATATAAACAACATAAGTATTTTTATCTAAAAGTTTATCTAAATGATTCGTCTTACAATTTCCACACATTCCACACTTTGGGTTATAATATGGAAATTCTATTTTGATAGAATCTCCATTATCTATATATAAATTACTAAAGTACGGTATACCATCTAATTTATATTTATGAAGTATAAAATCTATATAAAAACTCATACCATCACTTATAATATATATTTCAAATTTATTTCTTTTACAATAGTTGTAAAAATCATAAAAATTTTTATCTATTTCTATATTTTTATCTATAAAATCAATAAATTTTCTAGTAGATTGAGTAGATTGAAACATACTTTCATAATAAAAAGTAAGGACATATTTGGAGCTCATTTCTCTTTGTATCCATTTTTTCTCATAATTTTCCCAATTTTTAGGTCCAAAATTCTTAACTAAAGCTACACCAACATCTTTTTTTATAATTGTTCCATCAAAATCAGTTAAGATCAGAATTCTTTTATCTATCATTTTATCCCTCTCCAATACTATATTCCGTTTATTTCTGTTTTCATTCTAGATCTGATTTGATCTGAAAATGCTTTTATACCACTTTCACCTGCTTCCAGCGCTTTATTCTTAATTTCTTCTACTGATAATCTGTTTCTATCAAATAAAATATTAATTATTGCAGGTAAATTACTTCCTGCAATAACATCACTGCACTTAATTTTTTTAGATAATAAAACACTAATATTAAATGGAGAGCCACCTAAAATATCAGTAAAAAATACAATTCCTTTTCCACTATCAACATCACCTATCGCCTTCTTTAATTTTCTTTGTAAATCTTCAATAGAATCATTAATCATAAAATCCACTGCTTCTAAATTTTCCTGTTTACCTACTATTAATTCTATAGAACTTTTTAAGCCTGATGCAAATTTCCCATGCCCTGTTATAATAATTCCAACCATTCTATTCAATTATCCTCCTTTCAATTTAACAGGGGAAAGTCAAAACGACTTTCCTCTGTTATTGTTTCATTTGTTATAGAATACCGAAAAATTTACCTACTATACCTATTAATATTGTTATCCCTATTAATTTTGTTGGTGACATACCTTTCTTCAATAAAAAGTACAATAAAAAAGTATATCCTAATGGAAGCATATTAGGCATAATCTTATCAAGAACATCCGTTTGAATAGCAACCTGCGCTTGTCCAGCTTTCACAACAAGAGGTGTACTTAATGATATGTACGATGCAATTAACCCTCCAACTACAGTCAAACCTACTATTGAAGCTGCATGCGATATAGCCTTCGTACCAGTTCTTAATGTTTTAACTGCTTTAACCCCTGTATTATAGCCATAAAATATACCGCCAAATCTTAAAACTGCATGAATCGCATTAAATATTAATAAAAATAGTATTGGTCCTGCAATATTCCCTTCGATAGCCAGCGAAGCACCTATCCCTGCAGTAATAGGAAGAAGTGTTAACCATATAATGGCATCTCCTATACCTCCTAATGGCCCCATTGTAGCCACCTTTATACTTCTAATCATATTCGGGTCTTCATTATTTTCTTCCATAGCTGCCACTATCCCTATAAGTGGTGTTACTAAAAATGGATGCGTATTAAAAAATTCCATATGCCTTTTCATTGCAGATGATAAATCTTCTTTTGATTTCTTTACCTTTTTTAAAGCCGGTAATAAACTATATAGCCAACCTGCAGCCTGCATTCTCTCATAATTAAATGACGCTTGTAAAAGAAATGATCTGACTGCCATTCTCCATAGGTCTTTCTTAGTTAATTTCCCACTAATTTGAGGTACAGTTTTAGATGCCATTAGTTCTTACCTCCTTCTTGAACTGTGTATTATCATCACTTGATTTTTTATTGTAAAAATCATACAAAGCTATAGCTAATCCTAAAATTGCTGTTCCAACTAATGTCAATTTAAAATAAGTAACAACAATGAACCCAACTAACAAGAAAGCAAAATACTCTTTTTTTAGCATTATCTTTAACAACATAGCGAAACCAATTGCTGGCATCATACCTCCAGCTGTTGCTAATCCATCGGTTAACCATGTAGGCATTTTTTGTACTATATTAGTAGCATATTCAGCCCCATAATATACTGGCAAGAAAGCTATAACTGCATACATTACAAATAGAATTGCTATACCTAAATAATTTATATTTTCTATTCCTCTAGTATTAGCCTCTTCAGCATATTTATCAGCTTTATGCATTATAGGTGAAAAAGCTGTAAATAGTAGTGTTATCAAAGCCTGAACTGCAATCGCAAACGGCACTGCAACTCCTACAGCTATTTTAGGGTCTTGCCCAGATAGTATAGCAAAAACTGTTCCAATGATACCCCCAATAACAACATTAGGTGGCTGAGCTCCTGCTAATGGAACCATACCCATCCAAACAAGTTCCAAAGTAGCACCTGTTATGAGCCCTGTTTTTATATCTCCTAATATTGCTCCAACAACTAGACCACTAACAACTGGTCTATGAATATGAAGTTGTACATCAAATAAATCAACTCCTGCAATACCAGCCCATAAAGCAATCAGTAAAGCTTCTGTTAACATTATACTTCCCCCTTGTTATAAACTTTACAACTATTAAAATACATTTAGAAACTACCTCAAAAGTTATCTTTCGTGTTTAAATATAAATTTAAAATAAATATAAATAAAAATTTTTTTATTGAACAAAAACATTCTAATAGCAGATCTCAATTTTGTCCAAAAACAACTATGCTTTATATGCCTATTTCATGTAAATTTAAATTAAATCCATAATATTTTGTCCTTTTTCATCAGGTACCCTTTTTATTTCCAATTCTACTCCCAATTTATCTAACTCTTTAAAAGTTTCTATATCTGCTTCGTCAACTGATACAGTTTTTGCAATTTGTCTTTTACCTTCTGAATAATGCATATTCCCTATATTTATTTTTTTAATTGGCACTCCGCCTTTAACTAATTTAAGTGCATCCTGTGGTGTTTCTACTACCAAAACAATTTTTTGATAATCCGCCGCATAATGTATTTTGTCAATAGTTTCTTGAATAGTAAAATATCTAGTCTCCATAGCATCAGATACTGCCATATCCATTAAACTTTGTTGAATTTCATCATTAGCTACTCTATCATTTGCAACTAGAATAAGATTTGCTCCTACATGATTTGACCAAGTCACAGCTACCTGACCATGTATTAATCTGTTATCAATCCTAGTTAATAAAATATTTGGCATTTCTTCACACCCTCCTCTCACTAAATTTTAATTAGTTATGTAATCTTAAAGCTATTAAAATATTTATTTTTTAATATTTAAAAAAACATTTCACATCAGTTATATTGATAAAAATAATGTTTATAATTAAAAATAAGGATATATTTTAACCCCTTTTACTACTCTATTAACACTACCGTCAGGACATGGATTATCAGGACTTATTCCTAATTCAATCGACTTAAAAAAAGCAAACATCTGTGCAATCAAAATATAATCAAGTATTAAATATACATCATCTTCATAATTTCTTTTAACTTCTTCTATATATATGAAATAATCAACTATATTCTCGATTTCTTTATCCAGATAATTAGATATTCCTATTATTTTCTTGTTGCCATTTTCACTATTCATTTCTTTAAGTAAATCTATCTCGTATTGTCTTGTATAACTATCATTTGATAAATATGTAAATATAAGTGTTTTTTCATTTATCACTGATTTAGGACCGTGTCTGAAGCCTAATGAGGAATCCCAATTAGTCATAACTATACCTCTAGTTAATTCTAGAACTTTCAAAGCAGATTCTCTAGCTAATCCCATTAATGTGGAAGAACCCAGAAATATTGCTCTATCAAAATCATTATGTGCGATATTTTTAATCTTTTCTGGATACTTTTCTAATATTCTTTCTCCCATACTAACTATTGCTTGTATATCAGATTCCAAGCTATTAATATTTTTGATATCAAAAAACAGTAATGAAGCAAGTACCATACATGTAAAACTTCCCGTCATTGCAAAACCTTTATCGTTAGAATCTTCGGGCATAAGAAGCAATAATGAATTATTACCTTGTAGTGCCTTTTTTGCAAGACTACCTTCAGGATTGCATGTTAAAAATATTTGATATAAATTATCCACCAATTTTTCTGCTAATTCAACTGTAGCTACACTTTCTGGACTATTACCCGATCTAGCGCAAGATATTAATAAAGTAGGAACATCTGAATGTAAATAATTTTCGGGATTGGATACTATACTAGTTGTAGGTATAGCCTCAAATTTTTGTGAATATATTCTATCTAAATATGGAACAACACATTCTCCTACAAACGCAGAAGTTCCTGCTCCAGTAAAAATAATCCTGATATTTTTTTCTTTTAAAACTTTATCTAGAAATTCTATTATTTTTTCTTTATTTTTTCTAATTATATTAAATGTTTCTTCCCACAACCTCGGTTGTTGCCTAATCTCTTTAGCTGTTATATAAGCATTGGTTCTTTTCAATTCAATTTCATCATATCCAAATATCTTCTCCATATCTTATTCCTCCCCATTACTATTCACTGTATTATATACTAATAATATTTCGATTTGTTATATCGTCATGTTGTTCGTACCAGTATGTTTAAAAAAACTATTTATTAACATACCCTATTTAGAACTATTACAGAATTCCAGCAAACCTTTTCATTTTATCCACAAAACATAATCTATATTTTGTCCTATCCATTTTTATACTAATTAATAATATAGTTGTAATGTGGTCCTTACCACTTACAATTTAAGTATAATATAATTTTTTTCTCTTGTCAATAATTTTTTATCTGGTTCAGAGATTTCGCATCAAATTTCCAGTAAAAAATTTGTTTTTACTAAAATTTTATTTTTTAACATTTACTTGAATAACTGGGAAGCCTGTAGACCGATAGGTCTTAAAAATAGTTACACCTCCCCCTACCCCAAGAAATTTTAATAATCAATTTCCAGTTTTATTTTTAATTATGTTTTTTCAAATATTGGATTTATCCAATCAGCTTCTATAGTAAATCTTTCATCTCTTATATCTTCAATAATATCTATCTGCAACATTCTTTTCTTTCTAAATCCTCTAATACACCTAAAGAAATATAATTGCATAA
>NZ_FQXO01000058.1 GCF_900129995.1 Caloranaerobacter azorensis DSM 13643 | reverse complement strand
ATTGCCATTTTGAAATTCATCTAAATGACGTATCCTTGAGACCTCCCGGGGTAAGCGTAACCACTTTCCTCCCATATATCCGCCACATTTACTGCATAAACCTTTGGACCGTTTTGGGCTTTGTTTTGTTATGCAAACTCACCCGATTTATACAGCCTCGAATGTGATTCGTGTACCTCGGACCAGGATTTTGCCTCCGGCTTCCTTCAGATTCCACCTCACGATGGACACCCTTGCCTTTGGCTAGTGGTTGGCACGGTCAACCCCCACAGTGGACTTTCACCACCTAGTTGTTACGCATGCCCGGCACACATAAAAAATGAGGCACCAATTTAAACTCGATGCCTCATCAACTCTGTCTATTTATCATCGGTTGTATCTTTAACTAAATTATCGACTATAACTGCACAAGCAGCATCTCCAGTAACATTAACCGCCGTTCTCAACATATCAAATATACGATCGACACCAAATAATAAAGGCAATCCAACTACAGGAATATTAGCAGATATAAGAACTGCAACAACAAGTAATGAAGGACCTGGTACTCCTGCCTGCCCAATAGAACCTATTGTAGCCGTAAAAATTATAGCGATATAATCAAAAATACTTAAATCTATATTAAACATTTGAGCAAAGAACATTGCCACCAAAGCGTAATAAATAGCCCCACCATCCATGTTTATAGTTGCTCCTAACGGTAAAACAAAAGAAGTAGTACTACTTGATACATCTAATTCTTCTTCACAAACTTCAAAAGTTACAGGTAATGTACCCATAGAGGAAGCAGTCGACAAAGCCACTATTTGAGCTTTTTTAACTTTTGATAAAAACTTCCTTGGTGAAACTTTGGTAAAAAGTTTTATTAATAGAGGATATAATCCAAATGCATGTAAAATTAATGCCAATATATATACTAATAAAAGTTTTAATACTAAATATAGCGTTTCATATCCAAATGTACCAACTGCATCAGCCATAAGACCAAATACTCCTATTGGTGCTATATAGATGACTTTTTCAACCATCCAAATCAATGCTTCTGACAAGTACTCAAATACATTTATTAATGTTTCCTTTTTAGATTTCTCTAAAGTAGAAATTCCAAATCCTAAAAATAAACTGAAAAACAATATTTGTAATATATTACCATCCATCAACGCCTTAAAAGGATTTACCGGTATTATTCCTAAAATCGTCTCCCAAAAGCCCGGTGTTGCTCCTTTATTAACATATTCATCTGAAAACATAGATTTAATAATTGAAACGTCTAATCCTAATCCAGGTTTAAAAATATTACCTAATATGAGTCCTATAATTACAGCAACCATAGTAGTACCCATAAAATATACAAAAGTAGATATGCCTATTTTCCCTGCTGATCTGGTATTCCCTAGAGAAGATGCCCCTGAAATAATTGATACAGTTATTAAAGGCAGTACAAGCATCTTTATTAACTGCATAAATAACTTACCTAACGGGGCAAAATATGAAGCCTTTTCTCCCATTACAATTCCTACAATAATTCCTAAAAACATAGCTAGAATAATCTGATTAGATGATTTTTTCAGTATTTTCTTAATTTTTGTCATAGAATTCCCCCTTTAGCTAGTGTGTTTTTTACAATATTTTTTAAAAAATTTGTCGAATTAAATGTATATTAATCTATATTATACTTTATTACTTTATTTAAGTAAAGTAATAATTGCAATTTTCTATAAAAAATTTTTATATATATATTTTCGTAATTATTAAACTTTATAAAAAAATAGAGATGAATAATTCATCTCTACTTAAGCAATAGATGTAATTTCGATTGCTTCACTATTTTTCTTATCATAATCTTTTTTAATTCTATATAGTATTATCAAAATAGATGCAATACTGATTATCAATGTAATAACAACACCAAATATACTGTTACCCAATAATGATAATACAAGCCCTACAATATAATTAGCAGAATTAAAAGTTATATGTATAATAATAGGTGCCCATATCGACTTTACCCAATGATAGATTAGTCCCAATGCAATTCCAAATAAAAACGTATATATCCCCTGTATTAAATTTAAATGACTTAATCCAAATAAAATAGCTTGTATGATTATAGCTGCCCATATATTAATATCTTTAATAAATCTTTTATATATCAACCCTCTATACAAAAATTCTTCAAAAACAGGTACTAAAACCCCGATTATCAAAAGAGTAGTTATAATATTACCATTTATCAATCCACTTACTTTTTCAGAATAATTTAGGAAAGCCTTTTGAAGTTCTGGGGAATTCACAAATGTTTGACTTGTTTGAATTAATATAAATATTGAATTTATAAGAATATTAAACATAAATCCAATAATCAGTGCAAAACTGACATTCTTAAAACTAATTGGTGTAAAATTGCAGTTTTTAATTTTATCTTTCATTCTCTTATTATATCCAATGAAAATTATTATCGTAGAAATTACTATACCTAAAAGCATTAAATACTGAACATTAGCATTAAGCGTCTGCTGTAAAAAAGCTATATCATTAGCTTTATCGATATTAATAAGTGCAATAACAATCCCTAATATAGCTCCTGCAACAATTTGGGATACAATATACACTCCTATTAATAATAATGCACTGCCAAGCATCTTCAAATATTTTTTCATTTAATTACCTCCTATAAATAATAAATGACAAATTTTTAACTAACTTACTCTATATATTCTATTAAAGATATATATTAGATGTCAATCTTTTTTTACCAAACAGAATTTAAATAAAATAAATCTTAATTTTTCTTTATATTTCCTACAATATTCCTATTCATAAAAAACGATATGATACAATTAAAGTATATTATAAATATAAGGGGGAACTATGAATGTCAATAGTAGCAAAAACTTATAGGGGGAATATAGTGGATCTCACTCATATAGGACATATTGCAGTAGTCGACTATACAGGGAAAATACTTTACTACTACGGCAATCCTAAAAGGGTAACATTTGCCCGCTCGTCTGCAAAACCTATACAAGCTATATCTGTTTTAGAAAGCGGTACAGTCGAAAAATATGGAATAACAGATAAAGAAATAGCTATATTTTGTGCATCTCACAGTGGTGAAAACTTTCATGTAGATACTGTAAAGAGCATTCTAGAGAAAGCGGGATTAGATGAAGAATACCTTCAATGCGGTTCGCACTATCCCATAGCCGAATACGCTGCAGAAGAATTAAAAAACAAAGGACTAAAGCCTAAAAATATACATTGTAATTGTTCAGGTAAACATGCTGGTATGCTTATCACAGCTAAATATTACGGTGAAGATTTAGATTCATATTACAAATTAGAACACCCTGTACAAAAAAGAATAATGAAAACTATCTCTGAAATATGTGAATATGATGAAGATAAAATAATAACAGCTATAGATGGATGCGGAGTTCCTGTTCATGCTATGCCGTTATATAAATTTGCTCAAGGTTTTGCTAAACTATCTAAACCTGAAATTTTTGATTCCGATAGAGAAAAAGTTGTTAGAAAAATTATAAATTCAATGACCCAGTATCCTGAAATGGTAGGAGGAACAGATAGAATCTGTACTGATTTGATGAAAGTCTGCGGAGATAGGCTATTTGCTAAGTCAGGGGCTTCTGCCTATTATGCAGTTGGTTTAAAAAATAAAGGAATAGGAATAACATTTAAAATTGAAGATGGAAACTCAAAAATCGTCCCAGCGGTAGTATTGGAGACACTAAAACAGCTAGGAATTATAACAGATGAGGAATTGAAAAAATTAGAAAAATACTATGTATTAAAGATTAAAAATCATAAACAAGAAATCGTTGGAGAAACAAAAGTGGATTTTAATTTGATTAAAAATTATTGAAAAGAATAAATTCGTCAATAGTTTGGAGCCTGATATTATCAGGCTCCTATCATTTTTGGTGCGCCCTGAGGGAATAATAAGTGCTTCTCCCTCTTCCCTTTCTTGTAATAACCTTTCTGTCAATCATTTCTTTTAATATTTCTCTTGCTCTTCTATTTTTAACGCCTATAAGTTTTTCTACTTCTTTTGAAGTAATTTTCCCATTATTCTTTATATACTCGATTATTCTCATTTCTTGTTCAGATAAATCCCTATATTTTTCCGGCACTTTTCCGGCACTTTCCGGCACTTTTCCGGCACTTTCCGGCACTTCCCTATATATTTCAACATCAACAAAATCACCAGTTTCTTTTATTATAGGTTCTTTCAGCCCATATTTAAGACATGTTGATTTTATCCTCTTTATTCCACTACCCCATTGCTCTATATAATTCAATTCTTTAAAAACTCTTGCTATTACTTTATTCCTTACTTCTGATCTCCCTTCTAAAATATCTTTTTCTGTCAAAGTACTTGGAAATCCTCCTGGTGAAACTATGTTTAAAATATCATCATATATTCCCACTTTTATATCTCTACCCATATTAGTATAATCTCTATGAACTACTGCATTAATTAAAGCTTCCCTTATCGCTTCAATAGGTATCTCGTAAGTATCCGTTCTTTGAAGTCCTTTTATTTCTCCCCTCAAATTTATATGATTCTTGATAAAACTTTCAGCTTTTTCAAGTTGTGAAAATAAATCACCATTATAATCCTTCTTATCAAGAAAAATATCCATTGTTTTACCTTTAAATCTAGCACACTTTATAGCACAATTCTCATATTTACCAAGTAGTATCAATAATCCGTTTGTAGGATATATTTTCCCATTTTCTTCTTTTATCAATTTTAAATTTTTCAATTTCTCCATATCTATTTGCTTACCCACTTTTTCAAATTCTAACCTTATAGGTGATATATCTAAAGAATAGAAATCTACATCATAATTTATTTCTTCATCAAAACTTATATTCCTTTTTTGTCTTTCTAATTCTAAAATATTATCATAGCTAGCTTTTCTATTTGTAGCTCCTATTCTAATATATGTACCATTATTTTTCCCTTCTTTTTTAAAATAATATGGCAGAAGACTGCCTCTAAAAACTTCAACTACTATAATTATTTTCCCATCAATATTAGCAGTATATATTTCAGGAATAATATTTGGATAACAGTCATCATATATAATAGATGCAATTTTGTCCTGTAAATCAAATATATCAACATTTTCTTTTAGCCCTATAATTTTTCCATTATTATCTACACCAATTATCAATTTCCCACCACTAGTATTTGAAAAAGCTATTACTGTTTTTGCAATACTCTCATTATTTGGAAACTCCTTTTTAAATTCCAAAGTTTTACTCTCTCCATTTTTTATTTCATCTATTAAACTCACTATCATCACCAACTATTTAATCTTTATTAATATTTTAAACCAATTAATTTCAATTTAATAATTATTTCTATACAAAATCCATATTTCCTCTAACTCACCAATATTTCATTTTCTCTTAATTTGGAGAATAAAATTTTCGATTTAAATTTGTATTAGAAAAAACCCTTGAATTTTCAAGGGTTTTTTTGGTGCGCCCTGAGGGATTCGAACCCCCAACCAATTGGTTCGAAGCCAACTACTCTATCCAATTGAGCTAAGGGCGCAGAAAATCAATTTTAAATTTTAAATGGTAAATGTTAAATATTTAAATCTATTAACAAATAATATTTTACAAAAAACTAAATAATATTACAATAATATATTGACCACATTTTTGAAATATATTATAAAACCAAAAGAAAAAAGCTGGCTTTCCAGCCAACTTTTATCATCTTATGGAGCGGAAGACGGGATTCGAACCCGCGACCCTCGCCTTGGCAAGGCGATGCTCTACCACTGAGCCACTTCCGCATGGTGCGGGTGGAGGGACTCGAACCCCCACGCCGAGGGCACTAGATCCTAAGTCTAGCGCGTCTGCCAATTCCGCCACACCCGCAGAAAAATGGTGACCCATCCGCGACTCGAACGCGGGACACCCTGATTAAAAGTCAGGTGCTCTACCGACTGAGCTAATGGGTCAAAATAAATTTTAAATTTTAAATGCTAAATTTTAAATAACTAATTATATTTAATATTTAAAATTTATAATTTAATTTATAATTTAAAATAAAAAATGAAAAATTAAAAATTTATATATTTTAAATTTTAAATTATTAATTTTAAATTCATTGCGTTAGCAATGGTTGGGGTGGATAATGGGATTCGAACCCATGGCCTCCAGAGCCACAATCTGGCGCTCTAACCGACTGAGCTATACCCACCACAATTTATGGCGCACCTAGGAGGATTCGAACCCCCGACACGCGGATTAGAAGTCCGCTGCTCTATCCTACTGAGCTATAGGTGCATAATCTCACTTTGTGAAAATTTAAAATGCAAAATTTAAAATTTAAAATTATCTTTCTAATTTTTTATTTTACACTTTCAATTTTCAATTCACTGCATTAGCAGTGTCTTGGAGCGGGTGAAGGGAATCGAACCCTCGCGACTGGCTTGGAAGGCCAGGGCTCTACCACTGAGCTACACCCGCATCTCACCGGTCCGTGTATTTCACCGGCTGACAATATAGAATTATACTACCCACTTAACTGTTTGTCAATAGATTTTAAAAAATTTTTTTATGAAATTCTATAAACTTAAATCACATAATATCGGCTTAACTTCATCGTCTATATCCAAAATCCCGTAACTTCTACTACTTCCGCCTCTTGGATGTGTTGGACTCCCAGGATTAAAAAACAAAACTCCGTCATGTTTAAGTAATACCGGAACATGACTGTGTCCAAATAAAACTACGTCTACTCCTAGCTCCTTACTTCTATAATACAGATTATTAATACCAAATTTAACATTATATCTATGCCCATGAGTTAATAATATTTTCTTGCCTTCGATTTGTATTATTTCCTCTTCTTTTGTACTGTAATCATAAAAGTCACAATTACCTTTTACATTTATTATATCGACTTTCAATATTTCTCTCATTCTATCTACATCTCTGGAATAATCCCCTAAATGTAATAGCAAATCTACATTTTCTATTTTTTTAATTTCTTTTATTACAAAATCTATATTACCATGAGTATCACTTAATACAACTATCCTCATTTCTATCATCCTTTTAGTATATTTTCTAACTCCACTCGTAATTTTCTCAATGCATTAGCTCTATGACTTATCTTATTCTTTATATCTTCACCTAATTCAGCAAATGTCTTATTGTAACCATCTACTATAAATAGCGGGTCATAACCAAATCCATGATTACCTCTGGGGGTTAAAGCTATTTTCCCTAAGCACTCTCCTTCAACAGTTTTGTAGCTTTTATCTTCCATTACAATAGCTATAACAGTTTTAAATTTAGCAGTTCTATCTTCAAGCTCTACTCCATCTAATTCCATCAATAATTTTCTATTATTTTCCTCATAAGTAGCATCTTCTCCAGCGTATCTTGAAGAATATATACCCGGTCTACCATCAAGCCTGTCAACAAATAATCCTGTATCATCTGCAATAACAATTCCATCTACTTTTTTTGATACTTCTATCGCCTTTTTTATAGCATTCTCTTCTAAAGTCTTACCGTCTTCTACAACTTCTAAATCTTTTAATCCAACTTCATCTTTCGATAATATTTCTAAAGGTAACCCCTTTAATATTTTTTTTATTTCATATATCTTATGTACGTTGCCACTTGCTACTATTAGTCTAGTTTTTTTCATCTTTACCTTCTCCTTCTTGTTTTTCTTTCCCAACTAATTCTGCTATTTCGCCAAGAACTTCTTTCTGAATATTTATCAGTTCCATATTACCCTTTTCCGCTAATCTAAATAATTCATTCAAATCCTCTCTACTGAATGGCGCTTCTTCACCAGTTCCTTGAATTTCTACAAATTCACCTCTATCTGTCATTACAACATTCATATCAACTTTAGCATTAGAATCCTCTGCATAACACAAATCCAAAAGCCTATTTCCTTCAACTATACCTACACTTACTGCTGAAAGAAAATATTTAACTGGTAAATAGCTAATATCTCCATTTTGATATAATTTATATAGTGCATCGACT
Source organism: Caloranaerobacter azorensis DSM 13643 (assembly GCF_900129995.1). Taxonomy (GTDB): domain Bacteria; phylum Bacillota; class Clostridia; order Tissierellales; family Thermohalobacteraceae; genus Caloranaerobacter; species Caloranaerobacter azorensis. The sequence continues at coordinate 6,037 of NZ_FQXO01000058.1, read as the reverse complement.
AATGCCACAAAAGCTCCCGTTATAGACGCTGTTCTTGTACCTCCATCAGCCTGTATTACATCACAATCTATCCAAATAGTTCTCTCTCCTAAATCTTCTAATTTTACAACTGATCTTAATGACCTTCCAATAAGTCTTTGAATTTCTTGAGACCTTCCTTCTAATTTACCTCTAACCGATTCCCTAACCTTTCTTGTTTCTGTAGAACCGGGTAGCATCGAATATTCAGCCGTAACCCAGCCAGTCCCTGTATCTTTTAAAAATGGTGGAACTCTATCGTCTACTATAGCAGTACATATGACTTTAGTGTCCCCCATTTCTATTAAAACTGAACCATGAGGATGTTTTAAAAAGTTCCTAGTAATCTTAACTTTTCTCAACTCATCTGTCTTTCTGCCGTCTACTCTCAACATCTCTATCTCTCCTATCCATTTTTTCCATAGTCATATTATTTCCATTACAAATTTATAATAACAGTAATGTTTGTTATTAGCAACAAAAAAATAACTACCAGAGAACTGGTAGTTTAATATTCATTAGCAAATACGGGTAAAGTTTCTGGCTGCTTTACTTTAATTCCTGCCTCTTCTAAAGTTTTACCATCAAATAAAATCTCTACCCCCGTTATATCTTCAAATTCTCCCAAAGTTAACCCAATGTTTTTAGCCATTTTTTCAAATGTTACTCCATCTTTCAATTTTGCATTATTTCCATAATATATATCTACATAAGCTATACCGTCTTTTATTTCTACCCCTTGGAGTTTAACTCCCTCAGGTATATCACTGTATAAAGCGGTATCTACAGGAGGACCGTCAAAGAGCTTTTGAAGTGCTGTCAAGATATTAGCTTGTGGAACAGAAACAGATACTGTTACAGGTACATAATATTCATACTCACCATTAGCAGTATTCTTAAAATAGACTACTACTTTTGATTTACCTTTAGATGCTGTATCAATCAAATTAATATCTTTTCTTACTAAAGGTTTTCCTACTTTAGTTCCAAATTTTAAACTGTCTATTATCTTACCTTCAACCATAAATTGTACTTTACTTATAGTAGGAAATTCTGTCAGTGTATATACAATACCTTTTACAAGATTTTGTTCTTCAGTTTTAGAATTGTAATTCATTATTTCTTTAGAAAAATCAACTTTACATAATCCCGTTTCTTTGTCTATTGCCATACCTCTAATCTGAGTCCCTGCTGGAATAATTGGCTCTAATCCAATCGCACCTATGTCTTCTCTTAATGCTACACTATCTATCATATTTCTCAACGCTGCTTTAGCAATCCCTTCTTCCCAAGGTATTTGTCTCTTTATTGGAACTAAATATCCACTTTGGTCTTGGAAATATAAAACAGTATCTCTTAATTCTGCTTCATTTGATACCTGTAGCTCATCTTGATCACTTCTGACTATATCAACATCCGTTTCTTCTTCATCAGTAAACAAATTTTTTACTACATCGGTTGCCTTACAACCATAAATACTTAAACCTAGAGCCAAAATTAAAATTATTACTACAGCCTTTTTTATGGACATAAATAACTCCCCCCTTGCCATTCTTATTAATATATATTACTGACAAAGAGGGAGTATGATTATTTCGATTCAAAATATCGGATAATTCCATTAACTATTCCCTGAATAGCTTTATCCTTATATTCCTGTGTAATTATTCTTTTCTCTTCATTAGGATTAGTTACAAAACCCAATTCTAATAGTACTGCCACCATTTTTGTTTCTCTTACAACTACAAGTTTAGGTCTTCTCTTAATTCCTCTATCTACTGCACCGGTAGCCTTTAACACTTCCTCATGTATCGTTTCTGCAAAAGGATAATTATCTTCAGTTTTTACATCACTTAAATATGAAGGACAATATAAAGTTTGTATTCCAGATATATCTTTATCATCATGTGCATTAAAATGTATACTTATAAATGCATCTCCATTACTTCTGTTAGCTTTTTCCGCTCTATCATATAAATCAATATACTCGTCTCTATTTCTGATTAATAAAGTTTTAAAACCCAACTCTCTTAATCTTTTTTCTAAACTTAAAGCATATTTCAATGCCAAATCTTTTTCTTTTATTTTAGTTATAGGACAAATAGTTCCAGGGTCTTTGCCTCCATGCCCTGCATCGATCACTATTAATTTATCACTATATTTTTTAACTTTATCATTAAACTTTATCTTAATTTCATCATCTTTAACCGACGATAATATATCATAGAGAATATCCTTTTTGACTTTCATAGATACTTTATTATAGTCGCCTATACTTTCAACCTTAATATAATCTATTAGTTCATCTCTAATCTCAATTATACCATTTTCTAAATTAGCATACTTTTTTAAAAATTTTATTGTCATCACTTTACCATCTTCATCATACTTTACATGATAATTCATTCTTTTATCAGCTTTAATTTTCAATAATCGACTTTGATCTTCTAATTTTTCAAAATCTATATTTTTTAACCCGTCATCGTCAAGGAATAAAATTATTTTATTATCTTCTACTTTAGTAGTTAAATGAGGCTTTATTTCCTTCTCTTTTAAGTCTAAAACTACTCTAACTATTTTATCATGTTCATTATATAGCGAATCGGGTTTAAATTGCGATGTTCTAATACCTTTTATAAATTCAGTTTCTATTCCAAGTTTATTGTCATTCATTTCTAATAATGAATCTAAAAGATCTACAACTATTCTATCCGGTTCATAAAGTCTGATTATATTATAATCGGGTCTGTTTGTATTATATATTACAATACCCTTTTTACCCTCTATAGTCTCCAACTTTATATTACTTACTTTATTAGTAAAATCAATTTGAATCTGTTTATCGGATACATTAACATTATAGCTAATAGCTCTATCTAGTTCTATAACCACCCTCGTTATATCAGGATTTATTGAAAATTGAGAAGCTCTAATCTCTTTTACCGGATATTTTTGAACATCTAATTTCAAAATACCTCTCGAATCGATAATCTCTTTATTTTCTATATTCAGATTACTTCTGGGTATATCGATTACCAATCTATAAGGGTCTTCTAAAAATATATCTTTATATGAAACTAATCCTGTAGTTCCTATTCTAATTTTAGGTAATCTACCTTCATTTTCAACTATACTTACATTTGTTACATCCTGCTTTTTATAATCTATTGTTCCAGTCCAAGTTTCCGGTATCCATCCGACATCAAAACCAAGAGCCTCCGATACAAATCTCAACGGCACCATTGTCCTATCATTAATAAGTTTTGCTGGTACATTATATGGCAATTTCTCAACTTTTCCATTAATGATTACATCAGAACTGTTAATCTTTAATATTATTTCTTTTTCTTGAGTCTTTATAGTAGCCTCATACTTTTCCTGATTCCAACTAATATCGGCATTTAAGTAGTTAGCAACAAATCTGACTGGAACTAAAGTCCTCGAATTATACAAAATAGGTGGGACATCAGATTGGATTGGTTCACCATTAATAAGAATATTTATCTTTTTCACTTTAATAACCTTTCCATCAACCGTTACATCTACTAATTCTGGTCCTTGCTTGGCATAAGACAATGGAATTAATAGAAAAAACATAAGCATAGTAAGTATTACTGAAATTAGTCTTTTCATCATCTGTCCCCCTCGCTCATTAAATACATTCTATAGAAAAGATTATCCGACAAAATCCGACTTCTTTCTCGTTAATTCTATTTATACCATTGCAAATACTTCATGTCAACAGAACTTGTTATATTGTAATAATATTTTAATATTAAGAAAAATAAGGTATGGTTTATAAAAATAACCATACCTTAACTTCCAAAGATTATTCATTAAACTACTTTATATAATTCATCACTTCCAGGCGGAAGTATCTCTTTAACGCTGCCTTTATCTTCTATCAATATGCCCTCTTCTATAACTTCTCCAATTAAACTTACATTGATACCATTATTAATAAGCTCCGATATTATTTCATCTGTTTTTTCTTCGGATGATATTATAAGCATACTGCCACTAGATATAAGTTTAAGTGGGTCTATATTAAGCAGCTCACATATAGACTTAGTTTCATTAGTCAAAGGTATTTCTTCTTTAAATATTTTTATTCCTTTCGATATTGCATTTGCCACTTCCCATATTGCACCAAGCACACCGCCTTCAGTTACATCATGCATATATAAAGCTCCTTTTTTGCTAGCTAAAATTCCTTCTTTTACAACACTTATCATTTCAATATAGCCTTTAGCTCTGTTTATCATTTCACTACTCAATTTATCTTTTAATTTATCTTCTAAATCATGTGCTATTATCGCTGTCCCTTCTAGTCCGGCATACTTTGTTAATAAAACTTTATCACCTATTTTTATAGAGTTCTTACTTACAAAACGTTCTCTAGCTTGTCTACCTATTACCGTTGTAGATACGACTATTTTATTAACTGCACTCGAAATCTCTGTATGTCCACCAATTATTTCTACATTTAATTTTTCTGCAACTGAAGAAGCCTCTTTCATAATTAATTCTATATCCTCTTTTTTCGTACTTTCAGGAGCTAATATCGTCATTAGTAAGCCTATTGGCTCTGCTCCATTTGATGCTACATCATTACATGAAATATGTACTGCTAACTTACCTAAATTTTTACTCGCCCCTGTTATCGGATCTGTAGATAATACACACAAATCATCTCCTAAATCAAGTACTGCACAGTCTTCTCCAACACCTGCTCTTGTAATAACCTCATCTCTTCTATATTTTATATTTGAAAGTACAATACTCTCTAATAAGTCATTAGGTAATTTCCCAATTTCCATCACTTTGTCCGCTCCTTCTAAAATATTCATTCCATTCTTCCACAGTCATAATCTTATGGTCCGATATAATAAAAATAATCTCTATATCTTTAGGCTTAACACCATGGAATATCAATACCTCTGCATCATACCCAATAGTCTTATCTTTTCTCACCTTTAAATTTTCTATAAAACTTAAAGATGTATCCCAATAATCTTTTATTAATTTTTTGCCCCTATTTTCTAAAAACAGTTTCGCATAATGAAAATTAGGAACATCTTTGAGTATAAATGACTCATATACAGAATTAGCTAAATTTTCATTTGATATCCAACATCTATCTTCATTTATTTTTATTCCCAATAGTGCCGTATGAGAATGCCAACTGTGATTTTCATCAAAATTCAAGCTTGCAAAAATGGCCTTTTTTCTCTCCACCCACTGCGGCAGTTTATCCGGTCTGAATTCATCAATAAATTTATGAAATTCTAAATATTTAGCTGCATAAGTCGCTTTATCATCATACTTAATCCCTTTACTAACTATTCTTTTTAAATCTGTAATAGGTACTACATGATAAACTAATCCTGTATCTGTATAGTCTGGAAATAACATATATCTATCTCCTTTCCTATATATTATTTTCGGAGACAGATAAATATTATACTTCCAATTATTAATATAACATATAACTTAACTAATTTAAATAACTATGATAAATCAGGGAAAAATAATATCTAAAAAGAAGTTCTGGAGGTGATGCAAATAACTATTAACTGTTTAGAAAACTGCCTATATCAAATTGATGGAATATGTACATTAACTCATATTACAACATGCTCTGAAAGCTCAAAAAGCAGTTGTCCTTATTTTAAAAGTAAAAACGAAGTAACCAATCGAGTAGGAGGTAGATGATTAATTCATCTACCGACCTCTCACACCACCGTACGTACCGTTCGGTATACGGCGGTTCATTAGGTTAAGTTCAAACTTGAACTCTGGCTTTCGCTATTGATGATGCCGAAGGTATACTACACGCTTCCTTCCTATCTTGGACTTCCAGACCTACTTCAGTCGGAGAGCCTTCATATGAAGTTTTCTGTGGTCTTTGCATACCTCTCGAATCTTTCAATGCTACTTACCTCCCTAATGTTCGGTCCTTCCCTATCTATCCTAGGTTTTGATAGGTACTATGACCTCTGCTGACTTCTCAAGGTTC
>NZ_FQXO01000078.1 GCF_900129995.1 Caloranaerobacter azorensis DSM 13643 | reverse complement strand
TTCCTTAAATACTACTTTTCTTATTTTATATCCATAAAGCTCAACAAAACCTTCCCAATGATCTTGAAATATCTTTTTGATGATTCTTTTACTCATACACCTCACCTTAACTTTTTACATTAATTTACTGGTAATAGTTTACTCAAACTCTAGACTCTTTTTATTTACTAGGCTACGCCTATATTATTTTATCAAAAAAATTTATACTTTCTTAGACAACAAAAAAAACGATATTGAATATTATATATTAGACTAAAGAAAGGAGAGATAATATATGCCTATTATACAAGTACCTGTAGTTATAGGTGAAGGTTCTAAACAGTTTCTATTAGTTACAGTATTAACTATTGCTCCACCTAGCCCACCTATTTATAGAATAAATAATATAGAAAAGAAAGTTATAATTACAAATTGTAAAGTTATAAAAGATAAAGTAATAATAAATGGTTTAGTAGATAAAAATATAAATTATAAAACTGTTGAGCATGTACACGAAGATGAAAATAGACCAGTTGTAAATGGCCCACTATACCATTATACCACTCAAATTCCTTTCTCAACTTTTGTTGAAGTTCCAGGAGCTATGGAAGGCGATAATTGTGAAATTGAATCTGCAATAGTAGAAGGTGAAAAAGACGAATTAATGGATCCAAATATATGTTCAAACAATAATGATCCTGTAACTTATAATAAATTGAAAGAAAAATTAGTTGTTAGAATAGATGTTAAAGTTACAAGAACTGAAAAAATAAATGTTGAGTCTCCTCTTACAAGTAAAATCGAAGAAATTTAATAAATAGAATAAGAGCTAAGAACATATTTAATAGTGTTCTTAGCTCTTTTTTTCGTAATTAAGTATAAACTATTCTTCTTTATAATTATCAGATTCTTTAATGTCAATTTGACGAACTGAATTTTTGAGAATTTCTAAGTCCATTTCAAGCATATCATACACTGTAAGATTATCTTCTGGCTCGAACTGCCAACATTGAATACTTAAACTTTGATTTTTGCCTTTTTTAATATCTTTTTTTTCATCATATAGCTTTTTCTCTTTTACTATTTCATTTTCTAAATCATTTATATCTTGTTTTACCAGTCGTCTATCATAATCAGAACTTACTTTATCCAAAAAAAATAAATCAACTTTTATTTCCCCGGAAACTTTTATATTGATATATTTATTTGTAAGACCTGAATTTATAAAATTTAATGTACAAGTTAGCTGAGAAGGAAACATTGCTATAGCTTCTATTTTGTCAATATCAATTAATTTATCTGAACATGATAAATCATAATTAACAATTTCACAAAAAGTTTTTTTCAAAAATTTAGCTGAATACCTTTGATTCTGCAAAGAATTATTCGTAAAACAAAACAAAATATCATAATCCCCATAGACTATAATTTTTTTATTAGACAAAACATCAGCAAATAGGTTTGAAGGTTTTACTCTATACGATATTATTTTTGAATCAGACAAACTAGCTATTTTATAATAATGCGTAAATTTTTTTGTACCTTTACCAATATTAATTTTTGTCATTAAAATATAGCCTCCTGTTTCATTTTTATTTATTCTCTCTATTCTCCCCATATTCACATATTATGCACAGAGCAATAAATAAGTTACTCAACAAATAAAATTTTTTGAAATAACATAAGTCAATTGTTCCCATGAAACAAAAGGCTTAGTTGATTTATTCAACTAAGCCTTTTCTTTTTAAGATTCAATTGTTTCTTTTATTTTTTTAGAATTTTTAATAGCCTTAAATGCCTCTATAATCATCCAAATCTCGAGTATCATTATTATAATTCCTATTACAAACAACAACCAATCTGAATTACCTGCATATTTTATAATATTATATACCATGCCCCAACCTGTCATAAGTATCATGAAAATCATTGGAATTAAAGTATATACAATCGGTTTCTTTTTCTTAGCTAAATACACTGTTATAACCAATAGTGCCAATCCTGCCAATAATTGATTTGTAGCACCAAACAATGGCCATAATATCATCGCACCTGCTCCGCCAGGTTTTGCCAATGCCAATAACAAAGCTGTAATTACTGCAAATAGTGTAGCACCTGTTTTATTTGCGATTGGCTTGATGTTCCAACCTTCTGCTAACTCGCTAACAACATATCTCTGTATTCTTGTAGCTGTATCTAATGTAGTTGCGGCAAAACTTACAATGAATACAGCTAATATAGTTTTAGCAAATTCGCCACCAATACCTATATGTGAAATAAAGCTAGCACCGCCATCAACAAAAGCTCCCAACTTAGCTCCTAAACCACTTGCACTAGCCCAATCAGCATATCTCTGTGTCCATGCTGCTGCATCTCCTAATCCTGCTGTACAAGCTACAATAACTAACATTGCAAGTGCTCCTTCTAATAGCATACCGCCATATCCTATTGTTAAAGAATCTTCTTCTTCGTTTAACTGTTTAGAAGAAGTACCAGAAGATACTAAACTATGGAATCCTGAAATGGCACCACATGCTATAGTAATAAACAAGAATGGTAATATAGGAGGTGCACCTTTAACAGCAGTATTTATAGCTGGAGCCGATATTGTAGGATGTGCAAATAATAATCCTATTATTAGTAGTGCCATAGCTACTAATAATTCATGGGAATTGATATAATCTCTTGGTTGTAGTAAAGTTTGTACTGGTAATATTGATGCAATAAATGCATAGATAAGTAGTATAAAAACCCAAACTAGAATTTCTTGTAATCCAAAAATTTCAGGAATATGGAAGTCATTTATATAAACTGCTCCTACCAAGATTGTGAAGTACATTAAAATTATTGCAATAATTGATAACCATTTTACATTCATATTTTTCTTATAAACTAAATAACCCATAAGTAGTGCAATCGGAATCTCCATCCAAACTGGAAATACAGAAGCTGGATACATTATAAATAACTTACCTATAATCATAGCAAAAATAGCAATTACTATTAACAATAAAAAGAATATTACTAATAAGAATAGAACTCTTGAAGTTGGACTAACAATATCCTTAGTTACATCCCCCAACGATTTACCTTTCTTTCTTGATGATATAACTAGCGCTCCAAAATCATGTACTGCGCCCATAAAAATTGAACCTATAAATACCCACAATACCGCAGGTACCCAACCCCAAATTACACCAATTGCCGGACCAACTATCGGTCCAGTGCCTGCTATAGATGTAAAATGATGCCCAAATAAAATACTTTTTCTAGTTGGTACATAATCTACACCATCATTAATAATATGTGCCGGTGTCTTATTCTTGTTACTTAATTCAAATAATTTTCTGCCTAAAAACTTACCATAAGTCTTATAGGCAATAATGAAACCAAAATAAGTCAATACTATTAATAGTAACGAATTCACTTTTTCCCCTCCCCTTTTAAGTTTTAATAATAATTTTAAAATCAATTAAATTTTTATATAACTATCCTTTATCCTTACTCACCCCCTTCCAAATATTTAAAGTTGTATACAATATTCATCATTTAATGTAAAACATTTCTCTATTTCAATTTTATTTTTATTCTGTATTTATTATACTCCTTTTAACTTTATAAATAAAGAAAAAAAACATGTCATTTTCCTACAAAAAATGACATGTTTTAAAATAATATAATCAACATACCTTGTATAATTCCTATTAAGAATCCCAAAATACCACCTAAAATCTCTATATGTTTAAGTTCTCGTTTTGCGATAGAAATGATTATACTCTCTATCTTTTCTAGTTCAAAAGAGTTAATCTTTTCTTCTATCATTTCTGAAAGCCTAACTTCATTCGTTGCTTTATGGACCATTTTTTCAATTAAATCTTTCAATATTCTTTCACCTTCAGAATCAACCATCTCATTTACATAGTTAAAAATCATATTTTTAAAAGTACTCGGTATTATTGAAGGCAATTTTTCATCAATAATTCCATTAATTTTTCTTTTAATAATAAACATAATATTTGAAAGATTTTCTTGTTCAATCACCTTATCAATAATTTCATTAACTGAAACAAGTTCCTCTTCAACCACTTGTCCAATGCTTTTAGCCATCTCTTGTCTTCTTTTTGGAATCAATCCCTGTATCTTTACATTTATAATGGGTATCGTAATAGGTTTCAGTGGTCTAAATATTAATTTGATAGCTATTATATTAGTTATCCAGCCTATCATTGCTCCAATTACTGCTAAAATCAGTACCTGAATGATTATCATATTATCACCTCGTATGTTAAATAGTTGATAACGTTTAGTATAACCTAAAAAACTTATATTACTTTATTTCAATTTTATTCTTGTTCAATTTCAATGTCACCAGTTGACACTTCAACCTTTATTAATACTCCCCCGCCATTAATCTCTTGTCTAGTCTTATCTTTCATAAATTCTTCTTTTTCAATCGTACATTTAGCATCTTTAGGAATAATAAGCTTTATATTACCTACTCCACAATTAACATCGATTATATCAGATTCTTCCAAATTAGCAAATTTGATTTTAGCATTACCAGTTCCACTATTGAAATTAGAGTTTTTTACAGGTATTATATTGTTTCCATAAATATTTCCTACTCCTGTTTTTACATTAAACATCCCTTTAACATCTATTAATTTTACATTTCCTACATCAGTTTCTAATGTTATTTTACCAATATTAGATGGCATCTCAATAACATAAGTGATTTCTAAATCACCACAATCATACTTTTCTGATTTCAATTCCCATATATCTTTTTTCTCATTATTAGTATATACAGCTTTTACAGAAATTTTATTTCCAACCTTAAATGCTTTAACGTCTATTACATCTAGAAGCTCTTTTGCGATAACATCAGAAGTTGCATTCGCAATTTTTTTAGCTTTAATTCTCAATTTATCTGAATTTGTAGTTTTTATCTCAATATTGCCAACACCATTTATAATTTCTAGTTCTTCTAATCCACTTACATCTTCAATAATTGTTTGTTCTCTTTCTACTTTCTTATAATTGTTATCATTTAAAATATAACAATTATTATTTTCATAATCACAACCTGTAAAGATTAACATAGTTATAAATGGAATAAATAATATAAATTTTTTATTCATTTCCCCACTCCCTTGTAATATAATTTCTATTTATCAAAAATAAACTAGACTGTTGACAAAATAAATTTTATGAAAATGACGCTCATGCAGACGAATTTAGAAAAAACTAAATTCTTTCAAGCATTCGCTTTCATTTTCATATATATTAAAAAATATAAGTTTGTCATCAACCTGTTTTATTTATTTTTATTTATCAAAAATAAACAAAATCTATTTTAATTTAGTTTGTATAAATTAAAAATTAATTATATTTTAAAATATTTAATAGATAATACTAATTAAACATCAACTAATATCTGATTATAACATAATTTTTATTTTCTTAAAATAGCATTTATTAATAAAATAGCCTTTTAACTTTTTTGTTCAAAGTTAAAAGGCTATTTTATTTACTAACAATTATTCGATTTCTCTATATCTTCTAAATGTAATATCAATAAGAGAAACAAATAAGAAAAATGAAATAACTAAAAACATCGCAATAAATATAAAATATACTATTAAAGGATTCAAACTAGCTCGATAGAAAACGAATACTAACCCTGCATAAAGTAATAAATATACCATTCCAATCAACATAGAAAATACTACATTCAAATTCTGTTTCATTGCTTTTTGTGGATTATCCCAATCTAATAAAGGTCTAGTTATATCAATAAAAAAACCGATTTCAAATACTGGAATGCTTCCTAATAACCCCAAAATCAATACTATTATTATGGTTGACAATTTTAGTCTAATAAATATCAAAGCTGCAACTAATATCACAACTATTGTCAATAACTGCAATAAAATTGATAGAAGCATCTTACCAATAAGTTGATATTCTACTTTTATTGGCATTATCCTCGATATCCAGAATTGTTTTCCTTCTCTAGAAAACGAAGTAGATGCTATTGAATTTGTTGTCGCAATAAAAATAAAAAATCCAATTAGAATTAAATTGAATAAAAGAGCATTTTCTTCTAGATAAAACTCCTGAATAGAATTAATAAATCCATCATTAACTATAGCAGGAAATATAATTATTACAGGTATAATGAATATTGGCACTATTGAATTTACAAAAAATACTGGAGTCCTTAATAATATTTTTATTTCTCTATAGAATATAGCAATAACTGGATGCCTTGATTTGAAAATATCCTTTTTCAATTCTTTTTTTGATAATTTTCTTTTAGCAAGTACTTCGTCTCCTCCTATAACTCCTTTATAAAATATATTTTCTCCAAATATTATCATTATATAAAACACCAATATCGATGATATTACAAACAATGCAAAAGAAGTAAATCCTTGAAGCTTTTGAGAATTTGCAAGAGCTATTGCTGCCCAACGACTTGGTGGAAAAACATTTTTAAAACTTTTAATAAAAGAATTATTTTCCTTTACCATTTCAGCAATATATTGTTCTTCACTGCCATATGGAACATCTTTCATTGTAAATTGAACACCTAATTGTATTACTAAAATTACTATAATTAACAATGTCATTCCTATTACTCTTAATAAATCTCTTTTTCCTTTAATATTAGTATATTTCATAAATATCATTACAATTATTGATGCCAATCCTAATGGAATAATTGGTAACAATAAAAGAATACCTATGCTATATATCCAATACAATAAATTAGTTTGACTTCGTATGCCAAATATAATAATTATCGGCAACACTATAGGAAGCATAATTAAATATTCATTAACTACTAACGTTATAAATTTCGCTGTAATAATATTACCGGGTTTAATAGGTAGTGGAATTAATATGTTTAAATCATCTGAAAAATAAAATTTTGACATTACATACACTATTCCAAATAAAAATATCACTATCTGCGATACTAAAAAACCCAATAGTAGCAATAAACTTTGTTGATTAACCATTTTAAGTCCTATATATATTCCATTTATCAAACCAATATAAAGAAGATACACAGGTATTAGTGAAAGAATGGCTACAACGAATAAAACCAATTTCCATATATCTTTTTTCTGCTTTAAATATGTATACTTCATAGAAGAAATTCCAAAATTAATATTTAAATTTACTTTTATTAATGACATCAATTCTCTCATTGTTCCGTCAACTCCAAGAAAATATTTTCTAAAGATTCTTCATTCATAAACTGTCCTTTTAATTCTTCCATAGTTCCTTGTGCGATTATCTTTCCTTTATTTATTATTGCAATCCTATTACACAATTTTTCCGCTACTTCTAATACATGAGTTGAAAAAAATACAGACTTGCCTTTCTCACATCTTTTCCTCATTATTTCTTTTAGTTTAAAAGAAGATTTTGGGTCAAGCCCAACCATAGGTTCATCTAATATAAATAATTCAGGGTCGTTTAACAATGCTCCTATTAAAACAATTTTCTGTTTCATACCATGAGAATAACTTTTAATAAGGTCGCCAACAGCATCCTCTAGCTCAAATACTTTTAAATACTCTCTTATTCTTTTATTTCTTATTTCTTTTGAAATGCCATACATATCCGCCATAAAATTCAAGTATTCTATTCCTGTTAATCTTTCATAAACTTTAGGATTATCAGGTACATAGCTAATCAATTTCTTCGCTTTTAAAGGTTCTTTTTGATTATCAACATTTTTAATATAAATCTTACCTTCATCTGGTTTCAATAATCCTACTATCATTTTTATTGTAGTAGTTTTACCAGCACCATTAGGACCTAAAAATCCAAATATTTCTCCCGGCTTTACATGGATATTTACATTATCTACAGCTTTAATTTTTCCTTTGTTATACGATTTAGATACATTCTCTAATTTTAACAAAACAATTCACCTCTACATTTTTTTCCTGTTTTACATAACATTATACTGTAATTTTTTCCATTTTTCAATAAATCAAAAAACAAAAAACTCCCAAGCAAATTCCCTTGGAAGCATCATTTTTCCTTTTCAATTTTTACTTTACTATCTTTCTCTTTTAAACATAATCTACATCCCGAACATACTGATACTTTATTTTGAAAAACATTTTTAATTACCTTTATTATTTCTCTATCCTGAATACTTTTTTCTATATGAATTATTATTTTCTTTGGTGCAATAGTTATTAATGAACTAATAAGTAAATCATCATAATTCATTTCATTCTCTGAAATTTCTTCTGCAAGCTCTTGAAAAATATCATTATCAATCAAATTCATTTTTTTATCAAATAATTGATAAGTTCCATCACTCTTAAATATTATATTGACTAATTCAACTTTAGACTCTTGTAATTCAACAAAATATTGCAGTACTCGAATAAACTCTCTATATTCTTTTTCAACAAAGAAATCTTCTATATTTTTTTCTAATGCTTCTTCGATTAATTCTGTAAAAAATTTAAGTCTAAAGTTCACCAATCCGTCTATTATTAGGCTGTCACTTTCATCTAAAAAATCCATTATAGTTTTCAATATTTTTGTCTTTTTACTTATTTGAGGCATTATTCCTTCCTGAAGCACATATTCATTTCTGTTAAGATAGTCAACAACTCTAGATTTTATTATCTTTTTATCTTCAAAACTTAAATAATAATACTTGTCATATATTAACCTATCTATTATTTTCTCCTGATAGATATTAATTACTATGTCTGTTATAGCCTCTGCAACATAATAATTGAAAATATTTTTTATATTTTTATGCTTAACCTCTCCACCATTTTCAATAGAATATGTTATAAAATTTATATCTCCTATTTTTTCTATTTTTTTATCTATATGAATTTTTTCTTTTTCAAAAGAACATAGTCGTTCATCTAATATTTCAGTTATTTTTTCTAATTTCTCTTTAAATCCTATAATTAGCAAATTCAAAAATGTCACTCCTTTCTGATGTACTAGTAGTATATGTTTTTAATATTGCTATATGCATTTTTAACGATTACATTAATTGTATACTAAAGGAATAATTGAACCTACATCTATTATTTTTTTGCTGCTGAGTATAACTGGCTTTTTTCTATATTTTTTCAAAAAAATATTAATATCTAAAAAATTCGGATGATGCTGATATTCTCCTGTAAATGCTAATTGCATGTCACTAATAAATCCTGTTGCTCCGCCTATAAATCCATAATTTAAACCGGGTAAATCAATATATCCACTGTTTATAAACAGTGCATCAATAAAATATTTCTTACATTCTTTATAGATTGAAGGATCGGAAGTTATTATCGCATTATCTGATACTATACAAGTTGAACATTTAGAGTATCCCTGTTTTATATTTATAAATTCTATACCCTTTTTTTCTAAATAATATTTAAGTTTTTCATCTGTATATTTAAAATTATGTATAGCATAATGAGAAACTCTTGCTACATTATATGCAATGTTTTCAGGATAGTTTCTCTTAAGTTTTTTCTCGCCTTTAATCAATTTAAGAGACGCATTTTTTAACATATCTTTATAATAATCATAAACATTCGGTGCAATAATAAGAGTTTGATAATCTATTGGATGTATTACAATATCAGGATGATAAGATATCGCATCATATAATTCTTCACACTTAATAGTTTTAATTACACGAATATTAAATTTTATAAGTGTATTTATTATATCCTCATGCGCTCTACCGTCTATAATAACTGCTCTCACTTTTCGAAATGGAATAAACGGATTTTTCATTCTTATAACCTCCGACCAAAAAAATAGACTCCCAAAAACGGGAGTCTTACTTTGGAGGCGGCACCCAGATTCGAACTGGGGAATAAAGGATTTGCAGTCCTCTGCCTTACCACTTGGCTATGCCGCCACACAATGGAGCGGAAGACGGGACTCGAACCCGCGACCCTCGCCTTGGCAAGGCGATGCTCTACCACTGAGCCACTTCCGCTTATTTGA
This sequence comes from Caloranaerobacter azorensis DSM 13643, assembly GCF_900129995.1. Classification (GTDB taxonomy): domain Bacteria; phylum Bacillota; class Clostridia; order Tissierellales; family Thermohalobacteraceae; genus Caloranaerobacter; species Caloranaerobacter azorensis. The sequence goes on along the minus strand of NZ_FQXO01000078.1, from coordinate 611 downwards.
TTTTTGGTGCCCAGAGGCGGAATCGAACCACCGACACGGGGATTTTCAGTCCCCTGCTCTACCGACTGAGCTATCTGGGCATCCTGAGAATACCAAGCTATAAAATATGCTAGTGGGTATTACCTTAGCGACATGGATTAGTATACAACATTTCTTTTCTAAAGTCAATAGTTTTTTTTTTAAGTTTCCCCATTTTTTTGAGAAAGAAATAAAAAAGATATTGTGGATAAGAAAATACGAAGCTGTATATTTATCAACAGATTTAATAAATTGAATCGAGTAGGAGGTAGATGATTAATTCATCTACCGACCTCTCACACCACCGTACGTACCGTTCGGTATACGGCGGTTCATTAGGTTAAGTTCAATTTCTTATACTGCATAGAGAATGTTTTAAATCCTTGATTTAGCCAATACTGATTATTTAATGTCTTATTTAATATAGGACTATTAGATATACGCCAGTACCCCTTTCGGGTATTAGCGTATTGCCATGCCTTATACTCTGGGACTCCTAATCTTTTAAGATTCTTAAATTTGGTCTTAATTTTCTTCCATTGTTTCCAAAGGCATGCCCTTAATCTTCTCCTAGTCCATTTGTCTATCGCTTT
>NZ_FQXO01000105.1 GCF_900129995.1 Caloranaerobacter azorensis DSM 13643 | reverse complement strand
AGACTGTACTAATGTTTATAATAATAGCATTTAATCTTATGCAATTATATTTCTTTAGGTGTATTAGAGGATTTAGAAAGAAAAGAATGTTGCAGATAGATATTATTGAAGATATAAGAGATGAAAGATTTACTATAGAAGCTGATTGGATAAATCCAATATTTGAAAAAACATAATTAAAAATAAAACTGGAAATTGATTATTAAAATTTTTTGGGGTAGGGGGAGGTGTAACTATTTTTAAGACCTATCGGTCTACAGGCTTCCCAGTTATTCAAGTAAATGTTAAAAAATAAAATTTTAGTAAAAACAAATTTTTTACTGGAAATTTGATGCGAAATCTCTGCAAATAGCTCTTTTTCCTTTAAAATTAAAATATATTTATATATAATAATGGATATAGTATATGTTAGCACAACTTATGATAAATGAGGTGGTTTAAATGGAAGTTTACCTAGATAATAGTGCTACAACAAGGCCAAGGGATGAAGTTATTGATTCTATGATATATATGTTAAAGAGTGTATATGGAAATCCATCATCTTTGCATAGAAAAGGATTAGAAGCAGAAAAGGAAATAGAAAAGTCAAGAACAATAATTAGTAAATTTTTAGGAGTAGACAGCAAAGAAATATTTTTTACTTCAGGGGGTACAGAGAGTAATAATATTGCCATACAGGGTATAATAAAAAGGTATGCAAAGAGAGGAAAGCATATTATAACTACTAAAATTGAACATCCTTCGGTATTAAATATATTTAAGTACTATGAAGATAAAGGATTTGAAGTTACATATTTAAATGTAAATGAAAAGGGCATTATTGATTTAAAACAGCTTGAAGATAGTATAACTGATAAGACGATTTTAGTATCTATTATGATGGTTAATAATGAAATAGGAACGGTGCAGCCTATTAAAGAAATAGTTGAAATAATTAAGAAAAAGAACAAGAATGTAAAACTTCATGTAGATGGAGTACAGGCTTTTGGTAAAATAGATATACAACTAAAAAATTTAGGAGTAGATGTTTTTTCTTTTAGTGGACATAAAATTCATGGGCCAAAAGGTGTAGGCGGATTGTATATTAAAAATGGCACTGTTTTAGAACCAATTATCTTTGGAGGCAATCAAGAAAGAGGTTTAAAATCTGGAACAGAGAATACACCGGGAATTGTAGGATTAGGTAAGGCTGTCGAGATTATTAAAAATAATTTTGAAGATGAAAAAAATCATATATTAGATGTTAAAAAATATTTTATAGATAAAGTTCTAGAAAAAATTGATAATATTAAGATAAATAGCTATACTGATGATAGATGTGCTCCGCATATAGTGAATATATCGTTTATTGGAGTTAAGGGCGAAGTATTATTGCATTATTTAGAAGAAGATGGTATATTTGTATCCACAGGTTCTGCATGTTCTTCACATAAAAAAGGAAGAAGTCATGTGCTTAAAAGTATAGGTTTAAAAGAAGAAGAAATTGAGGGGGCTATAAGATTTAGTTTTGCTTTCTATAATACAAAGGAAGAAATTGAATATGCAGTTGATAGACTTGAAAAGTCAGTTAGAGACATAAGAAAAATTATGATGAGGTGATGAATTTTGCAAAGAATAGTTAGTATAAGTTTTGGAGAGATTGCATTAAAGGGATTAAATAGGTCATATTTTGAAAAAAAATTATTAAATCAAATAAAGCGTTCTATAAAAGGATTAGGTGAATCTAAAGTATATAGAGATCAAGGGAAAATATATGTTATTACAGATGATGAAAATATAGAGAGAATAGTTGAAAAACTTAAAAAGGTTTTTGGTATAGTTTATATAAGTCCGGGATATAGAGTTGAAAAAGATATAGAAAAAATGATTGAAAAAGCTATAGAGTCTGTTAAGCAGACTATCGCACACAAAGAGGTTAGAACTTTTAAGGTTCAAGTAAAAAGAGCAGATAAAAAATTCCCAATAAAATCGATGGATGTTGCCAGAAAGATTGGAGCTGCGATATTAAGAGAAATTAAAGTACTAAAAGTAGATGTTAATAATCCTGATTTATTAGTGAAAGTAGATATTAGAGATTATTGTTATATATATACAGACAAGATAAAAGGTTATGGAGGACTGCCAGTAGGTACTAACGGCAGAGCACTTTTATTATTATCTGGAGGAATAGACAGTCCGGTTGCAGGATTTATGATAGCAAAAAGAGGAGTTTCAATAGATGCGGTTCACTTTCATAGCTATCCATTTACAAGTGAGCGAGCAGAAGAAAAGGTTAAAAAATTAGCTGGTTTATTATCTGAATACTGTGGTAATATGAAGCTCTATAGTGTAAACATATTGCCTATACAAAGAGAAATAAATGAAAAATGCCCGGAAGATGAGATGACTATTATATCAAGAAGATTTATGATGCGAATAGCAGAAAGAATTGCTGAAAAAGAGGGTATAGATGCGCTTATTACAGGTGAGAGCTTAGGGCAAGTTGCAAGTCAGACGATAAAGAGTCTTAATGTAACTAATTCAGTAGTAAAAAGACCTGTATTCAGGCCTTTAATTGGTATGGATAAAGTAGAGATTACTGAAATTGCGATGGACATAGGAACTTATGAGACATCTATTTTACCATATGAGGATTGCTGTACTGTATTTCTACCAAAGCACCCAGTAACTAGACCAAAATTAGAAGATATTGAAAAATCAGAAGCATCTCTTGATGTAGAAAATCTAGTTGAAGATGCTATTAGAAAAATGAAAATAATCGAAATAAATTTTCAAGAAAATGCGGAGTAAAATTCTCTGCATTTTTTTAAACAGGTATTCTAAATTTTTATTGACACTAGCGTCGAAAATGATATAATTATAATAAAGAATGGTAGTGGAGGGGGAAATGTGCCCAAAATAGTTGATTATGAGAAAAAGAAAAAGGAAATTGTTGAAAAAGCTATAAATGTTTTTATTAAAAAAGGGTATTACAATACTAATCTATCAGAAATAGCTAGTCAATGTGGAATGGGTAGAACTACATTATATCAGTATTTTAATAATAAAGAAGAAATATTTCATTATGCAATTAAGAATGTTGTTGATGCGATAAAGAGTGATATAAAAAAGACGTTGGAGAAAAAAGATTCTAGCTTTATAGATAAACTTAAAGAAATTATAGAGAAACTTGTACTGTATCATAGTAATACTAAAAATATGTATTTGCTCGTTGATTTTTGGCTTATTCTTGAAAGGGAAAACAGTGAAATATTAGAGAGAGTACGTGAACACGCATTAGAATTAAGAGAGACATTTAAAAATATATTAAATGAAGCTATTGAGTCGAGAGAGATAAAGAATATAGATAAAGATACTATGTCAAAAGTGCTATATGGATTAGTTGAATCTTTATTATTCCATATTTCTGTTGAAAAAGATTATAATCCTAGAAGGCATTTAAAATCTATAAATGTATTAATTGATGGTTTAAAAGCATAATTTTTTTACTTTATTATTGACATATATGACGAAATAAACACATATGTTTATATAAAACATAATCGATTAGTGTTAAATAAAAAACATTTAAAATATTTAAAAATTTATTAAATAAAGGGGGAGATTTTTGTGAGGACAGCTAAAAAGTTATTAAGCACAGTATTATTAAAAGAAGGTTTAAATTATATTGAAAAAAATCCTATGCAAAATTTGTTGAAAATGTTAGATTGGGCAGATAAAATAGCAAAAAAAGAAAATCATAAACAAAACATAGAAGCTTTCAGGAGAATATGTGAAAATCCGGATAGCAACTGGTATAAGCTAATAGAAAGAGTCTTTACTGAAATTCATCCAGAAGTAAGGAAGAAGACGTTAATTAACTTTTTTATTAATTCTGGATTAGTAGGTATACCTATAACAGATAGTTTTAGAAAAAAATTTAATATTAATATTCCTTGGGCTATTTTAATGGATCCAACAGCTGCATGTAATTTAAATTGTATAGGATGCTGGGCTGCTGAATATAATAAGAAAGATTCATTATCAAATGAATTAATAGATAGAATTATAAGAGAAGGTAAAGAGTTAGGTATATATATGTATATATATTCTGGAGGAGAGCCATTAGTTAGAAAAGATGATTTGATTAAGATAGCAGAAAAGCATAATGATTGTATGTTTTTAGCTTTTACAAATGCGACATTAGTTGATGAAAAGTTTGTAAAAGATTTGTCAAGAGTAGGAAACTTTGCTTTGGCTATAAGTGTTGAAGGATTTGAAGAAGAGACAGATATGAGAAGGGGAAAAGGTACATTTAAAAAAGTGATGAAAGCAATGGATTTATTAAAAGAAGAAGGAATCGTTTTTGGTTTTTCAACTTGTTATCATAGTAAAAATGTGGATGCTATCGGGTCAGAAGAGTATTTGGATTTGATGATTGAAAAAGGATGTACATTTGGATGGTATTTTACATACATGCCTCTTGGAAAAGATGCTGCATTAGATTTAATTGCTAGACCAGAACAAAGAGAATATATGTATAGATTTGTACGTGAGATGAGAGAGAAGAAACCAATATTTATAATCGATTTCTGGAATGATGGAGAGTTTGTAAAAGGATGTATAGCTGGAGGAAGAAATTACTTGCATATAAATGCTAATGGAGATGTTGAACCTTGTGCTTTTATACATTATTCAAATGTTAATATAAAGGATGTATCATTATTAGAAGCGTTGAAATCGCCACTATTTATGGAATATAAGAAAAATCAGCCTTTTAACGAGAATCATTTGAGACCATGTCCTTTGCTTGATAATCCTGAAAAATTAAGACAAATGGTTCATGCTTCTAAAGCATATTCTACACAGCCTATAGATGAAGAACCTGTTGATGAATTGACAAAGAAATGTGAAACTGTCGCAGAAGAATGGGCTAAAACTGCTGAAAGGCTATGGGTTGAAAGATAAGAATATAATAGTTTTTTTAAAAAGAGTAGACAATTTGTCTACTCTTTACATTTGTTAGATACTATCTTTGCGGTCAATATATAATTCAAATATAAGTACATCGAAAAATAATTCAAATATAAAAGCTATTAGTATACATAAGATTAAAATATTTATGTTAACATTTAAGTTATTTAAGAGTAAGGGAAGATTGGTTATTTTAGTATCTTTAAATAAAGATTTGTTATATTTGTTATATATTGTAGAGTTTAGATTTCTATTATTGCCAGTAAAGATGCCTTTTAAAAATTCGATGAGTAGAATTATACCAAAATTTTTTTTTGCAAAACGTACACTTTTATTTAGAGCGTCAGAAATACTACAGTCTTCATATATTATAATAAATTCCCACATACTTATGAAAATAAAAAAAACAATTGTTGCTATAGATATTATTATGATAGCTATTATATTTAAGTTAACTGCAATTAATATAGCTGATGGTACAATTAATATTAGAAATAAGGCGAAGGTTAAACCGAAAATTACTAGAGAGCCTAAAAATATTCTTAAAAAGAATTTTTTTGCACCAATAAAAATATCTTTAATAGATATGTCGTTTTTTGTTAGTGATTGTTTAATTATGTACATTTTACCTGTTTCTAAAAATAAATCAATAAAAAATAATAACAATATTATTATAAAGGTTTTTATCATTATGTAATTAGTACTATTAATAGTTGTAATTCTTCTTGTAGCAACAATATGAAAACTTAAAAAAATACCGATAATAATTTGAATGATTGTAGGAACAAATAATATGGGATTAGAAATGATTTGCTTAAAACTTTTTTTACTATAACCAAAAAAATTATCGTACATTGAAACCCTCCTTAAATCTTTATAGTATTATTTTATTATAAAAATACACAAAATACCATAGATGATTTAAATTAGAAATAAAAAATTAAAATGCAGAGATAATTAAGTTGAAATATATGCATATAAACTATAAAATAAGATTAGTTTAACGATAGTGTAAAAAGAAATATGAAAAGTTAGAGAAAAGATTGGATATACTTTAAGATGATATTTTAAAGATTTTACCCAAAAAAGGGCATAAATATCCCGTAGGGTGTAATTTAACTTTAAATTTTAACTGTTAATTTGTCAAGGTGCATTTTAAAATTAAGCAGCTTCTTTTAAAATATTGCTTCTATGCTTTTGATTTTCTATGGCATGTAGTTGTGCTAATTCAATTAGTTTAGCCCATTTTGCTGGCATTGTTTCGTATCTATTCAGCTCAGTTAGTGGTATTGGTACTTTACCATTTAAGGCTGAATGAGG
>NZ_FQXO01000129.1 GCF_900129995.1 Caloranaerobacter azorensis DSM 13643 | reverse complement strand
CGATGGACACCCTTGCCTTTGGCTAGTGGTTGGCACGGTCAACCCCCACAGTGGACTTTCACCACCTAGTTGTTACGCATGCCCGGCACACATAATTTAAGGAGATACTACTTAAAATAGCATCTCCTTTAAACAACTGCTAAACTGCATTCTTATTTATATTTTTTATGTATTTCTTCCAGTTCCCATACGGTATGTAAATATTTTTATCTATTAGCCTTTTAATATCTTTACAATTATACATATATACATAAGCTTTTCGAATAGTGTTATCATCAAGGACTTCTACATTTTTAACAACTCTATTATATTCGTTGTTATTATTATTATTCCCAAAGAAATTCTCTAGCCTGTCCAACTGCTTAAGTACTTTATAGAAATCTTTTATTAAAATAAGTTCTCCATATACATAATCCTCGCCATCTATCATAGCAGGATAGCCTTTATCAACTAGATGATAAAGTTTTCCCCTTGTTCTCGCTATTTTCCTTTCTAAAATTTTTCCTTTTAAATAACTATCATAATTAAAAAAACCTTCCATTAGACTACCGTAAACAAATAAATATTTGCACATCTATATCACCCTCTTTTAGCAAATCTTTCCGCCTTTTTCCTTTATGTCTTCTTTATTTTCTATCGCTGCTTTTATAGCAAGTCCAATTCCTTTCGTTATGTTATCTAATGACATGCTAGGAGTATTTCTTTTATCTATCACCTGTTCAGGTATGAAAGGCACATGGATAAATCCTCCTCTCATAGCTGGATATTTTTTATCAATTAAATATAATAATCCATACATAATATGGTTGCACACGAACGTCCCAGCACTGTTTGATACAGATGCCGGAATTTTATTTTCTCTCAACTCTTTTACCATAGCTTTTATAGGAAGTTTAGCAAAATATGCATTCAATCCATCTAAAAAAATCGGCTCGTCAATGGGCTGATTCCCCTCATTGTCAGGTATTCTAGCATCATCAATGTTTATAGCTACTCTTTCTATTGTAATATCAAATCTTCCTCCTGCCTGCCCAACACATATTGTTATATCAGGTTTTTCGCGTTCTATTATTTTTTCAAGTTCCTCTATAGATTTTCTAAATACAGTGGGTATCTCTGCTTTTATAATTTTTGCACCTGCAATCTCATCATCAAGTTTTTTAACTGCTTCTAATGCAGGATTTATTTTCTCTCCTCCAAATGGTTCAAAACCTGTTATTAATACTTTCATAATAATACCTCCTTATATTCTTGCTTCAATATAAGTATTTAGTTAGCGGAGGTTGTATCCTCCGCTTTTCAGCACAATAACTACATTTAACTATTTTCTAAAAAGCTAAAATATACATAAGCACTATATGAGTTACAAGAAGAGCTAATGCAAGTGGTATTTGACTTAATATAATCCTGTTTTTATTCTTAGTTTCTAATATTGCAGCAGGTACTATGTTAAAATTAGCAGCCATAGGAGTCATAAGAGTTCCACAATATCCTGCAGTAAGTGCAAGAGCACCTGCTATAGCAGGATTTGCTCCCTGTGAAAATACAAATGGCAAACCAATACCCGCTGTTATAACGGCAAAAGCTGCAAAGGCATTACCCATTATCATAGTGAATATAGCCATACCTACACAATAAGCTATAACTCCTGCAAGCACATTCCCTTCAGGAATAATACTAGAAATACCTTGTGCTATAACTTGACCAACTCCTGCTGCATTAAATAATGCTCCTAACGCTGCAAGCAACTGCGGCAAAATACTTGCTGATCCAACTTGTTGTAATAATCTACTTCCATCATATCCGATATATTTTATTTCTGCCTTTGTCATGACAAGTGCTATTATAGTTGCTGCAATTGCACCAAAACCAAGCCCTACTAGACCTCCTAATTTTGTAAACTGAGCAATTCCAAAAGCAAATACTGCTATTGTTAAAGCTGGTATAAAAATCTTGTTTCCTATTAATCTTGACTTTTCCTTTCTAAACTTTTCATCTGCATTTTTAAGTGACCCGAGTCTAACTTGCTTAAATGCAGTAAGAACTCCCATTATAAGCAACATAAAACCAACTACAGATGGTGGTAAATACTTTCCTATTATAAAAATAACAGCTAATATTCCCCAAAATAAAGCCGTACCTATTCTAGTTGGAAGTTCTCTATCTTTCAAAGCCATATAACCAGTAATCAGTGAAACTAACCCTGCTAATACATATAACCCTTCTAACAATATTTCTTTCATTTTCCTCCCACCCTTCGACTATTCTATTTATTTGCTCTTATCTTTGTTTAGTCTTTTTGAAAGCTTTTTATCTAATATGTAATATTGTACTGTCGCATAAATAAATGCAAATATTGCTATTGGAATAGAGGCTCTAGATACTTGTAATGGAGTAACTTCTATACCAAGTTCTCCTAATGTACCTACTATAAGAAGTACGCCTCCTGCCGCAATGAATACATTCTGCCCAAAAAAGTTACCATAGTTTTCAGATGCCGCTGCATACCCTTTAATTATTTCAATTTCTTCTTCTCCAAGATTGTCATAATTAGCTTCAGCAGCCCCTTGTGCCATAGGGAAAATCAACGGTCTAATAAATTGAACATGTCCTCCTAGTCTTAAAGAAAAGGCTGCTGCCAATTCTCTTATAATAGTATAAATTACAAGCACTTTTCCCGTTGTAACAGCTTTTATGTTTTTAATAAGTTCTGCTGCTCTCTCTCTTAAACCATATCTTTCTAATATGCCTATAACCGGGAGAGTTACCAAAAATAACGACATATATCTTGTTTTTATAAACGCACTTCCAAGAGTAGAAAAAATTTCCCCAAAACTAAGTCCACTTACTAATCCAGTTACAATTCCGGCTATAAGTACAACTGCTATAGTATCTAATTTTAAAATAAAACCAATAATAATAATGAGAACACCTATTAGTTTAATCATGCAAATCCCCCTTCTTTTATTTTTCGTAGTGTCAAAAGTTTAGAGCAAATTTGACACCCAAACATTGAAATTTGAATAATATATAGGTTTGGTTGTCTCCCCCCTCTTTGGATATACT
>NZ_FQXO01000076.1 GCF_900129995.1 Caloranaerobacter azorensis DSM 13643 | reverse complement strand
TAATTAGGAACTTCAATTGTTTCTATAATAGGAAGTTCGGTATCAACTTCGATTTTTCTATATGGTTTGCTTATTGGTTTATTAGTTCTAGGTTTTATAGGATTTTTAAAATATGGGATTAGAAGATAAATTACTAAAACATAAAGAATTCTGATAGTATTTGTTAAGTTAATAATTAAAGATTTCATTTTTGGTTTGTCTCTCCTTTCTTTTGTATTTCTTTTATATTTTTGGTGCTACTTAAAGTATATCCAAAGAGGGGGGAGACAACCAAACCTATATATTATTCAAATTTCAATGTTTGGGTGTCAAATTTGCTCTAAACTTTTGACACTACGATGTCCTAAAAAGGGGAGATGATATGAAAATTGCAGTTGTAGATGGGCAGGGTGGAGGTTTAGGCAAGTCGATTGTGGAAAAAATTAGGAATGAAATTAAAGATGATATAGAAATCATTGCACTTGGAACGAATTCTCTAGCAACCTCCAACATGCTGAAGGCAGGAGCTAATGCAGGGGCAACAGGTGAAAATGCTGTAAAGGTAATGAGCCAAAAAGTTGATATAATTATCGGACCAATAGCGATATTGATAGCGAACTCTATGATGGGAGAGATAACTCCGATAATGGCTGAAGCCATATCGACGAGTGAAGCGAGAAAAATTATTTTACCTCTTAATAGATGTAATGTCTATATTGTAGGGACACAAGAATTAAATATCAATCAAATGCTCGATTATATTATTGAGGAAATAAAAGAAATTAGGAAATAAAACCATGAAGGTAATCTTATAGAAAAGATTATTTTCATGGTTATTTTTTTATAGGAGGGATTGGATATGAATTTAAACAGTAAAACTAGAGAAATTGTTTTAGCAGGATTATTTATTGCGATAGGAATAGTCTTACCATCTTTATTTCATTTAACGGGCATTAGTGGAAAAGTTTTTCTACCAATGCATATTCCTGCACTATTAGCCGGATTTTTCGTATCATCTCCAATTGCATTTATTATTGGATTCTTATTACCATATTTAAATTCAATGGTTACAGGTATGCCGCCTCTATTTCCAATAGCTCTAATTATGTCTTTTGAGATAGGATTATATGGTTTAAGTGTATCTGTTTTCAGTAGAAGAATGAAATTAAATACTATTGTATGTTTGATCTTAGCAATGATTGTTGGAAGAATTGGTGGTGGATTAGTAGCTTATATTTTGTCTGTTCTTTTTGGAGTAAAAATAAAAGCGCTTATGTTTATTAAAGGTTCTATATTGACAGGTTTGCCTGGAATAATAATTCAACTTATTTTTATACCTATAATAGTATTGGCTTTAAATAAATATAGTAATAGAGAAATTACCGAAAAAAATACCCTATAGTTTTTTATAGGGTATTTTTTTAGTAAAATATTTGAATTAATCGAAGTTATACTGTATAATAATTAAAACTTATCAAAAGGGGAGTGTTTTATAATGATTAGACTACTTAATGATAATGATTATGATGTATTCATGGATTATGTTAAGAGAGAAAAAGAATTAAATTTATTCATTATAGGAGATGCTGAAAATTATGGATTCAATAACGAATTTCAGAAATTATGGGGAGAATTTAACCAAAAAGGAGAACTAATCGGTGTTTTGTTAAAATATTTTGAAAATTTTATTTTTTATTCAAGAGATGAATTTGATGTTAAAGGATTTTATGATATCATGAAAAGTGAAGACTTTGAAATGTTATCAGGTGAAAAATCTATAGTTGAAAGATTTGAAAAGCTACATAATTTTTCAAAGAAGAGAGATACATATTTTTGTAAATTAGATGAAGGTTCAAAACTTGAAGAAAATGAGTTGTTAGCTAAAGTAAAAAAGGTAGAATTAAAAGATGTTGATAGAATAATAGAACTAACTAAACTGATAAAAGAATTTTCTGAAAATATATCTGAAGAATCTATAAGAAGAAAATTTGAGGATAATACGGGTAGAGGATATTTTATAGAAGAAGATGGGAAAATGGTTTCAATTGTGCAAACTACGGCCGAAAACAGTACTTCTGCAATGATAGTAGGTGTTTGTACACATCCAGATTATAGAAAAAGAGGTTATGCGACGGCTTGTATGACTAAATTATGTAGAACACTTTTAAATGAAGGTAAAAGTTTATGTCTTTTTTATGACAATCCTAAGGCTGGTAAGATATATAAAAGGTTAGGCTTTAAAGATATAGGAATTTGGACAATGTATAGCAGATAAAGGAGTTTTTATATATGAATAAATTTAAAATTAGAGATTTTTTGAAGACATATGAGAAAATAAAAAAAGTTTATACAATAAGAGAAATAGCAATAGATAAAATCAAAATAACTCAAACAGTAAGAGACTACTGTGCTCGAAATAAGTGTGGACAATATGGTGCGAATTTTATGTGCCCACCATATGTTGGTGATATCGAAGATTTTAAAAAGAAATTGAAGACGTATGATGCAGGTTTTATAGTTGTAGTTAAAGATAGTGTAAATAATCCAAACGACATGGAAGAATTTTACAAACCGGCTTATAGACTTCATGAGATTATGTTAGAATTGGAAAAAGAAGCTAAAAAACTTGGATTTGAAAATTCATATGCTTTAATCGGTGGTAACTGTAAGTTATGTAAGATATGTAATGCAAAACTTGGAATAAAAGAGTGTAAATATCCTGATAAGGCTAGACCTTCTTTAGAGGCAATGGGGATAGATGTTATAGATACATGTAAGAGAATAGGAATTAATATTGAATTTAGGAAAGATGAAGTTACTTGGGTTGGATTGTTGTTAATATGATTTTGTGAAAAATGAGGGAAATATTCCCTTATTTTTTTGCGTTTAAAAATAGAAAAAATTACATATAATTATTGGCAAATGCATATAAAAAATGTATAATATAAATAGCATATGCCATAAATAAAAGCGGTAGAGGAGGTTATTTGATGGAAAATAAAATTAGCAAAATAATTGCAGTTATGAGTGGCAAAGGTGGCGTTGGTAAATCTTTTGTATCAAGCCTATTAGCAGTAAATTTGAACAGAGAAGGATATAAGGTTGGAGTAATGGATGCCGATATTACTGGTCCGAGTATACCTAAAATTTTTGGTATAAATAAGGTAAGGGCTCAAATAATAGATAAAAAATTACAGCCCGTTGAAACAAAAACAGGGATAAAAGTTATGTCATTAAATTTATTATTAGAGGAAGAAAATAAACCTGTTATTTGGAGAGGGCCATTAATTTCTGGAACAGTTAAACAATTTTACAGTGATACTAACTGGGGAGAGTTAGATTACTTAATAATTGACTTACCACCGGGAACTTCTGATGTAACGCTTACTGTTATGCAGTCTGTGCCTGTTGATTATATCGTTGTTGTTACATCGCCACAGGATTTAGTTAATTTAATAGTAGAAAAATCAATCCATATGAGTAAGATGATGAATGTTCCTATTTTAGGTATTGTTGAAAATATGAGTTATGCAGTATGTCCTGATTGTGGTAATAAAATAGAGGTATTTGGGAAAAGTAAATCTGAACAAGTAGCAAAAGAAATGGGATTAGATTTAATCGCAAAATTACCTATTAACTCAGGTTTTACTCAATTGTGTGACGAAGGAAAAATAGAATTATTCAGTCAAGAATTAGAAGAGTTTGCAAGTTTAGGAACGAAAATATTAGAAAAAATGTAGGAGGAATGAACTATGAAGGTATGTTTTAGTAGTGAAGGAAGAAATTTAGATAGTCAATTAGATCCGCGTTTTGGAAGATGTAAATACTTTGTAATAGTAGACACAAAAACGAATGATATTAAAGTAGTTGAAAATGAGGGACTTGTATCAGAACATGGTGCTGGCGTTTCAGCAGCTAATCTAGTTGTAGATGAGGGTGTAGATGTTGTTGTAACTAGAAATATTGGGCCTAACTCAATGAAAATACTTACAAATGCTAAAATAACTATTTATGAAGGCAAGGCAGATACAATTAATTCTAATTTGGAACTTTTAAAACAAGATAAATTAAATGAAATAAAGGAACCTAGAAAAGCACATTCTGGATTACAGAACAGGTGGGGAAGGTAAAATGAAGATATCTGTATTAAGTGGAAAAGGCGGTACTGGAAAAACTACGGTAGCTACTAATTTATCTTATTATTTAAGCAAGAAAGGAGAAAAGGTTCAGTATTTAGATTTTGATGTAGAAGAGCCTAATGGTTTCATATTTTTGAAACCCAAAATAGAAAATACTTTTGAAGTAAAAGTTAAAGTTCCACAAATTGATGAGTCTTCTTGTACACAATGCGGTTTATGTGCTAAAAAATGTAATTTCAATGCTTTATCGGTTACTAAAAATGGCGTTTTAGTTTTTGAAAAAATATGTCATAGCTGTGGGTTATGCAGTTTAGTATGTCCAGTAAATGCAATTACTGAAGTAGAAAGAGAGATTGGTAAAATTGAAATAGGATATACCGATAATCTTAAGGTCGTTAGAGGAGTACTTAACATAGGAGAACCTATGGGTATACCGATTTTAAAAGATTTAAAGAAATTAATAACTCCTGATTATATTAATATTATAGATTCTCCACCTGGCAGTTCATGCAGTGTTGTACATTCAGTTGAGGGCTCCGATTACGGAATTTTAGTTACTGAACCGACTAAATTTGGATTGCATGATTTAGAGATTGCTGTTAATGTTATACGACAATTAGGAGTACCGTTTGGTGTAGTTATTAATAAATCTGATGAAAACGACTATATTATTGAAGAATTTTGTAAAAAACAGGGAATAGATATAATAGAGAGAATACCATTTGATAGGAGTATTGCCCAAAAGTATTCTAAAGGTGAATTACTAGATGATAAAATATTTATGGAAGTTTTTGAAAATATTTTTTCTAAAATAATGGAGGTTTCAAATAATGAAGCAGATAGTTGTAATTAGTGGAAAAGGAGGCACAGGTAAGACTACTCTTACTTCTTCGTTTGCATATCTTGCTAAAAATAGAGATATAGCCGATTGTGATGTAGAAGCTCCAAATCTTAATTTGATTTTGGATAATACTCCAATGAAAAGAGAATTATATATCGGAGGTAAAATAGCCTACATTGATAAAGAAAAATGTATTGAATGCGGTAAGTGCAAGAGTGTATGTAGATTTGATGCTGTAAAGGATAATTTTCAGATAAATGATATAAAATGCGAAGGATGTGGAGCCTGCGTTGAGGTATGCCCTAATGAAGCTATTAAATTAATTGACGATGAGACAGGAGATGTTATCATAAGTTCTATTGAAGGTGGAAAGTTTTCGTATGCTCAACTTAGAATTGGTGCCGATGGTGCAGGTAAAGTAGTTACCAAAGTAAGGCAATCGCTTATGGAGGATGAGAATAAACCAGAGTTAATCATAATTGATGGTTCTCCAGGCATTGGCTGTGTTGTAATATCATCGCTTACAGGTTGTAATATGGCTGTAGTTGTGACTGAACCTACACAGTCAGGACTAGAGGATTTAATGAGAGTATTAAATTTAGTAGACTATTTTCGTATGAAAGCCTATGTAGTTGTAAATAAATTTGATATTAATTTAGAAAAAACAAAAGAAATAGAAGATTTTTGTAGTAAGAATAATTTTGAGGTTGTTGGTAAAATACCTTTTGATCCTTATGTTAATAAGGCAATAAAGGAAAGTAAACCAGTAGTACAATTTGATGAAAGTATTGCTGGTAGAGAGATTAAAAGAATTTGGAATATAATAAATGAAAAGATTAAGGAGGTATAATAATGAGAATTGCGTTAGCCGTTGATGGCAATTATGTATCACAACATTTTGGACATTGTGAAGGATTTGAGTTAGTTGACATTCAAGACAATGAGGTGAAAAATAGAGTTTTTGTTCCAAATCCGGGACATAGGCCAGGATTTCTACCAAAGTTTTTAAGTGAAAAAGGAGTTAATACTATTATTGCTGGCGGTATGGGTGAAACAGCTCAAGCTTTGTTTAATGAAAATGGAATAGATGTTTTAGTTGGCATTAGTGGTAGTATTGAAGATGTAATAAAGGAATATATTGATGGTAAATTAGTATCTTCAAATGAAGTTTGCGAAAGACATGAACATCATGGAGAATGTGGCCATTAAAAGAATTAGGAGAATTTTATGCAAGGCAAAAGATTAATTTATATAGAAAATATTTTAAAGGAGAACGGCTATAGAATAACTGATCAGAGGAGAAAAATAATAAAGCTATTTTTAGACAATCCGAATAAGCATTTTCATCCAACAGATATTCATTCTTTTCTCGTTGAACAGGGAGAATCTGTTGGTATTGCAACGGTATATAGGAATATAAAAATTTTATTGGATAATGGCATAATAGAAGAAGTAACATTTAACAATTCAAAATTGTATGAACTAAAACTATTTTCAAGAAAGAGCATCCATGTGCATTTTATCTGTTTAAAATGTAAAAGAGTATTAGATTATGTTGACGTAGATACTTCACTTAAATTGATTAAAATAATAAATGAAATTGAGAAAAGATATGATTTTAAAATTGAAGATAGTGAGATTACTTTTACAGGTTTTTGTAAAAAATGTATGGTTAATTAGTAAAAGCCCCAATATTGACGGGGCTTTTTAATTTTATTTTAATATCTAGAGAAACCGCCGAATAATACTAATGGTATAAATAATAAAATAATCCACCAGTAAGAACCATAATTATATCTATGTCTTTGTTCTTCATTTTTCTCTTCTTTTTCATTCTCTATTTCATCAATTACTTCAACTGGTGGTACATAATATCTATATCTTCTAGGCATAAACCAGAAACCTCCTTTAAATAACTTATATACGTAAATATTTATACTTTAATATATGGTATGTAAATAGAAAATGATTTGTTACTTAAGAAAAAAATGGCATTTTGCCATCAGACTGTTGACAGACTTGTATCTTTTAATATTTATGAAAATGAAAGCGAATGCTTGAAAGAATTTAGTAAAAAAACTAGGTGAAAATTTTGAAGAAAATCCGTAGGTTTGACAGGATGTCAAACCAGCATCCTACAAGACAGGATGTCTTGATTAGGTGCGTTAGGATTTTCTAAAAATTTGAGCCTTAAGTTTTTTCTAAATTTGTCTGCATGAGCGTCATGTTCATAAACGTTCACATAATAATTTATATTTTTTTCCTAATTATACTTTCAACTTCATCTTCATTAGGGAATCTTCCTAATTCCTTTTTTGAAAAAATTAATTCATCATTAAATTTAACTTCAAAAACTCCACCCGAAGAAGGCAATAATGTTATAGATTTGATTTTATTTTTATGTTCTTTAAGTAATTTTTCTGTAAGGCTAACTGCCTTAGAGCGGTATCCTCAAGAAGTACAATATTCAATGCTTATTTTATTTTCCATATGAAAGAACCTCCCTATGATTTTTTTATTTTATTATATCCATCAAAATTAAATATATCAAATAAAATATTGAAAATAAAGTAAAATATAACTATATTGAGTTTAAATTGTAATAAACTTATAGAATATTTATATATTAAAAATTACATACTAATATCGAAAACTTGATTAAAATTAAAGGAGTGTCTATATGGATACAAAACCAAATTTTGAAGAAATAAAAAGAAGGTTTAAAAATGCTGATTTAGATGAAAAAATAAGAATTTATACGACAACTCAAGGACTTACTGTTGAACAGTTTAAAGAATTATTAAGAATGTTTCCTATACAACATTTAGATAAATTAGAAAAAGCTATGGCATAAACCCGAATTTTCGGGTTTTTCAATTTTCTTTAATTTTACTAGATTTTTTAGAGGTGGCAAATGGAGAATGTTATTTTAGATATTATAGATAGGTTGACTAATAGTAATAGATTATTTCTTTATCTATTTTTCTTTTTTTCACAATGTTTACAAATAATTTTTCCACCATACCCCGGAGATATGGTATTAGTTATAGAAGGATATTTGTCTGAACTTTTACACTTGAATATTTACTTTGTATTAATTATTGCATGGTTTGGAACTTTTTTATCATCTTTAATGTTATATAAACTTGGAGAAAAAGAGAAAGAAAAAATACTGCAATTAAAAATTATTAGAGTTATATTTGATACTGAAAAATTTATAAAAATAAAAGAAATGTTTAATAAGTATGGTTCTGCGGCTATTTTTATAAGTAAGTTTATTCCCGGTATACATTCTTTCACGCTTTTGATAGCTGGAATTTTTGAGGTAAATAAAAAGTTAGCTTACCTTACAATTGGAATAGTCAATATTACTCATCATGCATTGTTGATTATTTTAGGGAAAATATTAAAAGAAAATTGGGCAATAATTATTAATATGATGAAAACTTACAATAAATATATTATCATTGCAATAATTGTTTTTGGTTTTTTTTATTTGTTATCTATACGAACTAATAAAAAGAAATTCGATTAGCAAAGGAAGATTTTATGAGGGAATATACAAATTTATTTGCAATAATTTGTATTGTCTGTTTACCAATAGCTATGTTACTTATAAATTTAGAGGTAGCAGCATTTGATATTAGTTTTTTTAAAAGCAAATACGAAGAATATAATATAGAAGACGTAACGGGAATAAGTGAAGAAAATTTAATGTTAATTACAGAAAAGTTATTAGATTATCTGAAAGGCAAAAGAGAAAATATTATTATTTTTACAGAAGTAGGAGATAAAATCGAACAAGTTTTTGAAGAAAGAGAATTGTTACATCTCAAAGATGTAAGAGAGCTATTTAGGAAAGGATATATTATAAAAGATTTGACTTTATTGTTAAGTATAGTTTCATTGATATATATATTTTATAAAGATAGAATTAAATTGAAAAAGATTTTAATTGTTACATCTTTGATACAGTTAATTTTAATGGGCTTACTTTATATATTGATATATTCAGATTTTTATAAGTATTTTACTTATTTTCATAAAATTTTATTTTCAAATGATTTGTGGTTGCTTAATCCTAAAACGGATATTTTGATACAGATGTATCCGCTAGAATTTTTCAGCAGTATTACTTATAGAATATTTGTATTATTTTTATCGGAGATTCTAGCTTTACTATCGATAGCTTTATTATTACCATGCAGAAAACATTCTAGCATATAGGCAGATGTCTATGTGTTTTTTTGTATAAAAATTTTAAAAGAGGATATGCTTATTAAAAACTGATAAGCAGGTGATTTAATGGATATAACAAATGCCTTAAAAATTACAAAAAAACGTATAGACAATTATAAAAACAAAAAGAGATTAAAAAAATATTATTTAGAAGAAATGAATAAAGGGAAATCATATGTAGCCATAATTTTAGATGGAATCATGTTAAGACTAATAATTGCTTTTGGCTTCTTTTTATATTTTTATGTCAAAACGGACGACTATTTATTTAGTTTTGCAGTTTCTGTTCAGTTCTTTATAATATTAAATCTGCTATTATATCAAATCAATACTATTAAATTTAATAGAGTAATAAAAAAAACTAATGAAATAGTTGCAAAAGAGGAGATTTTAAAGGATTTATTGAATAAAACTCCATATGAATTTATAGAGTATTGTTATAATGTATTAGATAATATAGGTTTGGAAGACTTAAAGATGTTGCATCAAAGAGATATTGATATGATAGGTAATTTCAAAGGAAAAAGTATAGGAATTAAATGTTTACAATATGAAGATGATTATAAAGTTACAATAAAAGATGTTAAAGAATTTTTCTTATCTCTAAAAAAGATGGATATAGAATCGGGTGCTATAATAACAACATCAACATTCACAGAAGATACTAAAGATTTTTTACCTAAATTACAGGATCATATAAGGATCTATCTGTTTGATAAAGATAGTTTTGTTGAATTGATTAAAAAGACAGAATTATATCCTAAAGAGCGAGAAATCGAAAAAGTAATAATAAACAGAATGCGAGATAGAAATAAAAAGATTAGAGAGTATAGAAAAAATTTATTATCAAAAGGAAAGTCTTCTAAATATATTTTTTTAAGTGCCATAATATATTTTTTTGGTAAATTTACTAACTATCAAAAATATTATAGTATCGCATCTTATTTTTTACTTATTCTTGGATTGGCATCAATAATTAAAAATATTGTAATATTTTTAAAACCAGAAGTAGAAAAAAATGAAGATAGTTTCATATGATATTTACAATAGCTTATAATTGATATAAAATTTTAGTAAAGTTATTTGATACAAATTACATCAATAAAGATTTTTTGGAGGTTTTATGAGAAAAGTACTTGCAGTTATGGGTAGTCCTAGAAAACACAAGAATACAGATATTTTATTAGATAGTGTATTAGAAGGTATAAAAAAATATAATGCTGATATAAGAAAAATTTATCTTAAGGATTTAAATATTAATTTATGTACAGGTTGTTACTATTGTTCTAAAACAGGAAACTGTTTTATAAACGACGATATGAACGAATTATACAAAGAGTTTAATGAAAGTGATGGTATAATAATAGCTTCTCCCTTATATTTTAATACAGTTAGTAGTCTAACAAAAATAATGATAGATAGATGTCAAGTTTATTGGTCTAGTAAATTTATTCTAAAAAATCCGTCTATTGATGTAAATAAAAATAGAATAGGAATGTTTATCGCTACAGGAGGTGCTCCTTATAAAGAGGGACATTTTGACGGATGTATTCCTGTTATAGATTTTTTCTTTAAAGCTATTAACACTAGGTATAAATATAATCTATTAATTTCTGATACTGATCGTTTTCCTATATGGGAAAGAGAAGACATATTAAACGAAGGTTTTAATTTGGGGGTAAAATTTTTTGAATAGGAGGATAATTAACAGTTACAAAATATTTATAAAAACTTATAAAAACCTTAAAACAATTATAAATTCAAAAAGTAGTTAAGGAAGATTATAGAGGGAGTTAAAAGGAAATGAATAAATCTATAGCCGGAAATAAAAATATAAGAACATACAAAATGAGAATAAAAGACAAAAAATTCAAATCAAAGGTTATAGATTATATTTACAAGTATAGACATTTTGAAAACATGTATATAATACTCCTTAATCAAGACTATAAACAAAACATTGGAGATTTTAGGTTGTTAACTAATTATGAAATAATGAGAGCACTATTTAGGGGAACTACTCCAAAAAAGCTAGAAGAAAAATTAACTTATATCAGAAATAAATACGAAAACCATCAAATAATGAATGACTTAATAAACTTATCTAAAGAACTTAAAATTCATAATATAGTAGAAATAAT
>NZ_FQXO01000010.1 GCF_900129995.1 Caloranaerobacter azorensis DSM 13643 | reverse complement strand
GCTATACATCACTGCATAGGTTGCCATTTTGAAATTCATCTAAATGACGTATCCTTGAGACCTCCCGGGGTAAGCGTAACCACTTTCCTCCCATATATCCGCCACATTTACTGCATAAACCTTCGGACCGTTTTGGGCTTTGTTTTGTTATGCAAACTCACCCGATTTATACAGCCTCAAATGTAGTTCGTGTACCTCGGACCAGGATTTTGCCTCCGGCTTCCTTCAGATTCCACCTCACAATGGACACCCTTGCCTTTGGCTAGTGGTTGGCACGGTCAACCCCCACAGTGGACTCTCACCACCTAGTTGTTACGCATGCCCGGCGCACGTAAAAAGGAGTAGCATTTTGCTACTCCTCTGTAATAGTTTCAGGTAATATTTTATTTACTATTATTCCAATTAAGGCTGCTAAACTCAAACCTACTATCTGTATATTATCTGTTATTTTAATTCCTATAACTCCTGTGAAATTTGGATTTGATCTTAAGAACTCAGTACCTATTCCCGCAACTAGTATTAAAGATGATATTATTAAATTCCTATTACTTGAAAAATCTACTTCTGCATTTGTTATTGTTCTTATTCCAACACTTGCAATCATACCAAATAGTATTAAACTCACTCCACCCATTACTGGTTCAGGTATAGTCTGAAGTATTGCTCCTAATTTCCCTATAAAACTCAATCCTACAGCTATAAAAGCTGCAAGTCTTAAAATTGATGGGTCATATACCCTAGTTACAGCTAATACGCTTGTATTTTCACCATATGTTGTATTTGCAGGACCGCCTATAAACCCTGCAAACATAGTTGCTAATCCATCTCCTAATAATGTTCTATGAAGTCCCGGATCTTCAAAGAAATTTTTACCAACTACTGCACCATTAGTAGTTATATCCCCTATATGTTCCATAAAAACTGCTAAAACTATCGGAGCAATCATTGCTATGGCCCCAATACTAAACTTAGGCAATGTAAATTGCGGTACACTTATCAGACTAGCATTTGCTATAGGCTCAAAATTTACTATACCAATAATAGCCGAGAAAATATAACCAACTACAACTCCACATAGTATAGGTATTACCTTAAAAAATCCTTTAGAGAAAATCGAAACTCCTATAACAGTAAATACCACAACAAAAGCTACTAACCAATTTTTTGAGGCCATTTGTATAGCTACAGGACTTAAAATCAATCCAATAACTATGATCATTGGTCCTGTTACAATAGGGGGAAAGAAACTTTTTATCTTATCTGCTCCATAAATATATATGAGCATCGAAAGAATAAGATATAATGCACCTGCTACTATGATACCGCCCTGTGCGTACCTAATATCTCCATATTGATTTGCAACCGCATTTATTACAGGAATAAATGCAAAACTCGAACCTAGAAAAACTGGCACTTTACCTTTAGTTACAAAGTGAAATATTAATGTACCGACTCCTGCCGAGAATAATGCAACAGCTGGATTTAAGCCAGTAAGTATTGGTACTAATACGGTAGCTCCAAACATTGCAATAACATGCTGAAGCCCTAAAATACCCTTTCTTCCTAAATTTCTCAATCTTTCTTTCTCTTTTTTACTCTCTGATACACTTTTGAACATAAAAATACCTCCCTCTTTTTATTGTGGGAGATAACTCTATCTCCCTTTTTCAGCCTCGCTGGACTGAATTAAAAGGTTAATATATTTAATTATATTACCTTTCAACAATTAAAACTTTATTAACATCATCTACCTCTTTAAACTTTACACTCACTACCTCTAATTTTGATGTGGGAACATTTTTCCCTACAAAATCTGGTCTTATCGGTAACTCTCTATGCCCTCTATCTATAAGTACTGCTAATTGTACTTTTTTAGGTCTTCCCTTATCTACAAGCGCATCTAATGCTGCTCTTACAGTCCTACCTGTATATAATACATCATCTACTAATACAACAATTTTATCAGTTATATCAATTTCAAACTCAGTAGCCCCGACAACAGGATTTACATCTATTTCAGTTAAATCATCTCTATACAAAGTAATATCTAATGTTAAAACAGGAACCTCTTTACCTTCTATTTCATAAATTTTCTTTGCTAATCTCTTTGCAAAAGGAATTCCTCTAGTTTTAATGCCTACGAGGACTAAATCTTCTACTCCTTTGTTTCTTTCTATAATTTCATGTGCAATTCTTGTTGTAGCTCTTATCATAGCTTTTTCATCCATTATAACTGCCTTTGTCTTCAACATTTGTCACCTCCTAACAAAAAAACTTCTTATCTGGTTGATAAGAAGTTACAATACCCTCTCATAAAAAAATTGTAAATCCTTATCAACCTCTCAGGGTAGATTTAAAGGACATTATTTTTCCTTTGATTATATCATAATAATTCAGTTATGTCTATAATTTTTTCTTCTTAATACATCTAATACTTTCTTAAAATAGTCAGGTAATTGAGAATCAAACTCCATATATTCTTTAGTACGTGGATGAATAAAACCTATAACCTTAGCATGTAATAATTGTCCCTCTTGTTTAAACTCATTTTTCTTACTTCCATATACTAAATCGCCAACTAATGGATGCTTTATATACGACATATGTACTCTAATTTGATGTGTTCTACCTGTTTCTAATTTTGCTTCAATCAAAGTATACTGCCCAAATCTTTCTAACACTTTAAAATGCGTAATTGCTCTTTTACTATTTCTATCTGTAACAGCCATTTTTTTTCTATCTACAGGATGTCTACCAATCGGTGCATTTATCGTACCATTATCAACCTTTATATTTCCTTCTACTAATGCATAATATATTCTTGTTATTGAGTGCTCTTTTAACTGTTTAGAAAGCTCAATATGAGCAAAATCATTTTTTGCTATCATCAACAACCCAGAAGTATCTTTATCAATTCTATGCACAATTCCAGGTCTCACTACCCCATTTATCGTAGATAAACTCTCTAAATGGTAAAGTAAAGCATTGACTAATGTTCCACTATAATTCCCCGGTGCAGGATGAACCACCATACCTCGTGGTTTATTTACTACAGCAACGTCCTCATCTTCATAAACTATTTCTATCGGCAAATCCTGTGGTATTAATTCAAGTTTTTCAGGTTCTGGTAATTTTACAGTTATTACATCACCCTTATTAACAACATATTTAGGTTTTACTTGTAAATTATTAACTTTTATATGTCCATCTTTAATTAACTTTTTAATGTATGATCTAGACACTTCCTCTAGCTTTTTTGCTAAATATGAATCTACTCTTTCACCAATATCATCTTCTACAACCAGTTCTATAATGTCCATAAAATCACTCTTCCATATTTATTTCATATTTATCATATAAAACTAGGTA
The DNA here is from genome assembly GCF_900129995.1 of Caloranaerobacter azorensis DSM 13643. Lineage (GTDB taxonomy): Bacteria > Bacillota > Clostridia > Tissierellales > Thermohalobacteraceae > Caloranaerobacter > Caloranaerobacter azorensis. Next base: position 63,437 of record NZ_FQXO01000010.1, on the reverse strand, counting down.
TGCAATAATAATAGTTGAAACAACAACTAAACAATCTGCTACATTAAATACAGGAAAATCGTATAACTTTCCAAATTTAACATCTATAAAATCAATAACATAACCTAAACGCAATCTGTCTATAAGATTCCCTAAAGCGCCAGAAAAAAGTATCGTTAAAGCTGCCTTCATCGGTTTGCTGATATTAGTATGTTTTCTTATATATACAATAATTCCAGCTAATACTACAATAGTTATTACAACAAAGAATAACTGCTTATTTTGCAAAATACCAAAAGCTGCACCGAAATTCTCAACATAATTCAATTGTAAATAATTTTTTATAATTGGAATCGGATTTTTCCCCAATAAAAATTTAACTGCCAAATATTTAGTTAATTGATCAAATATAATGAGAATAATAGCAATTATATAAAACATTTGCTCCTCCTTAATAATATTTCACATGCAATATTGTAAAATATTATTATTAATTTTACAATATTAAAAATTTCTTAACTCATTATTCTGAAACAAACATTTACTATTTATTCTTTAAATTCTCAAAAAGTAATTTTATATTTTCTAATTTACCCATACTTCTAATTTTAATCTCCTTTAAATTAATACTGTCTATATAATTTATAAAAATTCTAATTCCAAATTTATTTTCAATAAGTTTAATATTATTCTCAAATTTAGAATCTATCATTTCTCTATAAGATATATTCAAGTCAAAAATAACGGCATTTGAATTTGTATGAATTTTTATTCTCTTTATCTCCTTTTCTATGAGATTTAAAATTGAACCATCAGAAATAATTTTCCCTTTTCCTTCACAATAAGGACAATTTTTATAAAACTTTGAAGATAGTTTTTTTCTGTCTTTTTTTCGAGTCATTTCTAACAAACCTAACCTAGTCATCCCTAATATTGTTGTTTTCACCTTATCTTTTTTTAACTCATTTTCTAAACAATTAATAACATACTTTATATCTTCACTATCCTTCATATCAATGAAATCTATAATGATTATCCCACCTATATTTCTTAACCTTAATTGTTTAGCAATTTCTTTAGCAGCTTCAATATTTGTCTTCAAAACAGTATCCTCTAAATTAACACTTCCTACAAACTTACCTGTATTAACATCTATCGAAGTAAGTGCCTCTGTTTCATCTATTACTATATACCCTCCACTTTTTAACCATACTTTACGTTCTAATGCACTTTTAATCATTGTTTCTATTCCAAAATACTTAAAAATATCATAACACTCATCAAAATAGTATATTTTAGATTTCAAATGAGGCATTGTTTCATTAATCAACTCTAAAATATTTTTATATTTCTCTCTATCATTAATAACTAATCTCTGTGTATCATCACCAAAAAAATCGCGTACTATTCTATCTACTAAATCTAATTCCCTATATATTAGTTTAGGTGCATATACTACTTTGCTCTCTCTTTTTATTCTCTGATACAGATTTACTAAAAACTCAATGTCTTTGATAATTAAGTCTTCTTCTACACCAGCACTTGCCGTCCGCAATATAATTCCCATATTTTCTGGTTTGTTCTCTTCAACTATCTTTTTCAACCTATCTCTTTCTTCTTCATCGATGATTTTCCTTGATATACCAACTTGTTTTATCTCTGGCATTAAGACCACGTATTTGCCTGGCAAAGTAATATGTGTCGATATTCTTGGACCTTTAGTCCCTATCGGCTCTTTTACTACTTGAACAAGTAATTCTTGACCAGGTTTCACAACATCTCTAATAGAAATATCTTTAAAATCTATATCTTCACTTTCTAAAAAATTGCTTGATATAGCATCTTTAACATATAAAAAAGCATTTTTATCTAATCCAATATCTACAAAAGCAGCTTCCATTCCTGGTAATACATTAACTACTCTTCCTTTATAAATATTACCAAGAAGTCTCTTATTCTCCTCTTCAATATATAATTCAACCAAATCTCCATTTTCCAAGATTGCTACCCTATTTTGATTTAATCCAATATCTATTATAATCTCAGCCATAAAATCTTCTCCTATTCACAATCTAAAGGTGATACTAATTTATTATTTTTCTGAGAATATAATTCTAATCTGTGAATTTTTATACTATCATCTACTATTTCCATATTCCCTATCTTTTTCATCACATCTATTATATATCGGGGTTTCAAATTACCTTTACTACCCGACTTTAAAGTTGCTTTAATAATAACTCTTTTGCCTTCAATAACTAGCAATTTTAAATTTCTAATACCACTTCTTATATCAACCTCTTTTATTATCTCTTTTTTATTTTTTATTTTAACTTTTTTTACATAAATTTTATCTTTTTTAAGAATTTTTCCTATGCAATTTTCCACATCTTCTTTACTGATATTACCAGTTATATAAAATTCTATAATATAATCAGACCATTCTATTAATGACATCAATGATTTGCTTGTCTTTATGTATTTCCCTGATAAAATTTTAATTCCATCAGGCAATACATCATTAAGCTTATTAATAAATTCATCTTTGTCAATATCATTTTCTAATTCAACATCCATATATTCTCCATCACTTGTTACTCCAATTGGAAGGGCTGTAGCCAGTGAAAACTTTGGATGTGGATTAAACCCCTGACTATATTTTACTGGTATATCGGCTCTTCTAAAGGCTCTCTGAAATAATCGCATCAAGTCTAAATGTGAAATATATTTCATATCATCTTTTTTTGAAAATCTTACTCTAATCGTACCCATTAACAAACACCACCTGTAAAACTAATATTAATACCACATCCAGTACAGCCTTTTCTGCAATCTCTAGTTAATATGCCTTTTTTAGCCTTTTCATTTTCGTTTATTAAATATTTTTTAGAAACTCCTACATCAATAAAATCCCAAGGTAATATTTCGTCATATTCTCTATGTCTATTTGCATAAAAACTTGGATCGATTCCCGTCTCTCTAAATGTTTCCATCCATTTTTCGTAATTAAAATGATCGGCCCATCCATCAAATTTACAACCCTTTTGCCATGCCCTTATTAAAGCTTTTGACAGTCTCCTATCTCCTCTAGCAAAAACGGCTTCAAGAAAACTTAATTCTGAATCGTGAAAATTGTAAGTAATCTTCTTATCTCTTATATTATTTGCTAAAAATCTCTGTTTCTCTTTAAATGTTTCAACAGTATTTTGTCCAAACCACTGAAAAGGCGTAAACGGTTTTGGTACAAAACAAGATGTACTAACTGTTACTTTTAAATTTCCTTTTCTCTTATCTTTAGGTAATCCAAAATAGATGTCTTTGACTTTATAAGCCAAATCTTTTATTCCAAGAATATCATCGTAATTTTCATATGGAAGTCCTATCATAAAATACAACTTAACAGTAGACCATCCTAAATAAAAAGCATCCCTAACTGAATTTATCAAATCTTCTTCATTTATACCCTTATTTATTATATCTCTAAGTCTCTGACTACCGGCTTCTGGTGCAAAAGTAAGTCCTGTTTTACGAACTTTTTGTATTTCCTGAATTATATCAAGCGAAAAAGAATCTAGTCTTAAAGACGGTAATGAAAGACCTATCATCTTATCTTTAAACTTATTAATTAAGCTCTTCACTAATTCTTCAAGCCTTGAATAATCGCTTGTCGATAATGAAGACAAGGAAATTTCTTCATGTCCTGTCGTTTCAATTAATTTTTGTGCATAATCTAATAACTTATCTACACTTCTTTCTCTCACAGGCCTATATATCATTCCCGCTTGACAAAATCTACATCCTCTAGTACATCCTCTAAAAATCTCTAACATCACTCTATCATGTACTGTTTCTATATACGGAACTATAACCCTATCTGGAAAATGTACTTCATCTAAATTCTTAATTATTCTCTTCTTTATCACATTGGGATATTTTTCTGATTTTGGTTTGAATTCTTTTATGGTACCGTCTTGATTATATATAACTTCGTAAAATTTCGGTACATATACACCTTGAATTTGACTTATTTCTTCTAAAAACTCTTCTCTTGTTCTATTACTTTCTTTCCACTTTTCATATACCTCAATTATCTCTAATATCAACTCTTCTGATTCACCAATTACAAAAAAATCAATTATATCGGCTAAAGGCTCCGGATTATAAACACATGGCCCGCCCGCAACAATAAAAGGATCTTCTTCTTTTCTATCTTTAGAAAATAAAGGGATATGCGCTAAATCAAGCATATTTAAAACGTTAGTATAACTCATTTCATACTGTAACGTAAAACCAACAAAATCAAATTTATTTATCGGCTCCTTACTTTCTAATGCATAAAGCGGAATATTATGTTTTCTCAATTCATACTCCATATCAACCCATGGTGCAAATACTCTCTCACAAAATACATCTTCTCGTTCGTTTAACAAACTGTATAATATATGTAATCCAAGATGCGACATACCAACCTCATAAATATCAGGAAAGGCAAAAGCAAATCTTACCTTTACATCTTTTGTATCTTTACTATAACTATTTATCTCATTTCCTATATACCTTGCTGGTTTTTCAACTCTTGAAAGAATTTTATCTAGTGTATCTTTATTTATCATCTTATCACCCTTACTATAAAAATGTCTAAATATATTCTATCACTTTTCACTTTTATTTAGTAGTTTTTCTATAGTTATATCATAACCATATTTAATTACACCCTCTAAAATTCGTTTTTCATAAAGCGTATCAATTACATTACCTTCTCTATCTATTACAGTTATTATATGATACTTGTTTGGAATGAAATTTTCAATAACCGATTTTACTTTCATATCATTTAAACAAACAATATGTTGTACTCTATATATTCCAGTTTCAGCCATTTTCTGTCTTTTACAAATTATCTGCTTTAGGAAAATAAAAACTGCCATATCTTTTTCTCTTTTGGCAGCTATAATTATAAAAATGAAAAATAGAATCAAATAAATTCCATACGCATTTCTAATAAAAAGCAGTATACCAATAAAAATCATTATTACAGATAATATATAGGTAATTTTTGAAACAAATAATGTAGCTCTTTTTGTTCCTAATTTTAAAGATAATATAGCTCTAAATATTCTGCCCCCATCCAAAGGCAAAAGCGGTAATAGATTGATAAAAGCTAAAATCATATTAGTCTTAATGAATAAAACGATAATTTGGTTTTCAAATAAATACTCTTTTATAAATATTAGAACAAATGCTAATAGAAAATTTATAATTGGTCCGATTACGGCTATTTTAATCTCATTAAATGGTTCTGTTCCAATTAAACCATCTAACTTTGCAACTCCTCCAAATGGAAATAATTCAATGTAATCTACTTTAAAATCTAATTTTGATGCTAAATAAACATGAGCAAGCTCATGAATTAAGACAGAAAAAAATATTACTATCACTTCAATAAAATACCCAATTATAAAATATAACACAAAAAGTACAAATAATAAATAATTTATTTTTATTTTAAACTGCCCAATACGAAAAATTGTCATTTAATCCCCCATTAATCATCTGAATTGCTAATATTTATATAATCTAATGGATTTACAGGAGCATCGTTTTTCCATATTTCAAAATGAAGTATTTTATGTCCACTAATATCTTCTTTTAATGTTCCTAATATTTCTCCTTTAGTTACTTTCTGCCCTACTTTTACATATATTTTATCTAAATGTGCATAGACTGCATCTATTTCACCAAAATCTATTTGGATACATTTACCTAAAATTCTATCTTTATAAATTTCGCCTACAATTCCTTCACCAATTGAATATACGTTTTTATCTTTTGAAAGTATATCTACACCTCTATGAAAAATAGTTGTATTACCTTTCTTGATTTGGCCAAATTTTTTATAAACTATACCCGTAGCAGGAGTTGAAAACGAATATATTTTTGTATTATTTTTATATTTAAAAACTGAAACTGCTTTATCTAATTCTTTACCGCTTCCCTTTGCATATTTCAATATTTTATGCCCTAATTTTTTAAAATCATAATCATATTTTAATGTATTTTCAACTAATCTGATGGCATTATTTGTAAAATTTGTATTAAAAGATTTAATGAAAATTATCAAAAGAATAATTATTATACTAACTAACAGTTGATAAAATAGCTTTCTATAACTACTTTTCTGTTTAGTTCTATATACATAATCTCTTTTGACTCTCATAGGAAAAAGTTTAAAAATAAGTCTGCGTTTTCCCATTCATTTCATCCCCTAAATATTGAATTTACTATATTATTATTTTTCTCTTTACTTTTTTATTACAATTAATAGGTTTCCAATTATCAATATCACAAATAATAACACCTATTGGACTATTAGTAAAGAAATCATACTTTTTGTGTAATACTATATGTATTAAAATCAAATTATAAAGAAAAATATAATAAAAATAATAGATAGCCGCAACCCAAAAAAAACTTACTCCTGAAGAAAAATACCCAGAAGTAACTAATATGAAAATAATGCTTGAATAAACTGGTCTTATACTAAACGGTAAACTTCTTACTGACGAGGATAAAATTATTTTAGCTAATCCAATTCAGATAGAATTAAAACTTGCTGAAAAACATAGACGTGAGCGTCAAAGGCAAAAGAGAGATAAAAAGGATTAAATTAAATAGAAAGGATTCTTGATATGAAAAAAACTTTAAATCTTATACTTGAAAAATTGGATGCAATTGATAGCGAAATTAAAAATATAAAAAATCATCTTAATAACCTTGAATAAGGACAAGAACGTATCAAAAGAAAACCTGATGCTGTATATGACCAAACAGTAAACTTAATGTTATAACTTTCTGATCAAAACTATCTTCTAATAGTAAAAAAGCACCTGCAAAATAATGTGCTTCTTTCTCAATTCTTTAATTAAAATAACATCTGCTATATAGCAGATGTTATCAATAAACGAGTAAGTCTATAAGCCGAGTTCTGTGTTAGACAGCCATCTATCTACGCCTATTGTCGCCAATAGGCTCTAGCGACCTACCAACCGGGACGGTGACGGGCCACCACCTTTTTATGTCCCTAACTTGGTCTTGCTCCAGATGGGGTTTACAGAGCCAGCTAGTCGCCTAGCTGCTGGTGAGCTCTTACCTCACCTTTCCACCCTTACCCGGCACTTAATATATGGTAACATCTATAGCTACATATATTAAGTGTCAGGCGGTATATTTCTGTTGCACTATCCTTAGGGTCGCCCCCACTGGGTATTACCCAGCATCCTGCCCTGCGGAGCTCGGACTTTCCTCATGCTAAATGCATGCGGCTGTCTGACTTACTCGCTATTCTTTTCTTACCGACAAAGAATACTATAACATAATAAATATTCTCCGTCAAATGGTAATTATAGTAAACACTTTACATGTTCTTTCTTTTAATACTAATACCCTTCATATCCATTGCTAAATTTGCTAACTCATCAGCCTTTTTATTTTTTTCCCTTCTAACATGATGTATGCTAAAATTATCAAACTGGCTAATCAAAGAATTTGCAATTTCATAGAATGGTTTCATTCTCTCATTTTTGACCTTATATTCGCCCTTTATTTGCTTAACTACTAATTCACTATCCATATAAAATTCAACATCTTTTATCCCCATCTCATAAGATAACTCTAAAGCTCTAACTAAAGCTTTATATTCGGCAACATTATTAGTCTGAATCCCAATATACTGACTTAACTCAAGTACTACATTCTTTGATTCATCATATATAATAACCCCAATACCAGCTAAACCGGGATTTCCTCTTGAACCTCCATCTGTGTGTATTATTGCTTTCCTCATTCTATTCCTCCTGCTTTTTATAATATAGAATCCTACCACAATTATCACAATAAGTAATACTATCACTATATTTTAATTTCGACAATATCGACAAAGGAACAACCATATAACATCCCGTACACTTATCTCCCTCTACTTCAACTACTGCCCTTCCTTTATTCTTCAATAGTTTATTAAACTTTTTCAAACTTACTTCATCTATATCCGCTGATATTCTATCAATTATTTCCTTTTCTTTTTTTATATCTAATTCCACCTTTTGCATTAAGCTATCATTATCAATAATTATTTGTTCTAAATTTTTCTTTAATTCATCATAAGTCTTTTCAACCTCAATAATTTCATTTCTAAGTTTATCGATTTCTTCCATTAACAATATTATTTCGGTTTCTAATTTTTCTATCTCTTCCTTAATTTTCTTGCTTTCACTTTCCATATAAGTAAGCTGCTTTATATCTTTTATTTTACCACTATATAATTTGTTTTCAATTTCTTTAAATTCATATTTCAATTGATTAACCTTACTATTATACCTATTGATTTTCATATTATTTACTTCTAATCTTGTTTTTTTATTTTCCAAATCATATTCATACTGATGTATCTTCACCTTAAATTCTTCTATCTCATCTCTTTTATTTAAATCCTTTAATTTTCTTTCTAATCTATTAAGCTCTAAATAATGTTTTTGTAACTGCCACAAAAGCTCTAATTGAACCATTAAATCCCCTCCTTACCCCCATTATCAAAAAATTTCATAGGGGACACTATTGAAATTGCTTGTATATATATCTATACTATTACCAACCTCTTTTTGAATATATTCTTTCAAATATGGTAATATTACTTTTTCCGTATCATAATGATTTGCATCTATTAAAGATAATCCTAAATTTATAGCCAATTGTGCTTCATGGTATTTTATATCTCCTGTTACTAATACATCTGCTCCCTTCTTTGAAGCTATTTCAATAAATTCAGCACCACTCCCCCCACAAACGGCTACTCTTCTTACATTCTTATTTATATCTCCTATCACTTTAATAGACTTACAATTGAGTTTTTTCTTAACATATTTTGCAAAATCACCAAGAGCAATGATATCCTGTAATTCGCCAATTCTACCATATCCATAATCAAAACCTTTATTGTTCAAAAGATATACATCATAAGCTACTTCTTCATAAGGATGTACTTTTATCATATTTTCAACAACTGTATCCAAAATACTTTCTGGCACTATAGTTTCAATTCTAATTTCTTCCACTACTTCTACTTCCCCTTCAGTACCTATAAAAGGATTTGTCCCCTCTCTAGGCATGAAAGTTCCAAAACCATCAATATTAAATGTACAATGACTATAATTCCCTATCCATCCACCTCCACTTTCAGTTATTGTATCTCTCACTTTTTTTACATGTGTTTTAGGAACAAATACGACCAACTTGTACAATTTTTCTTCATATAATTTACTTAATATTTTTTTGTTTTTTAATTGAAGTATATCAGCTAAAACATCATTTACGCCGCCTTTACATACATCTAGATTTGTATGAGCACTATACACAGATATATCGTGTCTAATGATATCATAAAGTATTTTACCTTTAGTATCATTTAAAGTAATTTCAGATATAGGATTAAATAGAATTGGATGATGAGATATTATTAAATCAACATTTTTACTTATAGCTTCTTGGACCACTTCTTCTGCAACATCTAGTGTTAACATAATAGCCTCTACATTTTTATTAATATTACCAATTTGAAAACCACAATTATCCCACTTATCAACTAGTTTAATAGGAGCTATTTTCTCCATTATGTCCAATATTTCTTTAACAATCAATGGATTTTAATACCCCCTTCAACTTATCATATTTTATCTTTATTATATTTAATTTTTCTTGTGCCTTTATTGATTCATTTATCCTAATTTTTTGCAATATATTTTTAATCTCTCTTAATTTTTTCTGAATCAATTCTTTTAATAATGGATCTTTATTCTCCACCAATTTTTCACCTATCTCAAAATATATTTCATCACTAATATTATCCTTGCCATGTCTAACTAACATGATTTCATATATTTTATCTCCTTCTTTAACCAATTTTTCGTCAATAATTTTATAATTATGCCTAATTAAATATTTTCTTAGTTCATCAGATGCTATCATAGGTTGCAGTATAAAATTATCTATTGTCTCAGCTATTTCATTCCCTTCTTCAAGTATTTTTTTAATTAATAAGCCACCCATACCGGCTATAATAACAGTATCTACTTCATTTGGCTTTAATATTTTTATTCCATCTCCTAATCTTAAGTTTATTCTATGACTTAATCTTTTCAAATCTACATATTTTTTAGCATTTTCAAGTGGACCTTTATTAACATCTGAAGCAATAACTTTTTTAGAAATATTATTTTCAACAAGATATACAGGTATATAAGCATGATCTGTACCAATATCTGCAACAAAAGAATTATTTTCAACATAATCGACTATTGCTTTTAACCTCGGTGATAACTTCATATTGCTACTCCTTCTTCTATATTTACTTTCATATACACTAACCCTTAATTATATTATACCATTACTATTTAAATTTACTAAAAAAATATATTAAAAACTATTACTATTGAGAAAACTATTAATGAGGTGTTTGCTATGACTCATAAACCAAATAAAATTAAAAGTTTTTATGACATTCCAACTTTCACATGGGGTGGTACAACAATTAATTGGCAAAAAGAAGCTGAAGAACTCAAAGTTTATATTAATGAAAAAAAGGAAAACATTAAAATTAATGATTCTAAAAAACATTATTATTTAAGAGATCAAAATTAAAGATTCGCCCTCGGCGAATCTTTAATTTTATTCTAAAAAGTCTTTTAATTTTTTACTTCTGCTTGGATGTCTTAGCTTTCTTAAAGCCTTTGCTTCAATTTGTCTGATTCTTTCTCTAGTTACATCAAATTCTTTACCAACTTCTTCTAACGTACGCGCTCTCCCGTCTTCAAGACCAAACCTGAGAATTAAAACCTTCTGTTCTCTAGGCGTTAATGTATCTAATACTTCTACCAATTGCTCTTTAAGTAAAGTAAATGTAGCTGCTTCAGAAGGTGCTTGTGCATCATCATCAGGAATAAAATCACCAAGATGACTATCTTCCTCTTCGCCAATAGGCGTTTCTAATGAAACAGGTTCTTGAGCTATTTTTAATATCTCTCTAACTTTCTCTTCTTCCAAATTCATTTCTTTAGCAATCTCTTCAGGAGTAGGCTCTCTTCCTAAAGTTTGTAATAATTGTCTAGAAACTCTAATCAATTTATTTATTGTCTCAACCATATGAACAGGTATCCTAATAGTTCTAGCCTGATCTGCTATAGCTCTAGTAATTGCCTGTCTTATCCACCATGTAGCATAGGTACTAAATTTATAGCCCTTTCTATAGTCAAACTTTTCAACAGCTTTTATAAGACCCAAATTACCTTCTTGTATTAAATCTAAAAAGAGCATTCCTCTACCAACATATCTTTTTGCTATACTTACAACTAATCTTAGATTCGCCTCGATTAATCTCTTTTTTGCCAATTCATCACCTTGTTCCATTCTTTTAGCCAATTCAATTTCCTCTTCTGCTGTAAGTAGTGGTACTTTCCCTATTTCTTTCAAATACATTCTAACAGGGTCATCTACGCTTATCCCTTTAGGTAAAGATAAATCATCTTCTGTAATTTCATGTATTTCTTCTTTTTCTAGTAATATTTCATCTTCTTTATCACCAACTATATCTATACCCATTTCCTCTAAACCCTGGTATATTTCATCTATTTGATCTGAATCAATATCTATCTCCTCTAATGTATCCATAATTTCTTTATATGTTAACATCCCCTGTTTTTTACCTTTTTCAATCAACTTTTTCATAGTATTTATCTTCATGTCCTTTTCTTTATCTTTGCTCATTTAGTTCCCTCCCTTCAGCTAAAACAAACAGTGTAATTTTAAAGCTTTGTCTACTTCCATCAATTCTAAACATAACTCTTTTAATTCCTCTTCCTCTCCTTCATTTATAACTTTCTTAGACTCTATAAGCTTTATCTTTTCTCTTATTTGTTTTCTTTTTATCTTCAACTTGTAATAATTTATTTTCTTTAAATAGTCATCTACAGCCTTTTCTTTTTCACTATCATCAAAATTTATTTTAATCGCCAGAATTTCATTCAATTTGTCTAATTCGGAATTTGAAAAATTATCAATAATCTCCTGTTTCGTAATTTTTTTACCTTTCCTATAGTTATCATAAACTAATTCTGCAATCTTTCTATTCATTGGATCAAGAAAATCATCTGGCGAAAAATCTTCTTTAATTTTTTCATATATATATTCATCACTAATCAATAAATTTAAAAGGCTTTTTTCTGCAGTTAAATGACCAGGTTCCAAAACATTTTCTACTGGAACAATCTTACTTTTATTAGTATCTCTATAATTAGCATTTATATACTTGTCCTTTAATCTAGTTTTAATACCTTTTATACCAAAAATTTCTCTTTTTATAGCATCGACAGAAATATTAACTTCATCAGAAACTCTATTAATATATACATCTCTTTCAACAGGACTTGATATATTTTTTATATCCTGTGATATATTTTTTATAAAATCTACTTTCCCTTGAACAGTATTTATATCAAACTTATTTCTATAATATAATATTTTAAAATCAATATAATCTAATGCAGTAGTAAATAAATTTTCAAATAACTCCTTTCCAAATTTATTAATATACTCATCTGGATCTAATCCATCAGGTAAAATTATAACTCTAGGCTTAAATCCTACTCTTTTCAATAAATCTAATGCCTTGTTAGATGCTTTTAGTCCTGCATCATCAGAATCATAACAAATATAAATGCTGTCATTCCATCTTTTTAGCATTTTACACTGACTTTCTGTAAAAGCTGTACCAAGAGAAGCTACACTATAAACAATACCTTTATTATATAAGGAAATAACATCCATATAACCTTCAACTAATAAAATTTTATCTATTTTTGAATTTTTATATACCAAATTTAATCCAAATAAATTGTTACCTTTAGAAAACACAAGAGTATCTGGAGAATTTAAATATTTAGGTACAGAATCATCTAATACTCTACCACCAAAACCTATAACTTTGCCTCTTGTGTTTACTATAGGAAACATAACTCTGTCTCTAAATCTATCATAAAAACCATTTTTATTTTTCTTTTCAATAACCAGTCCTGCCTCTAATAATTCCTCTTCACCATAACCTTTTGATACTAAGTATTTCAGCAAATCATTCCATTCTGGATTAGCATATCCAAGTCCAAAAATTTTTATAGTATTACTTGAAACACCTCTTTTTCTAAAATAGTTATATCCTCTACTATTTTTTTGTAAATTATAATAAAAATATCTAGCTGCTTCTCGATTTATTTGATAAAGTCTATTTTTTCTTCTTTCTAGCTCAATATTCTTTTTCATATTGCTTTCATCAATTTCTATACCTGCTCTATCAGCTAATATCTTAATAGCTTCCTTAAAATCTAGGTTTTCATACCTCATTATAAAACTAATTACATCACCACCCACTCCGCATCCAAAGCAATGGAAAATCTGCTTTGAAGGCGATACAACAAATGAAGGTGTTTTTTCATTATGAAAAGGGCATAGTGCTTTATAGTTAGCACCAGTTTTTTTTAACCTAATGTACTGTGAAATAACTCCTACTATTTCATTTTTTTCTCTTATTTCCTGAATCAAATCTTCATTTAAAGTACTTGACATAAATAATCACCTTTTAAATACTATTCGTCAAAAATAGACTTTTTTCCTTCCCTTTAAACAAAAAAACTCTTCTTTAAAATGGAAATATATTAAAACAAAATCTTCAACATAACAAAATATAACAAAAAGAAAATTCTCGTTTATATTTTAAAACATAAACTATATTTTAAATTATCTGCAATTTGATAAGGAATATAATTATGGATTATAAAAACATAAACATTTTTATGGCAGGTTTAAATTATTCGACATATATCGATATATTCCTTCCTATTTAAAAAATTTTTTATATATTTTTATTTAGTATTTTATGGATTAATTTGATTTTTATTTAATTTTTTGTTTTAATTTCATACTATATTATTTTTGCCATGGCCGAGGAACAAAAATATCCTTAAAAACCCTAATTGCATATCTATCAGTCATACCAGCAATATAATCACATACTATTTCATCTTTAGTTCTCCGAATAGTTTCATGATGTTTCCTATGTTCTGCTGGTATTTTTTCGAAGTTTTTATTATAATATTCATAAAGCTGTTCTATTATAAATTTTGCCTTATCTTCTTCTGATTTTGCTTTCTTATTCAAATAAACACTTTGAAACATAAAATCTCTAAGCTTATTAGTATAGTAACTAATTTCCTCGCTCATCTTTATATCGTTTCTTTCATAACTATTTTTTATAATATCCATAATCATAGTATTTATTCTTTCTCCATATGTGGAACCCAACACCTTTATACAGTCCTTCGGTAAATCTTCTTTAGATATTATTCTAGCTCTTATTGAATCGTCAATATCATGATTTATATAAGCTATTCTGTCAGCTATTTTTACTATTTTCCCCTCTAACGTAATAGGTTCTCTGTTCCCTGTATGATTTAAAATCCCATCTCTTACCTCATATGTTAAATTTAACCCCGGTTTTTCATTATGGAATTCTAAATAATCAACTACTTTTAAACTCTGTTCATTATGCCTAAAGCCTTTTGAAAAAATTTCATTTAAAACTTGTTCTCCCTTATGTCCAAAAGGTGTATGTCCTAAATCATGACCTAGTGCAATAGCCTCCGCTAAGTCTTCATTTAATCTTAAAGCTCTAGCTAAAGTCCTTGAAATTTGTGCTACCTCCAATGTATGAGTAAGTCTTGTCCTATAATGGTCTCCTTCTGGAGCAATAAAAACTTGAGTTTTATGCTTAAGTCTACGAAATGCTTTCGAATGAACTATTCTATCTCTATCTCTCTGAAATTCTGTTCTAATACTACACTTTTTCTCTTCAAATTTCCTTTTAGCTTTAGAACTCAAAGCTGCATATTTAGAAAGAATATTTTTCTCTAATTCCTCTGTCCTCGATCTTATATTCATCTAACATCACCTTTTATTCATAAAGTTATTATTTAATATATACAACATATACAAATATAATCCTGCTATTTATTTTTTAAAAAGTAATTTTTAACAAATTCAGTTGCGAAAGAAAGAGTGCTTTAAAATAGCACTCTTATTTAAACCTTTAATAAGTTATTTTCCTTTATAATCTCCATAATTATATTTGCACTTTCTTCAACGGCTTTATTGGACACATCTATTACAACACATCCTAACTTTTTCATTATCTTCTCCGAATACTCAAGTTCTTTAAGTATTCTATCCATGCTAGCATAACTAGCAGTATTGCTCAAACCCAATGCCTTCAATCTTTCTTTCCTTATTTCATTCAATTTTATAGGATTTGCAGTAAGTCCTATTATCTTTTTAGGAGCAATTTCAAATAATTCTTTTGGTGGAGATACTTCTGGTACTAAAGGTATATTAGCTACCTTTATATTTTTATGAGCTAAATACATACTAAGAGGAGTTTTAGAAGTTCTTGATATACCTATAAGAACAATATCTGCTAACTTAATCCCTCTTGTATCTTTTCCATCATCATATTTTACTGCAAATTCAATAGCTTCTACTTTTCTAAAATACTTCTCATCTAGTTTTCTAATAAGCCCCGGCTCTCTTTTCGGTTCATGTCCAACAACATTTTTAACTGCATCTATTACCGGCGTCATCAAATCAATTGCCTGTATATTATATTTTTTTGCATTTTCAAGTATAAAATTTCTTAACTTCTCAATAACTATTGTAAAAATAATTATACAATTCTCATTTCTAGCTTCATTAAAAATCTCGATAATTTGTTCTTCTTCTGTAATATATGGAAATCTTTTGATATTATATTTTCCTGAATTAAATTGGCTTACAGCCGCCCTTGCAACTTGTTCCCCAGTTTCACCTATTGAGTCTGATAAAACATATACAACCATTTCTTTTCCCATTCAACAACCCCCTAACGTTTTTTACAAATCAAAGAAACTATGTTTCATTAAATTATAGAAAATTTTGAATATACTTTCTGTCCATCAATCTAAACAAAATCCTTTTTGATTTATTTAAATCGAAGCTTTTGTTCCTAAATCAACAAATATTTTTGTAATATTTGTTTTTGAAATTCTACCTACAACTTTATACCCTTTAACTCCATCTACTTCAGCATCTTGTACCACAGGAAGACTATCAACCTGATGTTCTATAATTTTTTCAGCTGCTTCAATAATGCTTTCTTCCGGTTTTGCAACAATTATATTAGGCATTCTAGTCATTATTACCCCAACAGGTATTTTATTTATATCTACCCCTCCTATAGCACTTTTAAGAAAATCCTTTCTTGAAACTACTCCTACAAGCAATCCTTTTGAAACTACACAAACTGTTCCTACATCTTCTAAAAATAAAGTCACTATTGCATCGTAAACCGTAGTTGATTCATCAACAACAACAGGTAGAGATTTAATATCATCCACTTTAATTTCTTTTATGTAATCTTTATAAAAATCTAAATTAGACTTACCAGAATAAAAATATCCAACCTTAGGTCTAGCTTCTAAAATACCCGACATTGTAAGTATAGCTAAATCCGGTCTAAGAGTAGCTCTAGTTAAATTTAATTTCTTTGCAATCGCTTCACTTGTTATAGGCTGATTTTTCTTAACTATATTAATTATCTGATTTTGCCTTTCAGTATATTGAATAACACTCACCTCTTTTCAAACAGAAATGTTTACTATATTTTATCAAATTGTGTTCTTAAGATAAAGTCCACCAATTGGTGGACTTTATTCTATCTATTTCATAACAATTTTTGATAAATCACAGATTGAAAACATCATATCTGATATTCTTTTAATTAAACCTAGTCTATTATTTTTAATATCTTCATATTCAACCATAACCATAACATTATCAAAGAAATTATCTATCGGCTCTTTCAAATCAATAAGAGTATCTAATGCTTTATCATATTCTCTTTTTCTTAAATATTCATCAACTTTATCTTTTGTATTAATATAAATTCTATATAAATCACGTTCTTTATCTTCAATTAACAAGTCCTCATTAACAATATCAGAACTTGCCTTTTTAGCTAACTTAGCAACTCTATTAAAAGCAGCTATAATCTCTCCTAACTCTTCCTTATCTATCCATTTATTAAATTCTTCTGCTCTAACATAAAGTTCAGTTATATTATCTAAACCAGTAGATATAACCGCATCTACTACATCGTATCTTATACCCTTTTCTATAAATAGATTTTTTATTCTTATCTTAAAGAAATCTAATATTTCTTCTCTTACTTTTTCTTTATTAAACTCCAGCCCTTTTGAATTTTTATATATAGATAATGCATAATCTATAAATTCCCCTAATGAAATGTGTAAATTTTTATCTAATATTATATTAATTATACCAAGCGCCTGTCTTCTCAATCCATATGGGTCTTGAGAACCCGTTGGTTGTATACCAATTGCAAAGCAACCTGCTATTGTATCAATTTTATCGGCTATACTTAATATAGCACCAGCAGTAGTTGTAGGCAGCTCATCACTTGCAAACCTAGGTAAATAATGTTCATAGATAGCTAAGCTAACTATTTCATTTTCACCAGACATTTTTCCGTATTCTCTACCCATAATTCCCTGTAATTCAGTAAATTCGTAAACCATTTTAGTTACTAAATCAGCTTTTGAAAGATAGGCAGCTCTTTTTACATCTTTTTTAGTTTCTTCTCCTACTTCTAAATATTCACTTATCTTTTCAGCTAATTCTACAAGTCTAATAGTTTTTTCATACATAGTTCCTAATTTGTCTTGAAAAACAATGTTCTTAAGCCCTTCCACATAATCTTCTAAAGGTTTTTTTATGTCTTCATTATAGAAAAACTTAGCATCTTCGAGTCTCGCTTCTAATACCTTTTCATTACCTTTTGTAACAACATCTAAATATTCTTCATTGCCATTCCTAACTGCAACAAAATATGGCATCAATCTACCTTTATCATCTACAACAGGATAATACCTTTGATGTTCTTTCATTGGAGTAGTAATAACTTCCATAGGTAATTTTAAATATTCTTCTTTTATTCTGCCCAACAAAGGTGTTGGATACTCAACTATATATGTTAACTCCTCTAAAAGTTCTAAATCCTCTAATATATTTCCGCCTTTACTCTTGACTAATCTATCACATCCATGCTTTATTAAATTTTTCCTTTCCTGTTGGTCAACAATAACATAATTTTCTCTTAGTTTATCAATATATTCATCCACATTATTAATTTCTATATCTTTTTTACCTAAGAATCTGTGCCCTTTTGTTCTATTCGATACTAAAATGCCATCTAATTCAAATCCTATAATTTCATTTTCTAATATTGATACTATCCATCTTATAGGTCTAGCAAATCTAAAACTTTTTCCTCCCCACCTCATGGACTTAGGAAAATTTATAGATTTTATAAGTGCAGGCACTTTATCCTTAAGCACTTCTCTAATATTTTTCCCTTCTACAACTTTATTTACATACACATAATCTTCCCCATTATATTCTTTTATAATAACATCTTCTGGATTAACTCCCTGTCCTTTGGAAAAACCAATTAATGCCTTTGTTGGATTGCCATCTTTATCATATGCAATTTTCTTAGCAGGGCCCTTTACTAATTCATGTAAATCTTCTTGTTTTTCACTAAGTCCATATATAATAGCAACTAATCTCCTTGGTGTACCATAAACTTTAATATCATGAAAATCTATTCTTTCATCTTTAAACAAATTCTCAAATTTCTCTTTTATTTGGCTAATAGTTTGTTCCATAAATCTTGCAGGTATTTCTTCTACACCTATCTCTAATAAATATTTATATGTCATTTTTAGCACCTCCTTTTAATAACGGAAATCCTAGCTCTTTTCTTTTTTCAATATATTTTGCTGCTATAAGTTTAGCTAAATTTCTAACTCTTCCAATATAACTAGTCCTCTCTGCTACACTAATAGCACCTCTAGCATCTAATACGTTAAAAGTATGTGAACATTTTAAGACAAAATCATAAGCTGGCAAAACAAGTCCTTTTTCTATTAATTTTTTAGCCTGTTCTTCATATGTATTAAATAAATTTAAAAGTACATTTATATCTGCTTCTTCGAAACTATATACCGAATGCTCATATTCAGCCTGTTTAAAAATTTTACCATATTTTACTCCATCCACCCATTCAATATCAAAAATATTATCAACATCTTGTAAATACATTGCAATTCTCTCTAGTCCATAAGTTATTTCAGCAGATTCTAATTCACAATTTATACTGCCTATTTGTTGGAAATATGTAAATTGAGTAATTTCCATACCGTCTAGCCAAACTTCCCAGCCTAATCCCCAAGCACCTAAAGTTGGAGCTTCCCAATTATCTTCTACAAATCTAATATCATGTTTTAATGGATCAATGCCAATGGCTTTAAGACTTTCTAAATATAATTCTTGAACATTATCTGGAGATGGTTTTAATATAACCTGAAGTTGATGATGCTGATATACTCTATTAGGATTTTCACCATATCTAGCATCTGCTGGTCTTCTTGAAGGCTCAACATATGCTACCTTCCAAGGCTCTGGTCCTAGTGCTCTTAAAAATGTTTGTGGGTTCATTGTTCCCGCACCTTTTTCAATATCATACGGTTGAACAATTATGCAGCCTTTATCTCCCCAGTATTTAAGTAAAGTCATTATCAAATCCTGAAACTTCATCATCATTCCTCCTTATTAGTTAAATGTAAAAACCTTTCATCCCCACAAACATAGGGACGAAAGGTTCCTTCCGCGGTTCCACCCTATTTGATGCCATTTGGCATCCTCTTTAAAAGAATGCTCAGAAGCGCCCTTCATCAACGGATTATACTAGGCTCCCACCATCCCTAGCTCGCTTAAATAATACCTATTGACTACTCCTCTTCATCATAGCTTTCTATGCTTTTGTTAAACATAATTTAGCAAATTATTATCTGTTTGTCAATATTATTCTTGTGTATTGTCTTCAGGACTAGACTCTTCCTTCTTATCTCTTTTTGCAACTTTTTTTACATTCTCAATAGTTTTCTCTGCTAAATCATTTATTCTCACTACTTCTCCGTTTTCTTTTACTATTTCTATAGTACATTTTGATAGAAATGCAGCTGTTAATCCAAAAATAGTTGCAGGTGGAGCTAATAAAGCACCAATAGCTCCTGCTGTAACAGGAATATTCATTATTGTCTCTCCATCTTTTTTGAGTATTATCTTAGTTACATTCCCTTTTCTTATTGATTCTCTTATTTTTTCTAATATCTCATCGCCTATATTACCAATGTTTTGTGGCCATGATTTTCGATTTTCTTCTATATATATTAAAGCCTCTACAACATCTCCATTGCATTTTTCTAATATCTCTTTAGCCTCTTTATAACTAACTCCTGTCCTTTCTCTAAGTAAATCAATCTTTTCTAGTGTTATTTCCATAAACCATCCCTCCATTATTCTTTAATAGAATTTAAAAAGTCAAGAGACTTAAAACTCTTTCTATCAGTATATTCCTTTAAATAATTTATTATAATTTCTTTTAATTTAACCATAGTATTGCCATCTATTATCATTTTATCTAACTTGTCTAGTTCAGTGTACATAAGAAACCTCATAGCCTTTAAAATATCCTTACTTATAATATACCCTTCATTATCTTTTTGTTTGCAATCTTCGCAAAGAATACCTCCATTTTTTATACTAAATATAATATTATTACCGGGTTCATTATTACATAAAACACAAGTTTTCAAATTTGGTTTATATCCAATAAAACTTATGTATTTTAATTCAAAAGCACGTGCTAACTTTGAATAGTTATCTTTCAAATTTTCTAAAACCCTTAATGTCTTAATAAGTAAATCAAATAAAACGGGAATTGGATATTCTTCAAACGTTGCACAATCTACAAGTTCAAGAAAATATGTTGCATATGCCAATTTATATATATCTTCTCTTAATGAATAGAATGTATCTACTATTTCCCCACTATTTATATAATAAAAATTCTTACCTTTATACAAAATAAACCTGCTATAGCTAAAGACCTGAGAACAAGATATTAAAGGACTTTTTTGTCTCCTTGCACCTTTAGCTATAGCCTGAATTTTACCATTTTCCCTTGTATATATGGTAAGTATTTTATCCCATTCATGATATTTAATTTGGCGTAAAACTATTCCCTCAAAATTTAATAACATTATACACCTCTATATAACAGTTTTGATTTCCTCCTTATATCCGTCTTCCTTTTGTTTTAAAACAATTTTTTCACATTCTTTACAATAGATAAAAGCATTTATATTTCCTGTAACCTGAAAAATCTTCCACATTTCGTTTCTCAACATTTTATGCCCCTCCCCAATGTTCTTCTATGTGTAATATTGTGTTTAATATAATGCATTTTATTCTTTGAAAATTATAGTATTGAAGGAAAAATAGAAACAAAATGTGGACTTTAAAGCTACTTATAGCCAAGCTGCCTTAAGAGATTTTCTTTTTCCCTCCAGTCTTTTTTTACTTTAACCCATATATCAAGATAAACTTTACTTCCTAACAATCTTTCAATATCCATTCGAGCCTCTTTCCCTATTGCCTTTAATTTTTTTCCGCCCTTACCAATTATTATACCTTTATGAGATTCTCTTTCGCAATATATTGTAGCATTTATATCTATAATGTCCTTATCCGATCTTTTTCTTATTAAGTCAGTTTCTACAGCAATCCCATGTGGAACTTCTTGTTCTAAATTATGAAGCGCCTTTTCTCTAATGATTTCAGCAATAATCAATCTTTCAGGTTGATCAGTAATCATATCATCTGGAAAATATTTAGGTCCTTCAGGTAAATATTTCTTAATAACTTTAAGAAACTTATCTATACCTGCTCCATTTAATGCTGAAATAGGAATTATATCTTCAAAAATACCTGTGCTTTTATAATTTTCAAATATAATATCTACATCACTACTCTTTATTTTATCAATTTTATTTATCAATAATATCTTAGGTGTTTTTATATTTTTTATTTGCTCTAAAATATATTTATCTCCAGGTCCAATTTTCAAGCTGTTATCAACCATTAAAACTACAACATCTACTTCACTAAGCGTATCTTTAGCTACCTTTACCATGTATTCTCCTAATTTATTTTTGGGCTTATGAATACCAGGGGTATCTAAAAATATTATCTGATAATCATTTCCTGTATAAACGCATTGTATCTTGTTTCTAGTTGTTTGAGGTTTATTTGAAATAATACTTATTTTTTCTCCTATAATACAATTTAACAAAGTCGACTTACCAACATTAGGTCTTCCAATTATAGACACAAAACCTGATTTATACCCCATATTACTCCCTCCCAGTCTTAACATTTAAATCTTCAGGCCCGAAACTGTGAGGAAACAATTCTTCTAAATCATACTCTTTATAATCATCTTCAGACTTTGCAACAATAATTTTTATGTCTTTTCCGAATTCCCTTATAACTTGTCTGCACACCCCACAAGGATAAGTATATGTTTTAGAATCTCCAACTATCGCTATTGCTACAAATTCTCTATCTCCTTCAGATACAGCTTTAAATATAGCAGTTCTTTCTGCACAATTAGTTGGAGTATATGAAGCAGATTCTATATTACAACCTGTATAGATTTTCCCATTTTTTGTTAGTAGCGCTGCTCCTACATGAAAATTTGAATACGGTGCATAAGATTTTTCTTTTGCTTCTAATGCTTTTTTTATAAGTTGTCTTTTGTCCATAAATTTACCTCCTATTAAATAATTACTTTAGTATTAGGTTTAACTACTTGAATCCAAGTATTGCCCGGATTTAATTTTATCTCATTACCAGATAAATCAAAATACATTGTCTTACTTCTTCTAGTCTTTTTCTCCCAAACTATATCTATGGCTTTTCCATTAGTAATATAGATACCTTTACCCTTACCTACAAGATTAATAGCAAGTCTGCCATAACTATCTATCACCTTCGTATTCGCTCTTTGTATAATTATGTTCTTAGCCGTTACAATACTTTTATCTAACTCATCTATATGAATTTTACCATCTTTATATCTTTTATATACTCTATTTTCTTTATCATAAACATATTTAGTAGTATTATTTTTAAAATATTCTATTTTAACAGTATTAGCCTGAATACCATCCAAATCTAAATCTTCTTTGTTAAATTCAAATGATTCAAAGTTGCCTTTAAGTCTATATTTACGTTCTTTCTGTGTTCTTCTAATAACTTCCATACTTGTATACAAATCATGTGGCTTTCTTTTACCCGTCTTATTATATCTCCAAAAAACTTTTTTAGAACTAGTCAAAGCATCTATATCTGCTATTTTTAATTTTTTTACATCTGATTTTGCAGCCTCACTTCCTCCACATCTTACATATACAGGATCATATTCTAATAATGCAGTTATAAAATAAGGTCTCGCACTCCTAACAGGACCTATAAGTTCCGGCTCATTCATTAAAAATAAAGCCATATATCTAGTATAATTACCTTCTACTAAAAATTCATAAACTATCTCAGCCTGACTTATACCTGACTGCCATCTAGCTTCTGGATGATTATCATACATTACTGCCACGGGCCTTCTTAAAACCTTTTCTTTCGGAGCATAAATTCCACTTAATGGAGACTGCATTAAATCATCTGCTTTATTAGTATTATTATCATCTTCATTATTTATTAAATTCTCATTATTTTCTTTAACATCTTCTTGCATTTTTTTATCTTCATTATCGTTTTCCTCTTTTGATATAGTTGGCTTCAAATCGGTTGTATCTTTTTTAGTACATCCAAATAACGAACTTATCAATACCATTATTGCTATCAAAAGTAACCCTATTTTCTTGTGCATTTTAATTCCCCCTCATCATTTACTTCATTTCTGGAGTTACTAACCCGCCAGATACAATTAGCTTTATAGCTTCTTCTACGTCCATATCTAAATAAACAATCTTACTTCTAGGAACTATAATAAACATACCTGAAGTAGGATTTGGAGTAGTTGGTATAAACAAGCTTATACATTCCTCTTTCGTCTTTTCAGATATTTCTTTTGGCGCTTCTGATGTTATAAATCCTACAGTATATATCCCATATTTAGGATATTCGACTAAAACAGCTTTTTTAAAAGCCTCATTTTTCTTTAGAAACAATGTATCTACAATTTGTTTAATTGAGATATAAAAAGTTTTAACTAATGGAATTTTTATAATAATTTTCTCCGTAAAATGCAATATTCTTTTACCAAAATAATTTCTTGCTATAATTCCTATTACAAAAATAATAGTAAAAGTCAATATAACTCCAACACCGGGAACTTCAATACCAAGTAATCCTTTAAGAGGCGCATCAAAAAGATTTTCAATAAAGCTAAAAAACAAATACATTATGTAAAGACTACCGGCTATAGGTAATATTACTAAAAATCCTGTTATGAATATGTTTCTAATCCCTCTTAACATTTTGCCTCCTCTTTCTAAATCTATTTTATTAATTAAATTAATATCATTAACCAATAAACTGAAACACTAATACTGTCAAAAGTATTCCTAATAAAGCTCCAAAAAATACTTGAGAAGTTGAATGAATCCCCCCTTCTATTCTGCTTTGTCCTACTAGAAATGCTATAAGAAAACTTAATGTTGCAACTAAAGTATTCTCTCCAATAAAAGTTATTGCTGTTGCTGTAGCAAATGCAACAGCAGCATGTCCACTAACTAAACCGCCTTTAAAAGGTGTCCCTGTTTTTGTTAATGTTTTTACATATATCGTAACTATTAAAATTAAAAAAATACTTATAAAAGTTAAATGTATAGGTGAATTCTTAATTTTCATAATAATTAAACTCGTATAAGGATTAACCCTATCAAATAATAATAAATATGCTACAACTATTGAATTTATCGCCGAAATCAACACTGCACCTGCTGCAACATTTTTTGCAATCTCTGCTAAAGGATGATATTCATTAGTAATTAAATCTATTGTCTTTTCAATAGATGTATTAATCATTTCAGCAATTATTACCAGGGAAATAGCAAATATTAACAGTAGTAATTCCATTCTAGAAAAATTTAAAAAAAGACTTAAAAATAATACTAAAAAAGCAGAAATAAAATGTATTTTCATATTCCTTTGAGTCTTTAAAGTATAAATTATTCCAGAAACTGCATAGTTAAAACTATCTATTAACCTTCTGACCTTCATTATTAACACCAACCACTAATTGTTTTCTGTTTTAAAAATCCTTAAACGTTTCATTACTTCCTTTTCTTTTTGTCTCATTACTAATTTCTCTTCTTCAGTTTCATGATCATATCCCATAAGATGAAACATACTATGCGCAGTCAAATATGCAACTTCCCTTTTAAAAGAATGTCCAAATTCAATTGATTGTTGCAAAGCTTTTTCAGCCGAAATAACAATATCTCCTAAAACAGGTATATAACCTTCATCTATCTCTTCATCTTCCATCGGGAAAGATAACACATCTGTAGGACTATCTTTCCCTCTATATTCTCTATTTAATTTTCTTATTTCCTCATTGTCTACAAATGAAACACTAATTTCATAATTACTACTCAATCCTTCCAATTTAAGGCATTCAAGAATAACATCTCTCACGGCGTCTTTAACATCCTCTTCAATAATTACCTTATTCTGTCTATCATCAATTAGCAGCTCCATTAAGTTTTCCTCCTTTAAGTTCATTCAAATCAAGTTTAGGATACTCAATTCTTTCATGAAATATTCCTAAAAGTATATTTAGAAATGAATTTGCAATAGTATCCAAATCCTTTAGAGTTAAATCACATTCATCTAATTGTCCATCATTCAGCTTGTTCTTAATTATTTCTCTCACTAATCCTTCTATTTTACCTTTCGTTGGCTCTTTCATAGATCTCACAGCAGCTTCTACAGAATCAGCTAACATGATAATAGCAGCTTCCTTCGTTTGCGGTTTAGGTCCTTCATATCTAAAACTATCTTCCTGAACATGATCAGAATTTTCACTATTTAAAGCTTTATGATAAAAATATGCAACAAGAGTATTACCATGATGTTGTTTAATAATATCTATTATTATTGAAGGTAATTTAAATTTTCTTGCCATTTCAGCTCCGTCTTTTACATGATTAGTTATTATTAAAGTACTTAAACTTGGATTAATTTTATCATGTGGATTTTCAGAATTTAACTGATTTTCTTTAAAGAAATAAGGTCTCTTCAATTTCCCTACATCATGAAAATATGCCCCCGCTCTAGCTACCAATGGACTAGCTCCTATAGCTTCAGCAGCTGCTTCACTTAAATTTCCAACTATTATACTATGATGATAAGTTCCAGGTGCCTCTAATAACAATCTTTTTAATAATGGATGATTTGGATTACAAAGCTCTAATAGTTTTAATGGCGTTACAATTCCAAATACACTCTCCCATAATGGTAGCGACCCTATAGTTAAAATAGCACTAAATATGCCATTAATAACTCCGTACATTATTTTATTCAATAACGAAATAATCTCTGTATCTATTATTAAACCAAATGCCAATATAGTTAATAAGTTAGTTGCACTAACTATCAATCCTGTCAAAAATATATTGTGTCTTTGATATGAATTTATTACTCCAACAGCTCCGACAGACCCCCCTATAAGAGACATTACAATAATATTTACGTCATTGCCTGTAACCATACCTATCATTATGGTTAATACACAATTAATTAATATAGCTAATTTAGGGTTCACAAGTATAGAAATCAGCATAGTAGCAGCTGAAATTGGTACTAAATATCCTGAAATACCATATATACTCTTAGAAATCATTATTGTAGTCAATATAATAATTGATAATATCACTAAAAATTTTGTACTCTCTAAAATCTCTCTATTAAATAAATACAAATAAGCTACTATAACCAATTCTAATAATACAACTATAAATAGTGCCCCTACGATTAAACTATAATCAGGTCCATCATTCTCTTTAAGTAAGCCTGTTTTCTTTATCAATTCTAAAGTTTTTACATCAATCTTCTCGCCTTTTCTAATAATAAGTTGTCCTTCTTTTATAATAACGGGTTCTACAGAATTAGCCGCTTCCTGTTGTTTTTGCCTTGTAGTTTCAATGTCCAAAAATCTATTAGGTTTAATAGTATTATTTACGATATCTATTCCTAATTCCTTTAAATTGTCCGAAAGACTATCTAAACTATTAAAAATTTTTTTCACATTTTCTTTTTCATATTCCAATTCTTCTTCTTTTATACCTGTCCCCATGATTTGGGCTACTATATCATATATATTACTTTCAAGCATTTTTAACTCTTCATTATTAGCTTTAATAATTGTCGAATAATCTTTCTCAGATAATTTAATACTAGATTGCTGTTTAAGCAAAGAAATTTTCATATTAATATCTGATTCATCATAGTTTTTTGACTCATAAACAAGTTCAAAAAATTGTTTTATTTCATTTTTTACTTTCACCTGAATTGTCGGATCTATCTTATGTCTTGGCTCAACACTATCTATAGCTTTCTCTTTCAATTGATTCGTAGTTATTTCATCAACTATATCTTTTGTAGCTATTATATCCACTGGAGCAATATCTCCAACACTAACACTAATTTTTTCCGGTGCTATGCTATCTACCACTATTAATAACAGCAATATAGTAAATAATAAAGCAATAAATATCTGCTTAATAAGCTGATTTCTAAAAATTTTAAATATAGGGCTGGCCAAAAGTTTGTCCAACCTCTCTTTATCAATACCAAGCATGGAATTCCCTCCATACACATTAATTATTTTTGTTTCTTTTTATTTTCAAATCTATCATATGCTTCTATAATTCTTTGAACTAATTGATGTCTAACAACATCTTGCTTCCCTAAATAAATAAACTCTATACCTTTAATTCCTTCCAGTATATTTGATACTTGTTTTAGCCCAGAAGGTTTTCCATTGGGTAAATCTATTTGTGTGATATCTCCAGTTATAATTGCTTTTGACCCAAATCCCAATCTAGTTAAAAACATTTTCATCTGCTCTGGAGTAGTATTTTGCGCTTCATCTAATATTATAAAAGACGAATCTAATGTTCTACCTCTCATATAAGCTAATGGTGCTACTTCAATGAGTCCTTTTTCCATATACTTCATATACGTTTCAGCACCTAATATATCAAAAAGCGCATCATATAAAGGTCTTAAATACGGGTCTACTTTGTCTTGCAAGTCTCCAGGTAAAAATCCTAATTTTTCTCCTGCTTCAACAGCAGGTCTAGTTAGTATTATCCTATTTACTTCTTTATTCTTAAAAGCAGTTACTGCCATAGCCATAGCTAAATAAGTCTTACCTGTACCAGCAGGTCCAATACAAAATACTACATCATTCTCTTTTATAGCATTAATATATCTTTTTTGACCTAATGTTTTCGGTTTAATACTTTTACCACTAGCCGTGATACACAAAATTTCATCTAAAAGTTCCTTAATCCTATCTTCGTTTCCTTCATTTATTAGCTGTATTGCATATCTTATTCTCTGTTTAGTCAATCTACCTTCGCTTTTTATCATCTCTATTAATTTTGCTATCAATTTCTCAACAATAGAAATGTTAGGCTCCTGACCAATAATTCTTATCTCACTCTGTCTAGATACAATATCAACGTCAAATTCTTTTTCTATAATTTTAATATTTTCATCAAGATTACCATAAAGCTCCATTATAAAATCGTTATCTTTTACTTCAATTCTTTTTTCAAACATTTCTCTTTCCAATCTTATCCTCCCAACTATTATTGTATTTTCTGTTTCTCACCAATCTCTTCGATTACTTCAATACTAACTCTAGTAATAAGGATATTATCTTCAATAGAATATTTAACATCTTTTGATATAACCTTTGCCCCCTTAGGTAATTCATTCATAATCATTTGTACACCTCTTACAGATTGCATCTTTTTCAATGCTTCAACATTTTGTTTAACTTTAATGAGTTCAACTTCTTTATATTTATGAACTATAATTTCAAAAGGCAATTCATAACCTAAAATTTTAATTAATTTTCTATTTTTTTTATCTTCAATATAATTCTTATACGGTATTTCCTTATTATTTAAAAGCAAACTATAATTACCTATTTTAATTTCTCTAACCGAATAACAATTTCCTGTTTCTTCCTCAATTTTTTTTATAATAGGTTCTTGTAGCTCTTTTACATACAATGTTTTACCTAAAACAGTGCCATCAGAATGCACTAATAAAGGATTTTCAAGTTTTTCATCTTCAATTATCCCTGAAATTAAAACTTGACCTTTTTTTACAATATCACCCTTTTCCACAACACTCTTACCATTTCTGGCTATAACTTTCACAATAACTGCTTTTTTCTTAGCAACAACATTGCAAGGTACATCTTTTCTTATAGCAGATGGCATAACATCTCTAACCTTAACCTCAACTAAAAGTTTTGTACCTATTATCTCCATATTAACAAATGATATATTCTCAATATCCCTTAGTATACTTCTTTTCAACTCAGATATATCTATCTCTGACTTTAAAATACCTGGTTTAATATCCATTTTTGTTAAATAATCAACTATAAGTTTGCTATCCGCATTTTCATTACCTATTACTTCTATTTCCCAAATAAAAGAAGTTAAAAAAATTATTATACCCACTGCTACAGCAAACCCGAATACTAACATCTTTCTGTATTTCAATTTATGAATTAAAAAAGGGAAGCCTTTTTTTTCTATAATATAAACTCTACAACCAACTCTTTTAACTACTTCCCTCAGAGATTTAAAACCTTTTAACCCAACTTTTGCTTCTAAAGTCGTATAATCATATCTTATGATGTCCCATAAATATATTCCTTTAGCTATAGAAAGATTAATAAATCTCTCTAATGTGAGTCCTTCAATCTTAATAATAACATATCCACGAAAATAATTCCATATTCTTATAACTAACATTAACTACACCTCTCAACTTATAAATTCAACTACTTCAATTTCTCCAACTATTATAATTTCTTCAGTAACAATAGTTCTAATTGTCAAATTATTTCCAACGATTCTTAATATACCAATATTAGTATTAATACGAATTCTTTGTTTACTGTATTCGATAATTCCTTTATGATTTTCTATATATAATTGTAAATTACCTATTAATGTAATCCTAGGTAAGTCTAAAACTATATCTTTTGGTAATTCCAATACATCAGATATAGTTGATTTAATATCATCTACCCTCTTTTTCACAAAAAGCCCTCCTTATATAAAAAAGTTATGCTTGTTATTAAATATGTATTACAAGTATTTAAAAACAGGATATTTGGTACTAAATAGAAAAATGCGGGCTATCGCCCGCAACTTCTATCTTAAACTCTTTGGTTTTGATAATATTTCAGACATAATTATACCTCTTAATATATCATCTGAGTTAAAATTTATTGTAAATACAGGTTTATCATTTACCTCATTCTGTTTAATGATATCATCTTCTCTATCTTCTAATTTTTCTTTATTAATCCTTTCTTCTTCCAAAACTTCCACTGGAAAAATCTCTTTCTCTTGATTTGTTTCAGAACTTTCTACATATACAAATTCTACTTGCTCTGGCTCATCACCATCTTCTTCAGAAATAAGCTCATAATCTTGTTTTATCTTTCGAACAGATGTAGTTTCACTAGAATATCTTCTATTTCCGTTTCTTTTATCTTTATTAAATACACTACTAAATATAACTGGTAACGATATTACAATAAGAGTCTTTAATATATCCCAAATTCCTTCCATATTAACACATCCTCAAATTACTACTTATTTGTAGGGTTACTCTTTTCATCTACTCTGCTCATCTTGGATATAGCATCCCTCATATTGGTATCTGCTAAAATATTTTTCATATTATAATAATCCATTACACCAAGTTTTCCTTCTCTCAAAGCCTTAGCTAATGCTAATGGGACTTCTGCTTCTGCTTCGACTACTTTAGCTCTCATGGCCTGAACTTCAGCTTTCATTTCCTGTTCCCTAGCAACAGCCATAGCTCTTCTTTCTTCTGCTTTTGCTTGAGCTATTCTCTTATCGGCTTCGGCTTGGTCTGTTTGAAGTTTAGCACCTATATTTCTACCAACATCAACGTCGGCTATATCTATTGATAATATTTCAAATGCCGTACCTGCATCGAGTCCTTTCCCCAAAACAGTTTGAGATATTTTATCAGGATTCTCAAGCACTTCTTTATGGCTACTAGCGCTACCTACGGTAGTAACTATACCTTCTCCTACTCTTGCTATAATAGTCTCTTCTCCTGCACCACCTACTAATCGCTCTATATTTGCTCTAACTGTAACTCTAGCTTTAACCATAACTTCTATACCATCTTTTGCAACTGCTGAAACTTTTGGTGTCTCAATAACTTTAGGATTAACACTAACCTGTACAGCTTCTAATACATTTCTGCCTGCTAAGTCTATTGCTGCCGCTCTTTCAAATTCTAGTGGAATATTAGCTCTTTGCGCTGCAATCAAGGCATCAACAACGCTATTTACATCTCCACCTGCTAAATAATGAGCTTCTAATTTGTCAATTCCTAATTCTAGCCCAGCTTTTGTAGCTTTAATTAATGGATTAACAATCCTTGAAGGTATAACTCTTCTAAGTCGCATTCCTACAAGCGTAAAAAATCCTATTCTTACTCCTGAAAAGTAAGCTGTAATCCAAAGCCCTATAGGTATAAAACTAAATAATATCGTTAAAAACAAAATAACTACAACAATAATAATAGATATTGAAACAAAACTTCCCATCGAAAAACGCCTCCTTAAAATTATAATTTCCTTACAACAACTCTCGGTCCTTCAACTTTAATTACTTTAACCTTAGCTCCTTTTTCTATAAAAGAACCTTCAGAAACAGCATCAATTCTATTACCTTCTATATCTATAATTCCTGCTGGTCTAAGCAAAGATATAGCTATACCTTCTTTCCCTACATATTCAGGTTTATTTTCAACGCCTACATAACCTTTTTTATTATTTTGTCTTGTCCTTAATACTATTTTATCCAAATAAGGACTTGTTTGCCCATATTTCACCAAAAGTATAACGACCAAAACTGTCAGTATAATAGCTATTCCTAACGAAATCATCGCACTTTCTATAGAACCAGAAGTTAATACTATGCTTATAATAACACAAATTATTCCACCTATTCCTGGTACACCAAATCCAGGCATGATCACTTCTATAAGCAGTAAAACTATACCTGCTAAAAATATTATAACTGTACCCCATCCAGAGTTTCCTACTATAATGTTCCCTCCGAAATATAATGAAAATGAAATTAAACTCAATGTCCCGCCTACACCAAAACCTGGGGTAAACAACTCAATAACAAAGCCTAAAAATCCAAGCGAAATAAGCAATACACTTACATATGGATTAGTCAAATATTTGGCTATATTCATTTTTAAATCAGTATTTATCTTTACAACTTTATTATAATTAATATCAAAATGATCTAATATATCGTCATAATCGTTAGATATATAATCTGCAAATCCTAACTGTTTAGCTTCTTTATAATTCAAGTTTAATAATTTCCCTTTTTTTACTACTCCATCTATTTCAATATCTTTGTCAGCCATAGCTGCTACTAATTCTTTGTCTCTTCCTCTTTGTTCTGCAACAGTCTTTAGAGTACTTACCCACATTGACATAATTTTTTCTGTATTTGGTATTGGTTCGGCAGAACCTATAGTAGAACCTTCTGCCATAACTATTTTCTCTCCAGCTATAGTAATGAGAACCCCAGCAGACTCTGCTTTATTATTTACAAAAGAAATTGTTGGCGTATTAATCTCCATAATCACGTCCTTAATAGCTATAGCATTATCTATAAAACCGCCATATGTATCTATTTCAAAAATTATAGCAGCAGGTCGATATTTAGAAATTTCCTCAACTTTTGTTTTAACAAACTGATAAGTAGCTTTATTTATTTCTCCCTTTATTGGTATTACATATACATCATTCCCTTCATCGGAATATACTGAAATTGAACTTAATACTAGAACCAATAAAATAAAAAAAACTGCTACTCTTCTTACTTTCAATTTCTCACCTCCTTAGTCTAAATTATAGTATGACTATTAATATATGTATACCCTGAAATTTAACTCTTAAAATAAATTAAACAATCTTATCTTGAATTTGCTTTTCTAAATACCATATTCAGTAATATTCCTATAATTGTTAATAGAAAAATTATGTTAATTTTTATTATATCTATCATTATTTCACTATAACCGTTATTAAGATGTAATATAAAATTATCATATTTATACTTAAAAACACTCAAAATGCTGTATAAAGAAAATATATTGTCAGGAATACTCGAAGGAGAAATAGTTAAATATGGTATCGTTTTAAATATCCCCACAATCATAAAAACAAGCAGAATGGAATATGCTAACGTTTTTAATATATTATTCTTCATTTCTAACACATATTCGTACCATTCTTTTATTCTTCTTTTTTCCATATATCCCTGAAACAAAACGATAGTTTGTTTTTTTACACGTCTATATATTTTCACAATAAAATTGAATAATATATATAATGCAACAAAAATTATCACATTTATATAACCATATATTTTTTCTTTATAAACAACAATATCTTGCACATCTAGTCCTAAAACCGAAAGTTGACTAACTACTTTATTAACTTTTAAATGTAAATAAAACAACTCTTTATCATAAGATACATATCTTACTATCTTTTTCTCCCAGTCTAGTCCAAAAAGTTTTTCATCGAATGGTATATATATTACATTACTATTTTTAATAATACCTATTACTTCATATTCATTTTCAAACACTTTTATTTTCTTTCCAACAGCATTCTCTGTTTTAAAATAAAAATCTGCTACCTTATCTCCTACTACTGCAACTCTTCTTTCTGAATCTGTTATAAATTCTCCATGGATAATCGGTATATCAATTATTTGAGTATCCATTCCAGTTGTCATTATAAGTTTATGTTGTCTATATTTCATCGAATAGTTTATTGAATATACATTTAGATAAAGCATTTTTTTTATTTTTCGGAATTCCTCATTCCTCAAATCTCCTCTGAATCTAATCTCTACAGCCGTAGGATTATACTTTTCTTTCAAGTACATATACGAACTAAAAGATAGTACTATTATTAAAGCTAATAAAATAATTTTCCTTACTCCCATAAATGTACTTTCACTCCATCCTTAATCTTATATGACAAATTCGTAATTACTCTGGGCTTTTCCAATGTCTCAAGCCCTCTTACACAAACTTGATTATTTCCAACTACTACCATTACCACATCTATTTTTCTCGCAATATATTCAGTACCCAGAACTCCTTTCTTTTCTTCTACTGCATAAACATAACCTTCTTTTCCTACACCATATCCGTCATATGGGATAACAGCGACTTTTGGAATAGTATTTTCTTTATTATATTCTTTTGATATTCTTCCTTGCAATCTTTGTCCCAATACAGGAACCCCTTGAGCTTCATCTCCAAATATAGCTTCGATCTTTATTAACTTATTCTCTGCTACTTCACTTACATTTACAATTCTTGCAGCATCAGGAACAAGATTTTTGTTTTCTGTTTCTATTTCAATTTTAGCTGCATTTTTAACAAAATAATAATACTTATCAGGTACATAAGCTACAAATTTTACTGAATTATATCCTTTCACTTTGCCAATCTCAATAATTGTAGTATCTTTACCTAATATCCTATTCACTTGATTTAATCTTAATATAACACCATCAACATCCGAATAGTAAATCCCATCGTCTGAAACTTTAGCATAAAACTTCTTCCTATTTTCAATTTCAGATATTTCATTTTTAATCCGTTTGATATTGTTTTCCGCCTCTTTAATTTCTAATAGATTTTCTTTCTTCTTTTCTTCAAGTAATATTTTTTTTATTTCCAAATTATTTTCCAAATCTTTAAGACTCTCTTTATTTCGTTCCAATTCTGAGAGGCTTATTGCTCCTGATTTGTATAACTGTTCCAATTTTGAAATCTCATTTTTTTGAAACTGTATTTTATCTTCTAAAACCTCTATATTCTTCTCATCTATAATAAATGAACTGTTTTTCAGTCTATCTAATTTAACCTTCTCTTTTTCAAGTAAAAGTTTAAGATCTTCTATTTGCTCATCCTCTCCTTTAAAACCATATTTATAATTTATTTTAAAAATAGGATCTCCGACTTTTACTTCTTGTCCTACTTTAACAAAATATTCATCTATAATCACATTACCACCGAGCCTTACTTTATAAACCTCTTTTGGTTCTATTGTACCTTCAAGATCAACACTCTTTTCAATAGAGCCCTTTATAGCCGATACAACTTGAACTTTAGGTAAAAATAAATTAACTATTGACTTTGAAAAAAAACCCATTATAAATATAAGTGTAAAAAAACCTACCACTATATTTTTCGTTGTTTTAAGCACTTTATTTTCCATCACTTCATACCTCCTACTGTTAGACCCTCTTTCAAATAATCTTCACCTTTAATAAATATTAATAGGGCAGGGACAATATAAAGTACTGCGCCAGCATAAAACACTTTATAATCACCATAATAGATATTTTCCAAAAATACTGATAATGGTAACTTCGAAGGAGTATCTATAAAAATAATAGCTTGTTCAATCAAGTTCCAATTATCTATAAAAGTAAGAATAACCAACGAAAAAACTGCAGGTTTTATTACAGGTAAAACTACTTTAAATAAAATTTTGCCATATCCTGCTCCATCAATTCTTGCCGCTTCAATTATATCGTTAGGTATACCTCTTACAAACTGTCTTAATAAAAAAACTCCGAATGATGAAAAAATACCCGGTAAAATAATCGCTATATGTGTATCAAGTATTTTTATATTCAAAACTCTATGTATTTTATCTAACACAAGATAATTAGGTACTAAAGTTACTTGAAATGGAAGTAGTACTGCTAAAATATATATTACAAATATCAAATCCCTTCCTGGAAATTCCATCTTTGCAAAGGCAAATGCTGCAAAAATCCCTATCACTATTTGTCCAACTATTATAATAACAGTTAACTTGACAGAATTCATAAAAAATTTAAAATACTCTGCTTTATTAGTTACAATAGAATAATACTGTTGCAAATTAAACTCATCAGGTATAATCTGTATATTTTCAGCATTAATTTGACTCTCCGTCATAAAAGAATTCGTAAATGTATATATTATCGGAAATACGTATAAAAGAGATATTATAAAAATCAACACAAGCAATATTTTTTTCATAATTAACTTTCACCTACTTTTCTTGCATGTTTTCTATCAAAATAGAACAGTAAGAAAGCGAAAACAAATATTACTGCTGCAAATACATAAGCTGCAGATGTTAATTTTTCATACTGAAGATCTCTAAATTTATTATTCATATAATGCTGTAACATATATATTTTTGGATTTGGATAGTTTCCTTGTAATATAAATATATCTTTAAATACTTTAAATGAATTAATTATAGTTACTATTCCAACAAATACTGTCGTAGGCGTAATAAGTGGAATAATAATATGCCATAGCCTCTGAAAGTAATTCGCTCCATCAATCATAGAGGCTTCTATTATTTCTTTTCTTAATTGCGACAGCCCAGCTAGATATATTATCAGATTATAACCTGTATTTCTCCAAATAAATATTAATACTACTACTATCATTGCATATTCTGTATTTATTAAATTGAATCCTCCAGTTCCAAACACTTTTCTAAAAAAACCAGCTACTGTACCCGAAGGTATCGCCATAGGAAGTATAATAAATAATTTTATAAATTTTGGTGCGTTTATCTCATAAATTATTAAAGCTAATATAAAAGAAATAATAATAATGAGTGGTATAGCAATACCCATAAATAACGCTGTATTTTTTAATGCTAAATTAAATGCATTGCTCTTAAACACATCATTATAATTTTTAAATGCAACAAAAGTATTATCAAAACCACTTCTGCTTACAGAATATCTTAAACCCAAAATAAAAGGGATAATATATAAAATTGAGAAACCTATTAGACTAGGTAATATAAATAAAAAACCTTTAGATTTTCTTATTTTTTTTAACATACTCCACCTCAAGTCTACTTTTAGTTTGAGTTTGAATATTTTAAATTTTGCGAATATGGCACGACTACTTTTGTTTTCTAATTTGATAATTTATTCTCATTTTTTTCATTATATATTCTATTACTGTTAAAATAATCCTTCTTCCAAAAGTAATTGTTACTATTTTTTAATATTTATTACACATTATGTTTTAATCACTCATTTAACCACATATTATATTTATGTTCCAATTTCTGTAGTTCTCTGCTCAACTTTTCATCTGTATAAGGCTTGTCTGCAAAGATAAATTTAAATAAGTCTCTATGAAGCATATCATAGAGTTCTTGATGTATTACAGTATCAAAAGAATAAGGTTTTATATTACATTTTCTCAACATATCTAATATATACATTTTCAGTTTTATAGCCTTTTCGTTGTAACTATATTTAATATCCAACTTTTCTATTTTATTTTGTATGTCTTTGTTCACTGGATAAAAATTACCAGTTAATGCTCCAGCATTGTACATCAAAAACTGAATATCATCATTTAACAATCCATTAACAAATTCAATACCTTTTTCTACGTTTTTACCATGTTTATTTACTATAAAACCCCATGTATAAAAATTATTATTCCCTTCTATTACCTCTGGAAGAATCAATACATTCTCTCTGTCTATTTTTTCACTTATCTGCTGCGTTTCAAAAATATTTACCCCTAACGTTGAAACTAAACATTCCCTTTCTATACTTTTATAAAATCTCATTGCTTTTTCCCATTCAGGCGTAACTATACCTTCAACAAAAATTTTATAATAATCCTTATATGAAAAATCCTTGCTTAATATATAACTATCTGAAAATATCTTACTTCTAGCATTTTTTATAAAATTCTTAACCTCTAAAGTATTTAATTTTATCTTATTATTATCATCTATTAACTTAAGTTCATATAATGGTCCTTTTACAATATCAATATAATCTCTCTTTGTAAAATGCCTAGGTTCTAAAGAGAGCCACTTCTCTTTAATATTTAGATAATCTTCCTTTGTCCAATCAAAATTAGGTTCTTCTATTACAAATTTATCTAATAAGTTTTTATTAAGCACCATAGCAGTATATGACATCCCAATGGGTACATAATAAACTTTTTCCTCTTTTAGACCATCGTATATCTTACTCAAATAAGATATTTTATCTGTAAGTTCTAACGCTACCCCACTTTTAACATATCGTTCCAATATTTTTTCATTTATCCCATTCCGTACAATCGGTATTAAAGTAGGTCCATTTTTTTGATACAACTTAAAATTTCTTTTTTTTATAAAATCCTCATAAGTATTTGCATAAACAATTTCATATCTAACTTCCACATTATTCTCTTCTTTAAATTTAGGTATGTAATAATCTAATATACTTATAAAACTAGGAATTTCTGTTTCTAATACTTTATTCCAAACAATTATAGTAATTTCATTTTCTGTATCATCTTGAAAGTTTATCATGCCAGTGTTTTTATTTAAATTTATATAAATACCAATTATTATTAAAAATATCATCATCACAAAACTTAATCTTTTCACATTTTTATACAATAAACCACTCTCCTATTTCTTATATATCAGCTAATTACTCATTCAACCACATATTTAATTTATCCTCTAATTTCTGCAATTCTCTACTTAACTCTTCATCTTTATAAGGCTTGTCCACAAAAATAAATTTAAATAAGTCTCTATGAAGCATATCATAAAGTTCTTGATGTATTCTGTCATCATAATTATAAGGTCTTATTTTACTCTTTTTTATTTTTTCTAATATAAATTTTTTCAATTCTACAGCTTTCTTGTTATAATTATAAATTTCATCTATTTTATCTATTTTACTTTCTATTTCTTTATTTACTGGATAAAAACCTCCAAACAATTTACCATTACCATACATAGAAAGCTGTACTTCATCACTTAATAAACCATTAATAAATTCTATCCCTAAATTTGTATTTTTACCATTCCTGTTTACTATAAAACCCCAAGTAAAAAAACTGTTATTTTCGTTAATTACTTCTGGAAGTATTATTGCATCTCCTTTATCTATCATTTCACTTACTCGTTTTGTTTCAAATGCATTTATTCCTAAATTCCGAACCAAAATTTCTTTATCTACAAGTCGTAAAAATCTTAAAACTCTTCGATATTCTGATGTATTTATACCTTCTACAAAAATTTTGTAGTAATTTTCATAAGAATAGTCTTTTAAAATGTATTTACCTGAAAATATTTTTTCTCTTGTATTTTTTATAAATTCTTTAATTTTCAAATTGTTTATACTAATCTTATTGTTTTCTTCTATTATTTTCAGATTATATAAAGGCTCTTTAATAATCTCGTCATAATCTTTAAAAGTAAAATATCTTGGCTTTTTAGATAACCATTTCTCTTTAATCTTTAAATAATCATCTTTAGTCCAATCAAGACTAGGCTCTTTAACATCAAGCTCATCTAACGTGCTTTTATTTAATATTTTCGCAACATAATACATCCCAATAGGAACATAATAAACTTTTTCTTCTTTTAAACTATCGTATATTTTTTCAAGATTAGTAATTCTATCTGTAACTTCTAATGCTACACCGCTATCTATATAACTCTGATAAAAAAAATACTGGGGTAAATAGATAAGAGTTGGACCATTCTTTAAATACAGATTTATGTTTAGTTTTTTTATGTAGTCATCTAATGTATCTGCATCTATTATATCGAATTTGACTTTTACACCCTTTGAATTTTCAAATTTGAATTTATAGCTTTCTATGATTGGGTTAATTGGCTCTTGTATTAATATTGTTATTTCTTTCTGTGCATCTGGTTCAAGTTTTGATATAGTTTCGTCTGTACAGCCAACTAAAAATAATAACATAGATAAAAGTAAAAATACAATTTTAGGCACAAAAATATCACCTCATAAACATTAAATTTTCTATTCCTCGCAAATCCAGTTCATCATTTCATCATAGCATCTCTTTGCATCTTCATATCCCATCTCATATAATTCTTTTAGTTTGTTCACATCTCTTTCAATCCTATCTACTTTCATATTTTTAGTTGGCCTAATTACAAAAACTTTCTTTTCTGATTCTAATTTTTCAATATATTCTAATGTACTATTATACACTTTATATCTATTAAGCATTGCATTTATTAACCCAGGATATTCAGAATACATAACCTTCAATAATTTTCTCAACTTAAAAGGACTCTTCCTATAACCTTTATTTCTAGTCAAAACAATAACATTTTTCTTATTTCCGTCTTCTATCGACTTCTTTATAGGTAAAGGATCTGCTATCCCTCCATCTAACAAAAATTTCCCATTCATTTCAACAATCGGAGCTACAAATGGTAAACTACTAGAAGCCTTAATGGCTTTAACTACATCTTCACATTCATCTTTATCAAAATATACAGGCTGTCCTGTTTTACAATCAGTAGCCACTATAATAAATTTTTCTTTTGCTTCATTAAAAGTTTCAAAATCAAATGGTATAAGTTTATTAGGTATTTCGTCAAATATAAAATCCATACCAAAAAGACTTCTTTTGATTATTAAATTTTTATAACTAATATATCTATCATCTTGGGCATAATCAAGATTAATTTTTATACTTCTACCTTTTTGTCTTGAAATATAAGACGAGGCATTGCATGCCCCTGCAGAAACTCCTATAATATAAGGAAAATATAAATCCTTTTCCATAAAAAAATCTAAAACTCCTGAAGTATAACAACCTCTCATTCCACCGCCTTCTAATACTAATCCTGCTTCCAACATTATTATTCTCCCTTCTTTAACGATTAATTTAGCTTTAATTTCTACTCATTTAACCACATATTTAGCTTGTTTTCAAATTTTTCTATTTCTTTGACCATCTCTTCATCTGTATAATCTTTATCTGCAAAAACAAATTTTATTATATTACGAGTTAATTCTGAATCTATAATTAAATACTTATCGTTATAACTATTCAATGATTTATAATCTCCACTTTTTATCTTACTTAATACGTATTTCCTCAAAGCAATAGATTTTTCGTTTACATTATTATCTTTTTCTATTTTTTCGATTTCATCTTCTATATCTTTATTCACAGGATAATCCCGCTTCTTTTTGAATAGTTCTAGCTGTACTTCATCGCTCAACAACCCATTTAAAAATTCTAAACCTAAGTCAATATTTTTTCCGTTTTTATTAACAACAAATCCCCATAATACTAATTCATTAAATTTATCAATAACTTGCGGTAAAATAATATGTTCTCTTACATCCATTTCAAGGCTATTCCCGAGGGAATTCAATGCATTCTTAGCGTAAAACTGCCTCCTTATACTATTTGTCTCATTATATGAAACCATTTCTCTTACTTTCTTATATTCTTCTGATCTTATTTCGAAAAACATTTTATAATAGTTTTCAAATGTATAATTGTCATTTAAAATATACCTACCGGAATGTAGCTCATCCTTCAATTTCTTTATGTATTCTATCATTTTTGATTTATCAATATTAATTCTGTTATTTTCTAAATCATATATTTCTAATTCTTCCATAACGTTTCCAATGAGTTCCTTGAATAAAAATGGTGTAAAATTCTGAGGTTCCTCATCTAACCACTTTTCTCTTATTCTAAAATAATCTTCTCTAGTCCAATCTAGTCCTGGCTCCTCTATTCCCAACTTTTCGAAAACTCTTCTGTTTAATAATACAGGATAGTGAGCCATACCTATCGGAACAAAATAGCCATTCTCATCCTTAATGCTATCATATATTTTTGCATAATTTTTTAATTTATCATCTACCTTTAAAGCTATCCCCGTTTTCACAAAATTACCATAAAATTCCCATGGTCCTATATATATTAGAGTAGGACCGTCTTTTAAATATAATTTAGACCTCATTTTGTTTTCTGTATCTATCGCGTCAAATTTTACTTTTATCCCATTTTCCCTCTCGAATTTTTCTTTATATGTATTAAATGCTGCCCCAAACTCCTCATATGGACTACCATACATAAGTATTGTTATTTCTTTGTTTTTTGTACTTGAACTATTTTCAGTAGAAGTACATCCAATTAATGATAATACTAACGTTAAACATAAAATTATAGCAATTACTCTTTTCATGTTAATCCGTTGACTTATATTTATAAAAACTTTATAGAAAGCAACACATACCTATAAATCTTTATAAATTTATAGGTCTTCTCCGATACTCCTATTATGAAGCTATAAGCCTACAAACTTAACGTCGCTTTCTACTTTGATAGGATTACACAGCTTAACATTAAGCCAACGGTTTTCACCTCCTATTTTATATCTTTGCTGTGCACATATATTCCTTGCTACGTTTAAATCAGCATTGATTCTTTTATTTATAACTTTATTCTATTTATGTTAAATAAATCCTCTTAATTCTGTTTATTTTAATATTTCTTAACATCTTTATTAATTTTTCTTAACTTTTTTCATTTAAAAAAACCTGGATATTTAAATACCCAGGTTTATAATCTATTTTAAATATTGTCTAACAATCTTATTAACTAAACTTCCATCTACTCTGCCTTTTACTTTAGGCATCACATAAGACATCACTTTACCCATGTCTTTCATAGTACTAGCGCCGATTTCCTCTATAGCAGCTTTAACTATTTCATCAATTTCATCTTCTGATAGTTGTTTAGGCAGATATTCCATTAATATATCAATCTCTTTTTGAGTAAGCTCTACAAGGTCTTGTCTTCCGCCTTTTTCAAAATCCTTTAAAGCATCTTTCTTTTGTTTTACTTGTTTAGCAATAAGTTCTATAATGTCCTCATCATTTAACTCAATTCTCTCATCAACTTCTCTTTGTTTAATAGCAGCTCTTACCATTGTAATAACATCTTTGCGGACCTTATCCTTGTTTTTCATAGAGGCTTTTAAATCTGCCATTAACCTTTCCTTAAAGGACATTAAACCACCTCTTATCTTCTTTTCTTATTTTTTCTTCTAGCTGCTTCGGCTTTTTTCTTACGTCTTACGCTAGGCTTTTCATAATGCTCTCTCTTCCTTACTTCAGAAAGAACGCCAGCAATAGCACATTGTCTTTTAAATCTTCTAAGAGCACTATCTAGTGATTCGTTCTCTTTAACTCTTACCTGTGTCATCTGCTTCTTCCCTCCCCTCTCCCACTGCTACAGTTCCTAATCACAAAGCAGTAAGTAGATTTCGGCACTAGATTATTATACATTAAATAACAGTTTTATGCAACAAATATTTTAACCTGGAGGCCACATTAAGTGTCTTCCGCCTAATAAATGGTAATGTAAATGTTCTACAGTCTGGCCACCATTTTTACCACAATTGTTTACTATTCTGAATCCATCCTGATCTATACCTTTTTCTTTCGCTAATTTCTTTATAACTAAATGTATATGATTTATAATATCTACATTATCCTCATTTATATCTTTAATTGAAGATATATGATTCTTTGGTATTATTAGTATATGAACAGGTGCTTGAGGATCTATATCTTCAAATGCTAATACTTTATCATCTTCATATACTTTATTGCTAGAAATTTCTCCATTAACTATTTTACAAAAAATACAATCAGACACCCAGTTCACCTCCTTACTGCCATAATTATATATTCAACAATATCACTAAAAAATCCTTTATTTATTTGTAATCTCACCTATTAAATTTTCACCCGATATTCTGTTCATTTTTACAGGCAATATTTCTCCTTCAATCGAAATATCTCCTTTAGCCATAACCCGAATATAATTTGTTGTATACCCTTCCATTAGCCCAGTTGCT
The DNA here is from genome assembly GCF_900129995.1 of Caloranaerobacter azorensis DSM 13643. GTDB lineage: Bacteria > Bacillota > Clostridia > Tissierellales > Thermohalobacteraceae > Caloranaerobacter > Caloranaerobacter azorensis. The sequence continues at coordinate 19,273 of NZ_FQXO01000010.1, read as the reverse complement.
CCTCTAACTTTCTCTTCAAATAAAACATTCATTATCTTGCCTATAAATCTTCTATTAAAAACCTTGTTAAGTTCTTCACCTAGTTCTATTAATTTTCTACTTCGTTCTGCTTTGATTTTACCATCAACTTGATTTTTAAATTTTGCCGCAGGTGTACCCTTTCTTGGAGAATATTTAAAAACATGTATTCTTGAAAAACCTATTTCTTTAACAAAATTATATGTTTCTTCAAACTCTTCATCTGTTTCCCCTGGAAAACCTACTATTATATCAGTCGTCAAACCTACATCAGGCATATATTTTCTAATAAGTTTAACTATACTTAAATACTCTTCAGTTGTATATTTTCTGTTCATTCTCTTTAAAACTGTATTACTTCCACTTTGCAGTGACAAATGAAAATGATTACACACTTTTGGAAGTTTTATTAGTCTATCCATAAATTCTTCCGTTATTATCGTAGGTTCTAATGAACTTAATCTTATTCTTTCTATACCTTCAATATCGTGTATAGCTTCAATAACATCTATTAATCTTATATCTCCTAAATCTTTTCCATATGATGCTACATGTATCCCTGTTAAAACAATTTCCTTAAAACCACTTTTACTAAGTTTCTCTACTTCTTTTATAATATTCTGTAATTTCCTACTCCTTACAGGTCCTCTTGCATAAGGTATTATGCAATATGAGCAATACTGATTGCATCCTTCCTGTATTTTCACAAAAGCTCTAGTCTTACCTTCTATCTCATTTATAGGCATCTCTTCAAACTCTCTTACTTTCATTATATCTTCAACAATTTTAATGCGCTTATGTTTTTCTTTAACTTCTTCACAAAGCTCAACTATCTTATTTTTATCATTCGTTCCAATAACTAAATCTACATCTTCAATTTCAAATACTTCATCAGGTGAAACTTGCACATAACACCCAACAACAGCTATAATAGCCTTTCTATTCTTCCTTTTTGCTCTCCTTATAAATTGCCTCGATTTCCTATCACCAAGATTAGTAACTGTACAAGTATTTATAACATAAATATCAGCCTTATCTTCAGCATCCACCACATTGTATCCTTCTTTTTTAAAAAGTTCAGCCATTGCTTCCGTTTCATACTGATTTACTTTACAGCCTAAAGTATAAAAAGCAACAGTTTTCATTTAAATCACTCCTAAATCTCCAAGCTCATACATAACCACAGCTATAGCAGTAAATCCTGCAGTTTCTGTTCTCAAAATCCTAGGTCCTAAAGAAACTATATGAGCATTAATCTCCTTTAATCTTTCTATTTCCTCTTTTTCAAAGCCACCTTCTGGACCTATTATTATATTAATTCTATCCTTTTTTAAAGATTTTAATATATCTTTTAATCCCCTTTTCATTTCATTTTCATAAGGGACTAAAATAAATTCTTCGTCTTTTAATCTATCAATCATTTCATTAAAAGTTACTATATTACTAACAATTGGTATAATCCCTCTTCTACACTGTTTAGAAGCTTCTTTTACAATACGTCTCCATCTCTCTAGCTTTTTAAGTTCTTTTTTTTCATCTTCAATCCTAACTACCGTTCTCTTTGTTATTAATGGTACTATTTCAACAATGCCTAATTCTGTTGCCTTTTGAATAATCAAATCCATCTTCGAAGATTTTGGTAATCCTTGATAAAGCACAATCTGTATAGGCGGTTCGCTTTTTGATTCAAATTCTTCTTTGATAATTGCTTCTACATAATTTTTTTCTATATTTATTATCTCTGCAAAGTATTCTTTCCCTTCACAATTTGATACATTTATAATTTCACCAATATTTAGCCTTAATACATTTTTTATATGCTTTACATCTTCGCCTTTAATAGTTATTTTGTCCTCTATAATATCTTTTTTATCTACAAAGAATTTATGCATTCTCTGATCCCTCTTTGAATCTAGATACTAAACATGCCCATTCTCCCATTTTCATTTCGTCAATTACTTCTAAACCATTTTTATCCAAAGCAGCTTTAACGTCTTTTATTTTATCTAATATTATTCCAGAAGCTATAAAAACTCCATCTTCTAATAAAAATTTAGGAACAACTTCTGCAAGTTTAATAATAACTTCAGCTATTATATTAGCAACAATAACATTAGCTTTTCCGTCAACCACATCTAATAGATTGCCCTTCCTAATTTGGACGGTATTAGCAACTCCATTTTTTCTCACATTTTCTTTAGCTACTTTAACAGATACTTCATCTAAATCTATCCCTATAGTACTTATCGCTCCAAGTTTAGCTGCTGCAATCGACAGTATACCAGTACCACAACCTATATCAAAAACTATATCATGTTGATGAACATATTTTTCTAATTTTTTTATGCACATTATAGTCGTTTCATGAGTTCCTGTTCCGAAAGCCATACCAGGATCAAGTTCTATTACAATATCATCTGATTTTTTCTCATAACTTTCCCATGAAGGTTTTACAACTATCTTCTCACCTATTTTTTTTGGCTTATAATACTTTTTCCATGAATTGGCCCAGTCTTTTTCATAAACTTCTGATGTCGTAACTTCGCCTAATCCCTTGTCCAAATTGTATTGCGGTATTTTTTCCACGTTCTGTTTTATCAGTTCTATTTTATCTATTAAATCCTCGCTTTCTGGTAAATACCCTTTAACAATTACTCCTTCAAAATTTTGTTCTACTAAAGTAGGATCTATGTAATCCCAATCTCCTTCATTTTTGTTTTGGAATATTAGGTCGTTGGGATCCTCAATAACTACCCCCCCTACTCCAGCTTCATACAAAATATTAGATACGACTTCAACAGCCTCCGTAGTAGTTTTAATCTGGACCTCAATCCACTTCATTTAGCCCCACATCCTTTATTTTTTAATCTTCTTTATTTCCACTTTATTATACCCTATTAAATTAAAAAAAACCAGCGAAAATACAAAAGTAAATCACTCCAATGAATATGGAGTGATTTTAACCCCCAAAGGCATCTTTTACCTTATCAAAAAATCCTTTTTTGTGTTCATGGACAGTATCTCCAGTAGCCTTTGCAAATTCTCTCAAAATCTGTTTTTGTTTTTCATTTAGTTTCTTAGGTACTTGTACTTTTACTTTCACATACTGATCTCCTCTACCATTACCTCTGATATATGGAATCCCTTTGTTTTTCAATCTAAAAATTGTATCTGTTTGTGTTCCTTCTGGTATTTTATATCTTACTTTTCCGTCAAGTGTCGGCACTTCGATAGTAGCCCCTAATGCTGCCTGTACAAAAGTTATAGGTATTTCACAAATAACATCATTACCTTCACGTTCAAAAATTTCATGAGGCAGTACATTTATATAAACATATAAATCTCCCGGAGGCCCTCCTTTTTCACCAGGTTCTCCTTCTCCTCTAAGAGGTATTACTGAACCTGTGTCTACTCCTGCCGGTATTTTTATATTTATCTTTTTCAAACGACGTTCTTTACCGGTTCCTCCACAATTTGAACATGGTACTTCTATAATCTCTCCTGTTCCATGACATCTATCACAAGTTCTTACATTTACGAACTGACCAAAAGGCGTATTATGAGCATATCTTATTTCTCCTGTACCATTACACTTTGGACAAGTTGTTTTTTTAGTACCCGGTTTAGCACCTGTTCCATGGCATACTGAACAATCCTCTGTCCGCATTATTTTTATTTCCTTTTGTGCTCCAAAGGCTGCTTCTTCAAATTTCAAATCTAAAGTATATTTTAAATCAGCTCCCCTTTTAGGGCCTGATTTTCTTCTATGTGAAAAACCACCACCAAAAGCTTCAAAAATATCATCAAATATATCACCAAATCCACCAAAACCTTCAAAACCACCAAAACCTTGCCCAAATCCTCCTGCCGCATTACCATTTACACCTGCATGCCCAAATCTATCGTACCTTGCTCTTTTTTCTGAATCACTCAATACTTCATAAGCCTCATTTATTTCTTTAAATTTTTGTTCGGCCTCTTTATCCCCTGGATTTAGGTCTGGATGATACTTTTTTGCTAATTTTCTGTATGCTTTCTTAATCTCTTGCTCCGATGCATTTTTGCTAACACCTAAAATTTCGTAGTAATCTCTCTTGCTCATTTTTTCACCACCTTTCAACACCAAAAACCAAAGCTAAATCCAGAGGATTTAGCTTTGGCTTATTTATTTATCATCATCTACAACCTCATAGTCAGCATCAACTACATTCTCATCTTTTTTCTCACTTTGCTTATTACTTTCTTGTTGTCCAGCTTGAGCTGAATATTGCTGTGATGCCTGTTGATACATCTTCTGCGATATTGCATGGAATTCATTAGTTAATTCTTCAGTTTTCCTTTTAATTTCCTCTATATTATCTCCCTCTAATGCTTTCTTTAATTCATCTAATTTAGCTTTAACCTTAGATTTTTCGTCTTCACTTACTTTGTCTCCTAATTCATCCAATATTTTTTCTGTTTGATATACCATTGAATCGGCGTTGTTTCTTACTTCAACAGCTTCTTTTTTCTTCTTATCTTCTTCTGCATACTTTTCAGCTTCTTTTATTTTTCTTTGAATTTCTTCTTCGCTTAAGTTTGTAGATGCAGTTATAGTAATTTTTTGTTCTTTACCTGTTCCTAAATCTTTAGCTGAAACATGTACTATACCGTTCGCATCTATATCGAATGTAACTTCTATTTGTGGTACTCCTCTTGGTGCTGGAGGTATACCAGTTAATTGGAATCTACCTAATGTTGTATTGTCTTTAGCCATTGGCCTCTCGCCCTGTAAAACGTGAATGTCAACAGCTGTTTGATTATCTGCTGCAGTTGAAAATATTTGACTCTTCCTAGTAGGTATTGTTGTATTCCTTTCAATTAGTTTAGTGAACACACCACCTAATGTTTCGATACCTAGTGATAATGGAGTTACATCAAGTAATAATAAATCTTTAACTTCTCCACTTAAAACTCCTGCCTGAATTGCTGCACCAATAGCTACACACTCATCAGGATTTATTCCCTTATGAGGCTCTTTACCAATTAAATTCTTAATAGCCCTCTGAACAGCTGGTATTCTTGTTGAACCACCAACTAAAATAACTTTATCTATATCTGATGGCGATAAATTAGCATCAGATAATGCTCTTTTAGTAGGTTCTATAGTTTTTTCTACAAGATGAGCTGTTAATTCCTCAAATTTAGCTCTTGTTAAATCCATGTTCAAATGTTTAGGCCCATCTTGCGTAGCAGTAATAAATGGAAGATTTATATTTGTTGTCATAACACTTGATAATTCTTTTTTAGCCTTTTCTGCTGCTTCTTTTAATCTCTGCAAAGCCATTTTATCATTTCTTAAATCTATTCCATGTTCTTTCTTGAATTCCTCTGCTAAATAATCAATAATTGCTTGATCAAAATCGTCTCCACCTAAATGGTTATTACCGCTTGTTGCAATAACCTCGAATACTCCATCTCCAATTTCTAATATTGATACGTCAAATGTACCTCCACCTAAGTCAAATACTAATATTTTTTGCTGCTGATCACCTTTATCTAAACCATATGCAAGTGATGCAGCTGTTGGTTCGTTTATAATCCTTCTTACATTTAATCCTGCTATCCTACCTGCATCTTTTGTTGCTTGTCTTTGGCTATCTGTGAAATATGCAGGAACAGTTATTACTGCATCTGTAACTGGCTCCCCAAGATAACTTTCAGCATCTGCTTTAAGTTTTTGAAGAATCATAGCAGAAATATCTTGAGGTGTATATTCTTTTCCATCAATATTTACTTTATAATCTGTACCCATATGTCTCTTTATTGAAATTATTGTTCTATCTGGATTTGTAATTGCTTGTCTTTTTGCAGTTTCACCAACTAATCTCTCTCCACTTTTTGTAAAAGCTACAATCGAAGGTGTAGTTCTATTACCTTCAGCATTTGGTATAACTACAGGTTCTCCTCCTTCAATAACAGCAACACAGGAGTTTGTTGTACCTAAATCGATACCTATTATTTTACCCATAGTCTTCTCCTCCCTTTCAAGTTTATTTTGATATTTTTACCATACTTGGTCTAATGACTTTATCCTTTAATTTATAACCTTTTTGGTATACTTCTATTATTATATCCTCCTCATGTTCACTCGATTCTTCTTGTGCAACACCATGATGTAAATTAGGATCAAATTTCTCCCCTATTGCATTTATCTCTTCTAACCCACTCTTTTTAAGTATATCCATCAATTGTTTATAGACCATTTCTACACCTTTATAGAAGCTATCTTCTTTATGGTTATCATCAACTGAATCTAATGCTCTTTCAAAGTTATCTATGACAGGTAATACCTGACATATTAATTCTTCAGATGCATATGCATATATTGACTCTTTTTCTTTTTCTACTCTTTTCTTATAGTTTAAAAAATCTGCCTGTAATCTCAAATATCTATTATTTAATTCCTCTAGTTCTTTTATCTTATCTTCTAACTTTGCTTTTAATTCGTCTATACTATCTTCTTTTGATTCATTTTTTACATCATTAATATCTTCTTCTGTATCTTTTATATTTTCCTGTTTTTCATTATGTACTTGTTCTTTTATTATTTCTTGTTCTTGCTGCTGTTTTTCCATTTATTCCACCTCTTTTCTATATTCATAAACACATATATTCAGTATATTGGGTGTAAGATAGAACCTCACACCCTATAATATAAAATAATTTAAGATTTCATTTAAATCAAAAGCTATAGATTTTACAACAGAAACTACTTTTGAATAATCCATTCTTGTAGGACCAATTACACCTATTTTGCCTATCGTTTTACCATTTAAACTATATGTTGCAGTAATTAGACTACAATTACTTACCTCTTCATAACAATTCTCTCTACCAATGATAATTTCAATGTCATGAAAACCACTTTTTAAAAGCATATCGACTACAGATTCTTTATTTTCTATAAATGATATAAAACTTTTCGCTCTTGCAATATCATTATACTCTGGAAAGTTAAATATGTTAGTTACTCCATCTGCAAACAAATCTACTTCATACATCCCATCTATTGACTGATTTATTAACGGCAAAATATCTTTTATCGTATCTCTCAAATCATACATATCTTTTACAAATTCTGTATCAATATTTTTACTTATGTCTTCTATTGAACACCCTTTCAATCTACTATTTAGATAATTAGTAATCTTTTCTAATTGTTCTTCTCTTACGCCATTTTCAATCCTAAATACTGTATTTTTAACTATTCCTGTATCAGTAACCATAACGACTAATACTTTATGCTCGTCAATAGGTATTAACTGTATTCTTTTTAGTTTACTTCTCTTTATTTGAGGAGCAATTGCTAAAGATGTACAATTTGTAAGTTCAGATAAAATTTTAGCTGCATTCTGTATAACTTGCTCTATTTCCCTTATTTCTTTAAGCAAACTCAACTTTATTTTTCTTCTTTCTTCTTCTGTAATCTTTCTTATTTGCATCAAATTATCCACATATAATCTATATGCTTTATCAGACGGTATCCTTCCTGCTGAAGTATGAGGTTGTAATAAATATCCTAATTCCTCTAAATCCGACATCTCGTTCCGTATAGTCGCTGAACTGACTCCTAAATTATATTTTTTAGCAATAGTTCTTGAACCTACCGGTTCTGCACTTGTAATGTAACTATGAATTACTGCCTGTAAAATTTTAAGCTTTCTATCATTCAACATCATATATACCACCTCAATTAGTTATAGAAAGCCTAATTTTTATAATTTGCAAAACTTGTCATTTTTATTAGCACTCTATACTATCGAGTGCTAATCTTATGCTTTTAAATTATCACTGTTTTTAAAATTTGTCAATACCCTTGTATTAATTAGTTAGTAGTTGCTAATAAATACGTAAGTTAAGGAAGTAATTCCATAAAAACTAAATTAGATAAATCAATTCCCCGTTTTGTTAACTTAATATATTCTTCTTTATTTTCTATCAATCCTTTATTTTCTAAACTTCTTAATTGCATACCATATATATCATCTACATTTAATCCGAATCTTTTTTTAAAATCTAATTTTTCAATTCCTTTAATCAATCTTAATCCTAATATCATAAATTCTGCCATTTCCATTTCTACATCTATTTCCTCATTTTCTTCAATAGGCAATCTACCATTATCTAAACACTTGAAATACTGCTTAAAATTCCTAAAATTACTCCATCTTTTGCTATTTATATTAGAATGAGCAGATAATCCTAATCCGAGATAAGGCTTTACATTCCAGTATATTAAATTATGTTTACATTCATAACCATGCTTAGCAAAATTAGATATTTCATAATGTATAAAGTTATTATCTTCTAATAATTCTATTCCTTTATGATACATATCTCTTTCCGTATCTTCATCTGGTAAGTCTAATCTTGATTCATTATATAGTTTATAAAATAAAGTTCCTTCTTCTATCTTTAAACTATAAAACGAGATATGTTCTGGCTTTAGTGCAATAACTTTTTTTAATGTATCAATAACATCTTTTATCGTCTGTCCCGGTAGATTAAACATTACATCTACATTAACATTATCAAAACCAAACTTTCTTATTAAATCATAGCTTTCTAAAAAATCTCTAGCGGTATGAATTCGTCCTATACTTTTTAATAACTTATCATTAAAAGACTGCAAACCTAAACTCATTCTATTTATTCCCAAGTTTTTGTAGTCTTTTAGTTTATACTTATCTAGCGTCTTGGGATTTGCTTCTACTGTAAATTCGATCAACGTAGAAAGATTAAATTTTTTGTAAATATGATTTACAATATCACATAAAAATTTACTATCTATACTAGAAGGTGTTCCACCTCCAATAAATATTGTTTTAACTTTATAATCTTTTAATTCGACTGAATACAAATCTATTTCTTTTTTTAAATATTTTATATAGTCTTTAATAATATATGATTTATCTGTATATGAATTAAAATCACAGTAAAAACATTTACTTACACAAAAAGGTATATGAATGTATATTCCCAATAATTCGTTCATGATTAATTCTCCTTTTAATTTAAATGTTTTCTTTACTTATTTTATATATATAACTTAAAATTGTATCGGACTTTAAAAATAGCGAGATAATTAATTGTAAAGATTCTATTATAGTTCCAAAACTTATAGCTAATATAACTAATTTTTTTCTATTGAGTTTGGTAATATATGGAATGCCAAAGCCAAAAGGAACAGATAATAGTATGTTGTAAATAACTTGCTTACTTAATAAATAATTAACTGATTTATAATTAAAGGGAATTAAATTGACTCCAGATAAGAAAGCTGTTTCATTTCTAACTACTTTTGCCATAGTTATAGGTATTGGAAATAAAGTATATTTTATTGAAATCAATAAATAAAAGTAGAATATACTAAAGAATAATAAAAAAACATTCTCTTTTTTCATTACAAATTTAAAATAAATATATAGTATACTTAATAGTACTAGTCCGATTATAATTATAGATATATCAAAGTCTATCATAAATAAACACTCCTTGTAAATTTATCAATATATTTATCTATTTTCTTAATTCAACAAAAAGAAAAGGAATCCCTTTTAAAACTAGGAATCCCCACAAAAGTAAACTTATATTATTTATCATCAAATTTCAATACCGCTAAAAATGCCTCCTGAGGTACTTCAACATTACCTAATTGCCTCATTCGTTTTTTACCCTCTTTTTGTTTCTGCAATAATTTTTTCTTTCTTGATACGTCTCCACCATAACATTTTGCAAGAACGTCTTTCCTTAATGCTTTAATAGTTTCTCTAGCAATTACTTTCGAACCAATTGCCGCTTGAATTGGAACAGCAAACAAATGTCTCGGTATAACTTCCTTTAATTTTTCAACTATACTTCTAGCTCTCTCATAAGCCTTATCTCTGTGAACTATTATAGAAAATGCGTCTACAAGCTCTTTATTGATTAAAATATCTAACTTAACTAAATCAGATTTCTGGTATCCTTTAAGTTCATAGTCAAAAGAAGCATATCCCTTTGTTTTCGATTTAAGTGCATCAAAAAAATCATAAATTACTTCATTTAATGGCAGATCATAATGCATTACTACCCTTGATTGATCTAAATATTCCATATTCTTAAATGTTCCTCTTCTTGACTGACATAACTCCATTACAGCACCAACATAGTCAGTAGGTGTCATAATCGAAGCTTCTACTATTGGCTCTTCCATATACTCTATTTCGGCTACTAGCGGCAAGTTTGTCGGATTCTGAATAGTTAACATTTCACCGTCTTTTTTCATGATTTTATAAATAACACTAGGAGCTGTAGTAACAATATTTAAATTGAATTCTCTTTCTAACCTTTCCTGAATAATTTCCATGTGCAATAATCCCAAAAATCCACATCTAAAACCAAATCCTAATGCTGCAGATGTTTCAGGCTCAAAAACTAATGCAGCATCATTTACTTGTAATTTTTCTAATGCATCTTTAACATTATTATAGTCTTCTCCTTCAGCCGGGTATACTCCGCAGTATACCATAGGTGTAACTTTCTTATAACCAGGCAAAGGCTTTTCAGTCGGATTTTGTGCATCTGTTATCGTATCACCTACTCTTGCATCTCTAACATTTTTTATACTTGCTGCAACGTAACCAACATCTCCAGCATTTAATTCTTTAACCGGTACTTGACCCGGTGCAAATATACCAACTTCACTGACTTCAAAAGTCTTACCTGTTGCCATCATTTTTATTTTCATACCTGGCTTTATATTTCCTTCAACCACTCTTATATAAGTTATAACGCCTTTATAATTGTCATAGTACGAATCAAATATCAAAGCCTTCAATGGAGCATTAATGTCTCCTGTAGGTGCTGGTATTTTCTTTACGATACTTTCTAATACGTCCTCTATATTTAATCCTTCCTTAGCTGATATCATAGGTGCATCTGCACAGTCTAGCCCTATTACATCTTCTATTTCTCTCTTTACTTCTTCTGGTCTTGCACTTGGTAAATCTATTTTATTAATGACAGGTATTATCTCTAAATCTTGTTCTAATGCTAAATAAACATTTGCTAAAGTTTGAGCTTCAACACCCTGTGCCGCATCAACTACTAGTAAAGCCCCTTCACAAGCAGCTAAACTTCTCGATACCTCATAGTTAAAATCGACATGCCCCGGTGTATCTATAAGATTTAAAATATACTCTTCACCATCTTTAGCCTTATAGATTAATCTCGTAGTCTGTAATTTTATTGTAATTCCTCTTTCACGTTCCAAATCCATATTATCCAATATTTGGTCCTTCATTTCTCTTTCGGTAAGAAGTCCCGTTTTCTCTATTAATCTATCGGCTAATGTTGACTTACCATGATCTATATGAGCTATTATAGAAAAATTCCTCACTCTTTTCTGTCTGTCTTTTGGCATACCTATCCTCCTTATAACATGGAAGTAATTCTAAACAATTATAACACAAATACATAATGTGTTAAAAGTATAAATTAATAAAACATTTGCATACTAAAATACCGGGCTTAAACCCGGTCATCTTTAAATTTGGCTATTAAATCTTTTATCTGATCAACATATTTCAATACTATAGCTCTACATTTTCTGTAATACATATCAATATCTGACTTTTCTATATTATAGATATTCCCCATCAATTGTATTTTATATATACCATTAAAATAGCTATATTCAAACAATTTTTCGTTTTCAACTTGTAAAAGTTCAACAAAAGACTGATTAACAATCTTGATACCTATGAACAAAATCAAAATAGTTAATAAAACTGTCAATCTTTTTTTCCGCTTTATTTTACGCCTAAGTTTTTCCCTTTTTAATCTTTCAAGCCTTGCTCCCATAATAATCACCAGAATTATTATGGACAAAGTCAAAAATATTTATACCTATTTATATAATGATCCAAATCTATTATCAAAAGGATAATATCTAAACACCGCTTTACCTTTAATAGATTTCACCGGAACTGGTCCAAAATACCTACTATCTTTACTTGCACCAAACTTTCTATTGTCGCCTAATACAAATACATATCCTTTTGGAATTTTTAAATCTATATCGCCATGAGTATACAAACCATCTTTCAAATAATATTCATCTAATACTTTCCCGTTAATATACACCTTACCATCTGATATCTTTATTTCATCATTCTCGACAGCTATTACACGCTTTATATAATCTACATTTGGTTTATCTGGTGCTTTAAGTATAACTATATCTCCTCTTTTCGGTTCTCCTATAATATATACTAATTTATTTGTAAACAATCTATCTCCTTCATGTAAAGTTGGATACATAGAATCGCCTATAACATATGTAGTATTGAAAATAAAAGTCTTAATTATTATAGCTATAACAACAGCATACAATATACTTTTTATCCATTCTAATATTTCATTTCTTGTCTCTTCTTTCACATAACCACCTCCAAATCAGCACATATATCATTATATCACTTTTATTCTAAAAAAAAAAGAACTTAATCTATTCATTCGATAATCCCTTTTAATGCTATATCTAGAATATTCCCAATAAATTTTGCGGCTCTTTTAGCTTCTTCAATTGTATTTAAATTACTTCCAACTTCTATTAATGCATAATGATCTTTTACATACTGATTAAACTTACCATAGGGTTTTATTATGATCCCTTTACATAATCCCGGATACATTTTATCAGAAACCGCTTTTATATACTTAGCAAAATTTAATATCTCATCTTTATTTGGGTTTTCAGGTCCAATAACGAATGAATAAGTAGCAACATCAACACCATTAATTTTAACCTTACTTTCAGCTAAAGCCTTTTTAATATAACTCGCATCTTCTGGAATGCCATCTCTATGTATATCAAAAATTATTTTTATATTTTTATCTTTATTTATTATATCTTTAACTGTCGATAAAGATCTAGAATATGACTTATTGTATGAAGGTATATCATGGTAAATATCAATATGTTTAACTTTATGACCTTTTTTAGAAAGCACCTCAGTTATAATATCTCCTATCTTTATAACATTATAATCTCTTTTCGTTGTATGATATCTATTTGATTTTATAGGCAAATATGCTTCTGTTCCATGTGTATGATATATAAGTACATATGGCTTTTCTTTATTGACTTTTAATTTTTTTACCATTTTTGTTTTTATACTATTATCCTTTAAAATACTTCCTACTTTTGCCTCAGAAGAATCTTCAATAAATATTATATCCTCCTTTATCTCCACTTTTCCATCTTCATCCAAATCAATATCCTGTTTAACAACATCTTCGTCTTCGTCCTTTTCTATTTCTCTTTCATTAGAATAATTTACACTGTTTACAGGAGTAATATCCTCTTTATTAAAAATCGATTCTATCTGTGCTTTCAAAAAAGATGTCATTTGAAAATATGATTTTAAACCATTTAAAAATTTATTAATAAAGGCTCTATCAGAATTATTTCTATATTTTTCATAATACATAGCCTTCATATATGAATTGGAATTAATAATTATTTTCAAAAAAAAATCATCTATGTCTACATCATCAGTTTTTAAATACTGCTCTTCATTCTTTGCACTAGATAAATCAGCAGCATCTGTTTTATATAAATTATTTTCTTTTTCTCCATTATAGTAAGAAATATAGTTAAATACCTCTTCAACTTCTTCATCATCATCTTTAGCAAAATCATTTGAAAGATTAGAGATTATTTTAAATCCCATAAAAAACAACACTAAACACAAAATAGCTATTATAATATACCAAATCCCCTTATCTTTATAAATCTTATACCTCATAGGTAACACTCCCCTATATTTCTCTAATGTTAGACTACTATATGAAATTATATTCTGTAAATTTTGTTATTATGAATAGAAAAAAAGCGACTAATTTTTAAGTCGCTAATTTAAATACCTATTTACATCTTTCAAATCAATTCCTGGGTGTAATGAAATATTTAATCCATTTGCAATTACTTTTGAGAGATCGTCAATCAAATCATCAACTTCTTTTGGAGTAACCATAACATTTCCCATATAAGGATTTAATACCTCTTTAATTAATTGATATTTATCTTCGCTTTCCATTTCTTCTAACATAGAATAAAAATTACTACCAACTTTAGATTGTTTCTTCATTTCACCTATTATCATATCAATAGTATCATTTACCATTGTTGCAGCATCAACAACAGTCGGTACACCTATCGCTATAACTGGAATCCCCAAATATTCTTCATTTAAACCTTTTCTTTTATTACCTACACCAGAACCAGGATTAATCCCAGTATCGGAAATTTGAATAGTACTACTTACTCTTTCCATTTTTCTAGATGCCAATGCATCTACGGCTATAACCAAATCTGGCTTAATCTTTTCGACAATACCTTTTATTATCTCTCCTGTTTCAATTCCAGTAAGACCCATTACCCCCGGAGAAATAGCAGAAACATTTGCCATTGTCTCATCTTCAATCTTCTTATAAGCCTCAAAATAATGCCTTGTAACTAAAATTTTATCTACTACTTTCGGACCTAATGCATCAGGAGTTACGTTCCAATTACCTAATCCTACAACTAGAGTTTTATTACTTTTATCAAGTTTGTGTAAAGCTTTAAGTTCTTTAGCCAATACCTTACTAATTTCATCTTTCAAATCCTGATCAGCTTTTTTTAATGCTGGCACTTCAATAGTAATATAATTTCCAATTGGTTTACCCATTTGATTTGCTCCATACTCATTAACTATCTTTACTCTTGTTATTGTATAATCATTCTTCTCTTCTTTCTCAACTTCAACCCCGGATACTTCAATGTTATTCCTTTCTTTATATAATTCTCTTGCTTCAATAGCTAAGTCAGTTCTTATTTGTAGCATTTTAACACCACCTTTATATTTAGTAGTATTTTTATATTAACTCTTTATTAAATTATTTATTCTTATTTTTGTTTTCAAATTTATCTTATCAACTGCATAATTTTTCTGATACATGGGAATAAAAGAAATAACATATTTTTCTTGCAATTTATATATGTTCATGGTAAAATATCATTTGTCAATTGCAATTGAAGGGGGTGAACCTATGGCAAACATCAAATCAGCTAAAAAAAGAATTAAAGTTATAGAAAAAAGAACTGCTATAAATAGAAGAAGAAAGTCAGAAATTAAAACTTACATCAGAAAGTTTAATGAAGCATTAGAAAGCGGAAATATTGAAGAGGCTAAAAGCTTGCTTAGATTAGTTGAGAAAAAGCTTTATAGAGCTGCTGCAAAAGGAACTATTCATAAAAATGCGGCTTCAAGAAAGGTTAGCCGTTTAGCTAGGAGATTAAATGAAGCTGTCTAATTAAATATGTAATACTTATACTTCGGGCAAAAGCCCGAATTATTTTTTTGAGAACTCAACAATTAACATTTCAAGTGCTAATCTGCTTTCTATTTCACCTCTTTTAATATCTTCGTCTACTTTTAAACACCTTTCGAATGCACTTTGTAATTCTTCAATCCTAAAATTCCTACTCTGCTCAATCAACTTCTTTACTACAAAATTCTGAACTCCTAACTTTTGTGCAATGACACCTTGACTATATCCTTTCCCCTCTAAAAGTTTTGTCATAAATAAAAGCCTAATTTGTTTAATAACCATATATAAAATTAATTGTATCGGTTCATTATTTAATATCATTTCATTTAAAAGTGTTAGTGCTTTATCTGTTCTCTTCTGTCCAATCGAATCAACTAATTTAAAAATATTATTTTCAAGGCTTCGAATTAAAACTTTGTCTATATCTCCAGTTGTAACTTCCTTTCTATCTCCTAAATAATTACATATTTTTATAATTTCATTTTCTAAGTCATAAAGCGTTTTATCGCTACTAAATTCCGAATATCCGGTATTTTCAATAAAGTATGAAATGTTTTTTTTAGTTATATTTTTATTATATTTACTAAACATCTTATATACCCATTTAACCAAATCATCTCCTTTTATTTTTGATAATTCAACAACCATACCAACATCTTTTATATTTTTTATTATCCTTTTCCTATTGTCAATTTTTTCTTCTCTAACAATAAAAATCAAACAAATAAAACTACTTATATTGCAGATATATTCATTTAGACGCTGTTCCTCTTCTTTGCTATATGTTTTGCCTCCTGTTAAAAATACTAAATTTTCTATAACTACAATTTTTTTATCTGACATAAAAGGCAACGTCTCACAAGCATTTATAATTGAATCTACACTTACTTCCTTGCCGTCCAAATGCACATAATTAAGAGTCTCAAAATTCTTATCTATATATTTTTCTTTTATCTCATTTACTATCCAATTAATTAAATAATTCTCTTTTCCATATATAAGATAAACTCTTTTTAAGTCATTATTTTGAATATCATTTAAAATCTGTCTATAACTCATAACAACACTCCCTGTCTTAAAATTTTAATTATTAACAAACTCGTATATTTTATAACCTCTCGGTGTAATTCGTATTGTAATTAATCCATCTTTATCAGTTCTATAAATTTCTATATTGTATTTTTTATATCTTTTTAATACTTCATCGCTAGGATGCCCAAATCGGTTTATACCTACACTTATAATACCATATTCAGGTTTAACTGACCTTAAAAATTCTTCAGTTGAAGATGTATTGCTGCCATGATGAGGGACTTTAATAACATCTATGTCTATGTTATTCTGGCTTGATAAGATATTCTCGACTTCTGACTCTATATCTCCAGTAAATAAAATTTTCTTACCATATGCATTTAAAAGCAATACCATAGATAAATTGTTTTCATTTTCAAATTTATTTTTATTTATTCCTTTACTAGGATATAAGACTTCAAATGACACATTTTTAGTTATATTTATCTTATCACCTCTAGTTAGTATTTTAATAGGTATATCATTCTCTGCGGCTTTTTTAATAATATCTAAATAAATATCGTTTTCCATATTCTCATACGATATAAATATATTCCTTATTTTCAATTTTTCAATCAATTTTAACAAAGCTTCACAATGGTCTTCATGAAAATGAGATATAAAGACTCCATCCAAAGCAAAAATACCCTTTTTAACCAAATACGGATAGAGTATATTTTCACCAATATCAAATTCTCCTGAAAGCGAACCTCCAGTATCTATTAAAAAGAATTTATCGTTATTAATATTAACCAAACTGCAATCACCTTGTCCAACATCTAAAAATTCTATTTCTACATCATTTTGTAGAGTAATATAAAATGTTGTTAATAATATAGTAAATAAAGTACATATCAAAAAAGTTTTCTTAATCTTCATAGATAGTAAATCAAACCTAATAAAACCTAAAAATATAAAAACGGCAAGATAATAGTAAATAATACTTTCAAATGATGGTTGTGGTAATATTAATGTCTTATACGGAAACTTATTAAAAATATTTATCAAAAATCTAGTAAAGTCTAAAATTAAATCCAATAATGTTCCTAAAAATAATGCAGTATTTATATTGATATAGGAAACAAAAATTAAAATAAACCCACCTATAACTGAAATAGACAATATTGGAACTAAAATTAAATTAGTTATTATTGCTATTAAAGATATATTATTAAAATGATATGATAGCAATGGTAATATACCAATTTGCACAGCTAGAATAGGAGACATCACATTTATAAACCTGTTATTTATATTTAATAATAATTTTACTCTTTCTGTAAATAATACTAATGATAAAGCCGATGCAAATGATAATTGAAAGCCTATATTAAAAATCCATAAAGGCTTAAAAATAAGTAAAATAAAGGCGCTAAATAAAATACTATTTGTTGCATCATATCTTCTCAAAGTCAGGTTAGAAGTCATCAATAGCGTAAAAATAATTGAAGCTCTTAATACTGATGGAGGAAATTGAACTATATAACCATAGCTCCAAATTAAAACTATTGTAATGAGAGTAGATAATTTTCTATCTAGCTGCAACATAGTAAAAACAAAAAGGAAAAAAGCCGAAATTATTCCTACATGAAGTCCCGATACTGCTAATATATGAGATACTCCCAACTCTCTAAAACTATTAAGTATATTTTTATTCAAATACGAACTTTTCCCTAATATAATTGATTTAATTATTGAACTATTTTCTTCTGACAATGCCATATCTAATACATTTAAAAATTTATTTCGGATTAATTGAGCATTATGCTCAAAAAATTTTAAATTATTTTTAGATAATAAATAAATTGAATAATCTTTTGAATATATTATTAGATTTATATCTTGTGTCTTCAAGTAAAGTCTGTAGTTAAACAATCTTGGATTTGTATTTGCCTTGGGCCTTTTTACAAAACCGATTCCCTTTATTTTATCTCCTTCTTCAAAAGTTTTTTCTCCTTTTACATTTAATAATACTTTTTCTTTTATATGATAAATATTTCTGTTAATTCTAATATAATCGGTAACTAATACATATTTTGAACGAGACGAATTTTTAATAATTTTTTCTTTTACTATACCTGCATATTCCACTCTATTATCATACAAAAATTGCAATTTATCTTCTTTAATCATATTACTGCTAGTATTATAATATCCAATAAAGAAAATTAGCAAAAATAAAGAATATATAAATGCCTTTTTATTTAAAATTGATAGTATAAATAAAATTATAGAAGATAATAAACCTACAAATAATAAACTTGTTATAATATGAAATTTATATCCAAAGTAAACTCCAAGAATATATGGAAATAAAAAATAAGAAAATGGCCTCTTCATACTTTAAAACCCCATTAACTTTTACTTAAAATAATTATATCATGAACAAAATATTTAATTTAAATTAATAAGGAAAATTATGATAAAATTTATTACAAATAATTATATTTTACACCACTTTACAAGAAATAAAGAGTTAGCTTCCATAAAGTAGAAAAATCAGACATCTAAATCCTAGGAATACTAATCATAACTAAAAAAAAAATCTAGGAGATGTCTGATTATGATTAGTATATCCAAAAACTCTATAAAACAAACATTAAAACAATATTTATATGAATATAGACATATTTTTAAGAAGCGAAGCTTTAATATATTTTACTGGCTAATACTGTCAATACTTGCACTTGAAGAAGTAAGGTCAATAAAGTTTATATACGATAACTTTATAAAAAAATATACGGTCAAAACTTTGAATTCACTATATTATTTTTTATCCTAT
>NZ_FQXO01000102.1 GCF_900129995.1 Caloranaerobacter azorensis DSM 13643 | reverse complement strand
ATGAATTTAATTTTTCATATTACGAATTGAAGATATTTTTATCTTTACTTGTCTTTACTCCTAGTATATAATATGATGGGCCTGCATAAACTAACATTTCTTTTTCAATTTTTTTGTCTTTGAACTTTTCAATTTTAAATCTTTTAAGTGTACTTTGGTATGGAGATTCACCTCTTGCAAATTCTACTACATTTAATGTTTTTATATCTAATATAAAATAACCTACTGTTTCTTTAGATTTTCTTAGATGAAAAAGATAGGCTCTAATTTTACCATTTTCTTTGTAGAGTGGTACTGGTTCACAAATTACACTGATTTTCCAATCTGAAAAATGTTCGTGTTTTGAACTAATAGTATCAACAAAATTCTTTGCTATTTTTATCACGTTCATATTATCTGTAGAAGCATAGCTAAAATTTAATAAACTACAAAACATTAATATTATTAAAATTATTACTATTGAAAATTTTTTTATTTGCAAAATCCTCATGTTATTATATCCTCCCTCTATAAATTAAAATTTTCTTTAAAATACTTCTATTTTCTTAGAATTACTACTATATTCAAAAGAAGTTGCATGGATAAATATGTTAAAAATATAAATTTATGGTATATAGGGATGTGCTTTAATAAGGATGCTTAATTTCCCCTTATAATCGTCTTTAGATCTCCACAAAACTCATGGCGATTACCCTCCCATGTCTCACAGGACCTATGTCCCTAAATTCCTTCGTTTTATCTATCCATGAGTGGAGGCTGGAAATGCTCCTTTACTGGATCTAAGTCCTTATGGAATAAATATATACCAGATTCTCCTGACTTCTTTTTTCAATGTTCGTAACCCTAAAAACTTTATTTTAAATAATGATTTAGGCAAATATTCCTTACACTTTAACTTTAAACTACTTTGTATTGTAATTCTGATGGTCTTTTAATATCTTTTAAAAGTTTATCTCCATTATATTTTACTTTCTTTTTACCAAGTGCAAATAGAACTCTAATTAACTTAGAACACAATGCTATTAGTGATTGCTTTTTAGTTAAAGGATTTATAGTTCTGGTAGTATAATATTAAAGTTATTTATATCACCTATTTGAGATATGAAACCTCCAACAGTTATTACACCAATACCATCAACCGATAGCATTTCTTCTGCACCTGGTATTTCTTTTACGAGTTTTTCAATTTCATTTTCAAGTGCATTAAGTTGTTCCAACAATAGTTCATATCTTTCTAATAAATTATTTAACTGTTTTCTAGCCATCTTTTGACCTTCCTGTATGCCTACAGAATTTCTAGCTGCATTTACTAACTTTTTAGCCCTCTTAAGACCTACGGCCCTTTTATATGTGCTTTCCAAATAGATGCTGTTTCATATTCACCCAACTTTGTAATTTCATTAGGAAAAGGAAAATATTTAAGAATTATAATAGCTCCTTTGCCTTCCCATTTTTTAAAGACTTTAAAAAATTCAGGGAAATACTTATCTAGCCATCTTTCTACTTTATTTTTTATGCTATTTAAATCTTTAATGATTTCAGATCTTTCGTCCATTGCCAAACGAAGATCAGCATAAATACCTTTTGGTATTATAGGTTCAGAATATCTTCCATCTTTAACTAGTTGTGCAATAACTTTAGCGTCCTTAAAATCATTCTTAGT
Source organism: Caloranaerobacter azorensis DSM 13643 (assembly GCF_900129995.1). GTDB lineage: Bacteria > Bacillota > Clostridia > Tissierellales > Thermohalobacteraceae > Caloranaerobacter > Caloranaerobacter azorensis. The sequence goes on along the minus strand of NZ_FQXO01000102.1, from coordinate 5,440 downwards.
AGGTGAATTATCATCTAACTCCTTAGAACGTTTTACATGCATTGGATTAACCAAAACTATCTTCACATCATTATCTTTTAGATAATGTCCTAAGTTAAACTAATAATGACCTGTAGGCTCCATTCCCACAATTACGTTTGACTTGTTATGTTCAGAACATAACTTAATAATCCATTTTATTAATGATTTAAATCCCTCATCACTGTTATTAAAAACTAGACCTTTACCTAACTCAATACCTCTAAAATCTTGAGCTCTAGCTACATGTTTGTACTTAGCTATATCGATTCCTATTATTAAAGTAAAGTATCTTCTTTTATTTGCTTTATCTTTTCGTTTTGTGTATAATTCATTTTAGAGTACCTCCTGTTTTTTAAATTAAGGGTCAGTTTTTTTCCTGCAGGATTTACTGACACCTCGTATTTTAACAGGGGATACTTTTTTTATCAATCTTCATTTTTATTTATTATAGGAATGCTCCTTTTTTTAAAAATAAATATAATTATTATTAATTTACCCTCTCAATCCTCCATGCGTAGTGTCAAAATTTTAGAGCAAATTTGACACCCAGATATTGAAATTTATATATATTCATAGTATACTTATATCAAGTAGCCTATTAACTCTACTCAATATGCTCGCCAGCATTTATTTGAGTTAGCAGGCTTTTTTATCTGGTGCTCTTGGATACACCATACTCTCATCTCCTGTACCTAAATAAATATATTACTAAACTTTTTATCCTCTCAATCCGCCATCATCTTCATCAGCTAATTCATATACAGTGCCTTGTGTTATTACTTTATTGTCAGTTATTTTTGGGATTTCCAAATACTATGTTTTTGAAACAAAATCTCCTCCTAATTCTCTTAATGACATATTTTTTTCTTTTCTTAATTTTCGTATTTTTTCTCCTATAGTTAGTATTTCCATATTCTTCTCTCCGTTCACTTTTTGTTTATACTATTTTTTCTCTATTTAACCTCATTATAAAATATGTTCTATTATTTGTCAATAATGTTTTTGTGTCCCTTACAAACTATCATTTACTATTTTAACCTTTGAAAATTAAACTTGAAATATTTTTCTAAATACGCTACAAATTAATCCTTTTTTATTAAGGCTGTATAGGGATTATTACTTTATTAGTTGTATAAAAAATAGGATTTGTAAATGTTACATTAATCTCTTGTTGTCCTTCTTTTATATTATAAAGAATTAATTCTTTATAATCATCATTAGTAATTTTTGAGTTATTTTCTTCGCTAGGGTCCACAAATATGCACTTGACGCCTTCCACTATATACTTATTTAATTCTTTTTCATCTACATTGGCTAAAATATTATATAATTTCAATTCTTTTGTTCCAGATAGATTTTTATTAATAATCAGCTTTACTTTTTGTGCTGCTTTTTCTATTAACTGACAATCATTTTCTGGTGTCTTGTAATTAAAGCGTTCAATATAATCGACCCATTCAACACTATTAATTATCAAGTTGTTATCTCCAATTTTTATATTAACTGGAAGTTCGTTATCTTTACTTATGGTTACTTTAGCTTGTAAATCTGTATCTTCAATTAGAATATAAGGAATAACTAATTTTATGCCTGGTTCTAGCTTTCTATCAAAGTAGAGTATATTCCCCGAATTAGTATTTATACAATAATATTTTTCTCCTTTATCGTCTAATAAATAGATATCTTTTAATGGGAAAGAAACAGATTTCGTAGAATCATTGGCTTGTGCTAATAAATTAACTTCTAACTTATTTTCAACGTAATTAGTTACTACAGCAATATCAACACCAATGTCTTCTATAGAGATATAATTATGTTCCTTGGAAGATACCTCTGGCAATTCAGTCATAACTATAGGCATTGCATGTTTATCATAAACTATATTAAATTTCTTTACCATATCATTGAATGTATAAGTAATTCTACCGCTCCATTGATAATCATCATAATCCCATATCATGTCCCATGATGTTAATTCCGCTACGTTTTTATATTCATCTATTGCAATTATCTGATGTTCTAAACCTTTATTTCCTTCCATTTTCAAAGGTACATTGCCTTCGATTATCAATGTTACAGTATTGCCTTCAGTATAGGCTGAATTAACTTTTATATATTTCTCACCAATAAGCATTTCTACTGAACCTAAAAGACCATATGCTTGGTTTTTAACGTCTGTGTATATCAGTTTATTTATACCTGGTACATACCTCAATACTTTATGTGCAGCATAACTTATTGGATCACTGAAAGCTAAACATAATATTAATAATATAGGTAGCGCTATAATAGCTATATATTTCAAGTTATGATATGTACTTATTTTACTTTTTCTTATTATATTATTCCTAATATCATCAGTAATTTTTATACTTTCCAAATTTTCATCTATATAATCTCTTAAATTTTCAAGATTGTTCATAAACCATCTCTCCTATCCCTCTATTTTTTAATTCTTTTCTTGCTCTTGATAATCTAGCATACGCATTCGATTCAGAAATACATAAAATTTCTGCTATTTCTTTAACAGTAAACTGTTGATAATAATACATTAAAATAATTTCTCTATATTTTGGTTTTAGTTTCATTATTGACTTGAATAGATCATTATCTTCAAGTCTATCAAATAATTCTTTATCTGAAACTTTCTTATTTTTTAATTTTTTATCATTTAATACAATTCTTTTTAACCATGAACTTCGTAAATAATTTTTACATACATTAATACATATTCTTGTAATCCAAGTCTTTTCTGATGAATTACCTTTAAAAGTATGAAATTTCTTATATACTCGTAAAAATGTATCTTGACATGCGTCTTCAGCTAATTGATAATCTTTTAAATATAGATAACATAATCTTAAAATTTCTGTACCATATTCATTTATTAAACGATTGAAATCTTGTTCATTCATTGTTTCTTTACTCATCTATAATCCCCCTTTCAACCATTAGACACATTATGATTCTAAAACCTTACATTTTTATTTTTTATCTCATAATAAATATATCGAGTAAAAAATAGATAATTAATTCATCTACAAACATCTTAATTTTAAAATTTCCATTTACCTAACCAGTTGAATCTTATATTTCTCCGTAACTATTTCTTTTATTAAGATTTTGCCATGTTGTTTTAGAAGTAGGAAAATTATTTTAGAAAAATTGAATTAGTTGCTTAAAAATTTAACCCACGATTTTAAAAAATCGTGGGTTTGTCATCAAATTATTTCTATTTAATCAAATTACTTAACGAAAGTAATTGTAGAAATTTGGTTATTTCATTTTTATTTTTATCCCATTCAAACTGATTAACCACAGAGCCATCTGATTCGGTCTTGAGTAATTCCACGTGTACGTTAAAATTTTTGCCCCATAGTTCTTTCTTAAACGTAATAAATTTAATATTAACACCATCGTGATATATATTATAAGTTATATCTCCTATTTGGATTTTATCTAAAATATAATTATCTAATTGTGGTATGAATTGTTCTGATGCATCTTTATAATAGAGTTTAATCATTTGAGAATGTTGATTTTTGTAGCTAACCTCCAGATAATCAATCAAAGATAGATCATGCTGCCATTCTAATTTTTTGTTTTTAACTACTTCTTCGTAAAATCTTTGGTTAATAAAAGGATCTTCTGTTACAAGTATATATTCTAATTTATATCCTAGTAAATTATTGGGAATTGTTGCATTAGGGTATACTATTTCAAAATCTTTTGCAGTTTCAAATAAACACATATTGTTTAGAGCGTATTCATTTTCTTTTACTTGTTTTATCGTTCCAAACAAATCAGAACTAGCTAATACTCCTGATGCTAATCCAATCAGTAATGCAATACATACAAATATCCGAATTTTTTTCTTTTTCAAAGTATACATCTCCTTTCAACAATGATAAATCTTATGATACTCAATCATTTATTCAACCTAAATATCTACGATTCTTTTCTGCTCCACAATAATAGCATACAGTTATCTCTACTCTGCAAGGTACCCATGATCCTCCATTTGGACTTGATGGGTTTTCTATATATACGAATTCAGTAGTAATAAATGAAGTAGTTCTAGGATTAGCTTCGTAATCATGGCAACAAACACGACGCATAGGATGGTAAATTGGTGTAAAGTTCTTTCTAACAAAAATAACATTATTGTTTACATCTCTTGTTTTGTAGTAAGTATGAATTCCAATATCATTTTTTACGATTATCTTATCTTGATTATTTATCCATGTAACAACTCCAGTATTACTAGATTGAGCACTTGCTGTTGAAAAATTTAATATCAAAGTCAAAAATATTAATACAGGAATAATGAAGTTATTCCTTAATTTAAATTTTTTTAACATAAAATTCCCCTCCTTTTCTAATTATATTTTTAGTAATTATCTATTCTGTACATTAAATATTTTAAAAAACTTCGAACAAATAATTATTATCTCTTAATAAGTGGATTTCTTATTTTCAAAATAAGTCTACATAAATGTTATCTAACTTTAATTTTTCTCCGTATTATAATTATATATTTAACAATTCTATAACCTTTTCACAAACAATAAATCATTTCTTGATTTTTGAATATATTCTATATATAAAATAGCTTATCTAAAATTTTTCCGTTAATACCATATTTACTTATAGTTTCTATCAAGTTCAGTAACACTCCTTACTTTACCATCGTCTTCATCATCTAATTCACATATAATACAACACACTGTTGTGTTTTTGTCAGTTGTCTTTGACGACAATTCAAATACAGTTATTAAAACATCAGCATTGCTGTTATAATAATAGCTTCCTCCCAATTTTCTTAATGACATATTTTTTCTTTTATAATTTTCGTATTTTTTCTCCTATAGTTAGTATTTTCATATTCTTCTCTCCATTCACTTTTTGCTTATATTATCTTTTCTTTATTTAATTTTATTATAAAATACATTCTATTATTTGTCAATAATGTTTTTGAAATCCTTATAGACTATCATTTACTATTTTAACCTTTGAAAATTAAACTTGAAATATTTTTCTAAATACGCTACAAATTAATCCTTTTTTATTAAGGCTGTATAGGGATTATTACTTTATTAGCTTGTATTTCACAGTTAAAAAACTCGATTAACATAAACAGGGGGAAAATTATTTTAGAAAAATCAGAAATTTAGCACTTGAAAATTTTTTAGGGCGATAGTCCGTTGATTTATAAGAATTTCAGAATAAGCACTAAAAATTTGAGATTTTCCGATTTTTGCTGGAAACTACAGAGAAAAAATTTGCAAAATAAAAGCATCCTTTTTATAATAGTTTTACCACAAACACATAAAAAAAGGGTCCCGCTTTGCGGGACCCGCTTCTTTTTGCTACCCGCAACTTAATTACTCTAGTCTATATGTTATACCATGTACACCCT
>NZ_FQXO01000155.1 GCF_900129995.1 Caloranaerobacter azorensis DSM 13643 | reverse complement strand
ATAGGTTCTATAATATTTGGTTTTGCATCAAACATAACATTGGCTTATATTGGCAGATTGATAGTTGGATTAGGAGTATCCGTAGTATTTATTTCTATTCTAAAAGTATTATCGCAGTGGTTTAGAGAAGACGAATTTGGAAGAATGTCAGGATTAACTTCTTTTATTGGTAATGGCGGAGCTTTACTTGCACAGTTTCCTTTAGTAGTAATGGTTACAAGTATAGGTTGGAGATTATCTTTTGCTGCAATAGGAGTTTTATCTCTGCTCGTAGCTGTGTTAGCGTATTTAATTGTAAGGAATAGTCCAGAAGACATGGGATTTACTCCAATAATTAAAAAAGCTGAAAAGAAAGATATATCATTGTCAGAAAGTATAAAAACTGTTTTTTCTAATCCAAAAACTTGGCCGGGCTTCTTTGCTTTTGGAGGTATTTTTGGTTCAGTAATAGCTTTTGTAGGCGCTTGGGGAGTTCCATATATGATACATGTATATGGAGTATCAAAAGCAAAGGCTTCGACTTTTACTATGATAGTGACGTTAGGACTTATGATAGGTAGTTTAGTTATTGGTACGATTTCCGATAAAATTGGAAGAAGAAAAGCTCCATTTTTAGTCTTTTCTATAATATATACACTAACGTGGTTAATTTTAATATATGTTAATCCTGGCAAGATATCTTTTTCAGCACTTTATATATTATTGTTTATAATGGGCTTTTCATCATCAGGTTTTGTATTATCTTGGGTATGCTCTAAAGAAGTTAATAATCCTAACTATGCAGGAATATCTACTGGGACAGTGAATATGGGTGGTTTCCTTTTTGCAGCAATTATACAGCCGCTTATTGGTTATGTACTAGATAAAAACTGGACTGGTAAATTAGTTGAAGGAGTTAAGGTATATACAGTAACTTCATATAATAGAGCATTCTTAATATGTTTAATAGCTTCTGTAATTGCTATTATAAGTATATTGTTTGTAAAGGAAACGAGGTGTAGGAATATTAAAACAGTTAATAGCTGATAACTATTAGTTTGTGAAGGCACACTTATGTGTGTCTTTATTTTTGTGTGCCGGGCATGCGTAACAACTAGGTGGTGA
>NZ_FQXO01000075.1 GCF_900129995.1 Caloranaerobacter azorensis DSM 13643 | reverse complement strand
AGCTGAACCTTGAGAAGTCAGCAGAGGTCATAGTACCTATCAAAACCTAGGATAGATAGGGAAGGACCGAACATTAGGGAGGTAAGTAGCATTGAAAGATTCGAGAGGTATGCAAAGACCACAGAAAACTTCATATGAAGGCTCTCCGACTGAAGTAGGACTGGAAGTCCAAGATAGGAAGGAAGCGTGTAGTATACCTTCGGCATCATCAATAGCGAAAGCCAGAGTTCAAGTAAGTTGAACTTAACCTAATGAACCGCCGTATACCGAACGGTACGTACGGTGGTGTGAGAGGTCGGTAGATGAATTAATCATCTACCCCCTACTCGATTATATATGTATTTTAGTTTATTAAAATAGCAGATTCAATATTAAGAAAACTCTTTATTTATTTTCTTCGATTCTTTCTACTGCTCTTCTTATTGATGAATAGCTTATATTATATAATTCGGTATCGGAAAGAAAACCTTGTATATAGTCATAAATCTCCCTTGAATCAGAGGTATTAAGATAATCCATTAGCTTAGATATTTTTTTAATGACTTTGTCAGTCAAAACTCTTTTTTTTCTAGTATGGGTAAAGAATGTTATTTCATCAATATATTTCTCCCAATTATTTTTAATATACTCTTCAAATGTATTTTCATTACATATTCCTTGTGAAATAAGGATTTCTTTTAATTTAGAAATATTTTCATTCATAATTTTAACGTATTTTGTAACAGAACTTCTATGAATTTTAAGAGTTGAAGATGTCTTTCTATAAGAAAGACCATCAAGATACCAACATTTAAAAATTGATATTAATTGTTCTTTAGTAAGCAATGGCACTCCTCCTTTAACTATAAGTATACCATAGTGGTACAAAATTAATGGAAGTTAAAAAATAGATACTATTGTATGACTTTTGAATATGTATGGACATCCTAGCCGAAAAGTGCATGTACGAAAAAGGACAAGGAAATCGAGACTTGACTTGTTGTTATAGTTACATGGGATGCGAGTTAATAAATAGAAAAACAATTAAGGTATAAGGGCTTTATAGCTGATGATAACTACGTTTCATCAATTAATAACGAATTTTTCTGTTTAATATGAGCATGTTATGGTGGTACAAAATTAATGAAAAAAGTTTTTGGGAAAGAACAATATATTATAAAACGGTAAAAAAAGTCTTATAGAAGTCCTAGACGAAAGGAGGGAGAAAAAATTAAAGCTAGGGAATCAAAGTTCAGATTACCGTTATATAAAAATTAATATTTAAAATAAAGGAGGAGGTTTAATATGATTAAAAAAAGACTAGAAAAGCAACTGAAAAGCGAAAATACAAAGGAGGTGGTTCAACAGAATCATATAGAAGACTTCAAAGATAATTGCGAAGAGATTTTAAATAATGTAACGAATAAAACAACTTCTATTCTTGACAAATTTGAGAATTGTAAGAGCTTTGGTAAAAGTAGAGATATTGGCAAAGGTGCAGCAGCTATGTCGGTGGTAAACAGTAAAAATGGTATGAGAGTTACTCTTGGAGCAGAAGTGTATAGGAGAATTAATTCTCCAGATAAAATTCAAATTGCATTTTCTATTGATGAAATAGCAGTATTTGAAAGCTTACCAGAGAACGAAAACTACTTTAAACCTAGAATTACAGGAAAAAGTAAGAAAGTTATAATTTATTCAGCAGATTTAGTAAGGGAAATTACGGACAAATATGGGCTAGAGTTTAACAATAAAGTTTCTTATTCTTTCTATGATGTTAGATATGTAACAGAAAATGACATTACAATCGCATTAATAAAAGTAAAAAAATAAGCTACTTTAAAAACATAAGTAGCTTCAAGATAGAATACTCCATTAGGAGCAGTAGTTAAATATCCCATATATATTATACCATAACTAACTGCTCCTGATGAAAAAATAAAGGGAGGAAGAGAAATGTGTAAAGTTAAAAAAGGCATATCTAAATTTTTTGAAGAACTAGTGGATAAAGAATACTATACAAGAATTAAAATATTCACCAATAAAAGAGTAAATGTAAGAACAGTTCAAGATATAACTAGAGCTTTAAGTAGAGTAAGTGAAATAGAGAATATAGAATTAAGAAATAAAAAATACATTTCAATAACTTGTAAATTAAACGAGTGGACTCCAAATTATTATAGAAAGATTCAAAAGAATTTTAGAGATAGAGTAAAGAATATGGTAATAAAACTAATAGAAAGAACAAAATTAGATAGTTACAGTTTAAGTATCTATAGATGTGAATTAGACAGTAATGAAGTTACAGATGAATTCCATATAGATGTATCAAAAGAGCAAAGGATATAATTGGAAAACATCACATAAAATTATACAACCAAAGAGGGGGATAGATTTAATGAGTATGAATGAGTTGATTATTAAAAAAGCTAAACATTACGCACAAGATTTAGAACTTCCAGTAATCCCTATATGTTCCCCTGAACATTGGTATGTAACTGAAAGACATGAAAAAGGCTGTAATAATCCTGGGAAAACACCGTTAATTAAAAATTGGACTACATGGAATAAAACCACAGAATCAGATATAGAAAAGTGGCAAAAAAGATTTAAAACCTTTAATATAGGTATACCTTTGGGAGAAGCATCTGGATTAATCAGGGTAGACATAGACGGTGGCGAAGATGGAATGAAGCTACTTGAGCAGATAACAGGAGGAGAAGATTTACCAAGTACATGGGAATTCGAAACTCCTAGCGGTGGATTAGGTATGTTATATACTATACCAAAAGAATTGTTAGGGAAAGTAAAAGTAGAGAAATATTATATAAGAGACAAAGATAAAGAGCATATCGAATGTGCTTTGCTAGGGGAAGGACAGCAGACTGTTCTTCCTCCATCAAAACACAAAAATGGAGGAGAATATAAATGGCTGGAAGGACATTCTCCAGATGAAATTGATATTAAAGAAGCTCCAGAATGTTTAATAAGACATATGATAAAAAAGCAAAAGCAGGCATCAAACATAATTTACGGTGAAACAAAGAAAAAAGCAGAAGAAGTTTTACAAAACTTAAGCAATAAATGTGCAAAATTTAGAGAAATACTATATGAACAAAAATATGGGTTGCTTGATGAAGAAAGTTGGTTCAGATGGGTTTGTGTACTAGTAAATATAGGAGAATATAAAACAGCTATGTATTTCTCTACACTTTCTAGTAAGCATAATGAAAGAAGTGAGACAAGGATACAAGAAAAGATTAAAGAAGTAGAGAATAGACCAATAGGACCAACTAGATGTATCAATCTTGGTTGTGGAGAAAACGAGATATTTAGCTGTTTTGGCAAATTTAACATAAATGAAGAAAATGAGATAATAAATTCTCCTGCTGCTTTTCTAGCAAACAAAGGTGACAATGTAAAAGAAAAGGTAGAAAAGGCAAAAAAACAGTTAAAGGAAATGCTCATAAAGCTTACCGAAGATAAGTATGCTTTTGCAGAAAATGAAAGTATGGCAAATATTATTCTGTTATATGAAGAAGAACAAGCAGAAGCTATGAGAATAATAGAAAAGATTTCAAAAATATCTGGAATAAAGAAAAGCGATATAAAGCAAGAATTAAAGAGGTTTTACAAAAAACAGATAGAAGCACAAGAAAAAGCAATAACAAAAGCTAAAGAGAAATTAACGAAAATAGGATTTATATTCGATAAGAAAGGAAATTTCAAAAAGATAAATGGAAATATTTTTGCAAAGCATATAAATGAGCAGTTAGACCTTTTAATTTTCAATGAAGATACATTCTATGAGTATAAAGATAATGTTTGGAAGGAAATAAGATATTTAGCATTATCAAGAAAAATTAGAGATTTGCTACACAAATACGTTGATAACATTTGGAGTTTGGAATTAGAAAAAGAATATTTGGAAGCTCTAAAAAGAGAAGTTGACTATGTAAATGAAATGAATACACATAGAGAATATATAAACTTGAAAAATGGACTATTGAATCTGCATACGTTCAAATTAGAAAAACATAGAAAAGATATATATTCAAGCATTCAAATACCTATAAATTATAATCAATCAGCAGATTGTCCTCGATTTAAAGCATATCTCAAAGATATATTTAACGGGGATAATGAAAGGATAATGCTAGTACAAGAAATACTGGGCTATTGCTTAACAGCAGAAACAAAAGCACAAAAAGGCTTCATCTTTCTAGGAGAAGGTTCAAACGGAAAGTCTGTACTTTGTGATTTAATGTATCATCTTTACGGAAAAGAAAATATAAGTAGTGTATCAATGAAAGATTTAAGCAATTCATTTGCAAGATATAACTTGATTAATAAGACAGTTAATATATCTACTGAAAACGAGATAGACTCCAAAGGTCTAGATACTCAATATCTAAAAGCTATTACTACAGGGGATATAATTTTCGCAGAAGAAAAATATAGACAAGGGATAAGTTTCAGACCATTTTGTAAGCTCATATTTGCTCTTAACAAATTACCGTACAGTAAAGATAAATCTTACGGATTCATAAGAAGACTGATAATACTTTTATTTGATGCAAAATATGAATTGGAATTAAGTGAACGAGATAAGAAAAATCCTAAAATAAAAAAGGCAGACCCCAATTTGCTAGATAAGCTTTTAGAAGAACTTGATGGGATACTTAACTTTGCTCTTGAAGGATTAAAAAGATTAAGAAAGAACAATTATAGATTTACACAATCTAAAGTATCAAAACAAGTATTGGAGGAATATAAGGAAGAAATAAATGTTGTACTACAGTTCATTAGAGAAAATATTGGAGTAGCTTCAGGTAGAAAAAAAGAAAGAATTGTCAGAGGTGAGATAAGAAAAAGATTTGATGAGTGGTGTGAAGATAACAGACATAAGGGTGCTATAGACATGAACAATAGAAAGTTTTGGACTGAATTCAGAAAGGCTCTTGACAGCGAAAAAATATTTTACAGTGAAGGAAAAAGTAGTGGCAGGGACTATTTCTATGGTATACGACTACTACCTAAAAAAACTAGTGAGTTAGAAGGATACTTGGATGAACAATTTGAAAAACCAAAAACACCTATAAAAGAGATAAAAGAACCTTCTAAAATAGCAGAATTTTTTGCTGAAGATGAAGAGAGTGAAGAAATAGAAGAAAAGGCAGAAGATAATTCTCAAGTTAAAGCATCATAGGGGGTACATTCCAGTGGCGAAAGTGGTGGTGGAGGCAGAAGATTTCCTTTGGGCGACATTGTTGGTGCGAAAGGGACAAGTTGTTTTTGGTGGGAAAATTTTTACACCACCACCCCCACCCCTGCCACTACAGAAGGCGAAAACGAGCAAAATCAACGACAGCAGGCAGTGGTGGAAGAAAGACCAAGTGCCACTTTTTTCCCACTGATGCATCACTTTGGACAGAGCGACTTCGAAAGAAGTATAAACAATGAACTTTTCAATTGTTACTACATGAAATAAATAAAAATTAAAACATATATTATATTTTAGATAATCAGGAGGGGATTTACATGAGCAATAATATCTGTTATGAAATTTTTCCTGAATATCCAGAAGTATTAAATGCGAGAATGATAGCAGAAATATTGGATTTAGGATATGCAAAAGCATTAAAACTTATAAAGTATGGGGGGATGAATTATATAAGAATAGGTAATGTTTATAGAATTCCTAAAAGAAACTTCATTGAATGGCTTTATAGTGATAAAAGCAAAATTATTAATTTAGATGATTAGTCAGTATATATATAGGTACAAGGGTTAAAATCCTTGTGCCTATACAAGTAAAGAAAGTTATTTTAATAGTAAATGAAGGAAGGAGGATAAAATAGCTAGTGGACATATAAGAAAAAGAAAACTAAAAAATGGAGGTGTATCATGGCAGATAGTAATAGAAAGTGGAGTAGATTCAAATGGAAATAGAAAGAGAATTTACAAAACAGTTAAAGGAACTAAAAAAGAAGCACAGAAAGTATTGACAAAGATGTTAAACGAAATAGACAATGGAAAGTATATAGAACCTGTTAAAACAACATTAGGAGAATACCTTACTGAATGGATGCAAACATACATTGAACCAAATCTTTCTCCAACAATAATAGTAGGATATAAAGCAAATATTTTTGGACATGTAATTCCAAACCTAGGAGAGATACCTATTCAAAAATTAAATGCTATGGATATTCAAAAATTCTACAATAAATTAGTAACAGAAAAACATCCGAGAACTAAAAAACCTTTATCAGCCAGAACAATAGAACACATACATGCAAACTTAAAATCAGCTTTAAAACAAGCAGTCAAATTAGGGATAATTGATAAAAACCCAGCAGAAGCTGTTACAATACCTAGAGCAAAAGAATATAAAGCACAAGTATATACAGAAGAAGAAGTAAGAAAACTGTTAATGTATATAAAGGGGACTAGATTGGAAGTACCAGTAGCATTAGGAGTTGGATTAGGATTAAGACGTGGCGAAGTTTTAGGACTAAAATGGGCGGCAATAGATTTTAAACAGAAGAAACTTAAAGTAGAAACAAGTTTAGTGTATGTAAATAAAGAATTTATATTTAAGCCGCCTAAAAGTTCTGCTGGAGAAAGGACATTGATAGTACCAGATTCAATAATTGAACTATTAAAAGAACATAAAAAAAGACAAAATAAACTTAGATTGGCTTTAGGTAGTGAATACCAGAATTATGATTTGGTGTGCTGTGAGCCAGATGGAAGACCGATTATACCAACCAGTTTTTCCAAAAGATTTTCAACGTTTTTAAAAGAACATGAACTTAAACAAATCAGATTTCACGATTTAAGACATACAAATGCTTCATTACTGCTAAAGTATGGGATAGCTGCAAAGGTCGCTTCAACAAGACTGGGACATTCATCAATAGGAATTACATTAGACTTGTACTCTCACATATACAATGAAGTAGAGATTGAAGCAGCCAACAAAATAGAAAGAGGAATATTTAGCAATAACGTTAGCTAGCCACTTGGAAAGTTGAATTTAAGTGGCTAGCTTTTTTCTTTTATAACGAATATTTCATATAGACTATTTTCAATAAACTTTAATTAGTATTAATTAGTTTTTTCTATTTCGGCGGCAAATCGTCGGCAAAAACATGCAAGATGCACCTTGACAGAAAAAAATAATCTGCTATAATGAAGTAGTGTCAAGGAAAAGATACTACTTGGGGGTAGATGGCGGCTGGTGTCGCCTCTGGTCTTCAAAACCAGTACGGGGCGTTAGGAGCGTCCTGGGTGGGTTCGATTCCCACATATCCCCGCCATATTTGGAAAATATATGCGGCGTTGAAGTCGCTTTTTTATTTTTTGTGTTTTTTGTTATATTCTTTGAATTTAATTTTGTGATTGGTATAATTATAGTAGTGGGGAATTGAAAACTTAAATACAAATTGCTTATTGAAAGGGGATTTCCTATGAGTTCAGGAAAAAATATAATGGTTTGTGTTACACAACAGAAAACTTGTGAGAGACTAATCATGGAAGGATATAATGCTGTAAAAAGCGATGATGATAAATTATTTGTAATACATGTAGTTAATGAAAAAGATAAGTTTTTAAATAATTCAAGTGATGGAGAGGCATTAGAGTATTTATTTAATGTTTCCAAAAAAGTAGGTGCAGATTTGACCGTTTTAAGATCAAAAGATGTAGTAAAAGCCATGGCTGATTTTGCTAAAAAACATAACATTACTAACATTATTATGGGTACTTCACCAGATAGTGATGATTTAAAAGATCATAAAATAGCAATGGAATTAAAGTATATGTTGCCATTCGTTGACTTTGCTATTATTTAAGTGGAAAATGGAGGGGCATTATGTCTTTTTTAAAAAGAGCGTCTATAGCTATAAAATATTTATTAGATAGCAATGTTCCATTTTCAAAAAAGATATGGATTATATTAGGGCTTATATATCTAATTAGTCCAATCGATTTATTACCAGAACCTATATTAGGATTTGGCATTATTGATGATATAGTTTTAATATTATATATATTAGCTAAATTAGCTGACGATTTAGATGAATATGCGAATAAAGATAATAAAGTGATAGAAGATGTCGAATATGAGGTTAAAGATGAAAAAGAATAAATATATTCGTATTTAATGTCTAAAAACTGTGACAATTCGTATAAAAAATGGTAAAATAGACATATAATCAATCGAAAGGGAGATTATATGTCTGGTAAAATATTTGAGAATCTTACTGCTATAGATGTATATATTGAGAATAAACACCAAAAAGTTATAAAATGTAAAGGTAAAGTTTCTGGTGATGAATATCTAGTAAATATTTTATTTGATAAGGATTTGTTTAAAAAAGAAGAATTAATGGTACTAAAAGAAGAATTTGATTTAGTAGATAAAATCGAGGAAACTGAAAAAGCTATCTATATAATTACTAGATATAATGAATATGAAGATATTTATGAACATGTCAAAAAAATGAAAATTACCATTAGTAATCAAATAAATTATTCAACTTTGATTTTAGAAAAAATAAATAAGATTAAGAATTTACCATTAGAAATTGTGTCGTCCATTATACAAAGTAATAATATCAAAATAGATAAAAATAACGGATTAATTTTTACAGGGTTAATAGTTTTATCTGATGACAAATCAGTATCATACGCTCAAGTTTTGAAAGATATTGCCAATTTATTACATATAATTTTTGCTGGAGATGAAGTTCGTGATGATAAGATATCTAGAGAAATACCGCCGGATATCCAGAAAATAATTGTGAAATGTTTAGAAGAAAGGTATACTAATTTTGATGAAATATTAAAGGATTTGAAATCATCTAAAATATATAGACTGATAAATCCAGAAAAAGAAGAAGGAAAAAAGATTCATTCTGTTAGAACAAATTTAAAAAAGAGAAAAGTAAAATTTAAGATTAAGAAAAGTGCTATTGTTTTAGGCATAATTGCACTTGTATTATTGCCATTTGTAGCTATTTCAATAAGTAAAATGATAAAGCTAAATAGGGAAATAGAAGTTCCAACAAATAAAGAAATTACTATAGATGAATTAGAAGATAAGAGCGAGACACAAAAGAGAGATATATCTAAACAACATGATATTATGGATGAAGATAAAGAAAATAGTGATATTTGTGATGATGAAGAGCTTTTAAGTTATTTTGATAAGGATATGATTGAATCATTAGGAGAAACAAATATAGCAAGTATTTCTGAAGAAAAATCTTTTAAAGGCAGTTATTCTCTTAAGATAAACAATTCTAGTGGCAAAAATAATGAGTTTTTAATAGGATTAGTTGATTTGAATAGTCAAAAATTTGATTATCTTAAAAATAGGAATGTAGATATCTCTATGTGGGTAAATTCAAATCAAACACAAGATGCAGTTATAACTTTAAAATTAATAAGTAAAGATAAAACTATCAGCAAGGTTAGCAAAAAAATATATGTTATTAAAGATAATTGGACTTTATATAATTTAAATATAAATACAAATGCAGGAGACTATATAAAGATTTATATTACACCTGAAAAGATAAGTGATATATGGATAGATTCGTTTTCGATAGAAGTATTAAAGTAGGGCTTACTGCCCTACTTATGTATTTATTTAAGTTTGTTTGCTAAATCGCGTTCTGCTTGTTCTATCATTCTTCTAACCATGTATCCTCCAACATATCCTGCATATTTACCGCCATTTTTTAAAACTTCTCTTATAATGGGATCTATATCTTCTCTTTCATGTATTTTATCAAGGCCTAGCTCACTTGCAATTTCTAATTTTAATTCCATTAAAGCTTGTCGCGCTTCGGGGGCAGGTCTATTTTTTCTTGCCATTTTAACAACTCCTTTCATCTTTTATTTATATTTTTCCTAATATTTATTTAATTAAAGCATGATAAAATTACCAAATTATAAATAGGATATTATAAAAAAGAGACATGCACAAAAAAATTGTGTTGAAATATATTATAAATTAGATAAGATTAAAACGAAAATGAATATCAATTGAAAAGGAGGAATAATATGAAGGGTAAAATCAAAAGAGTATTTCCAGGTGGCAATACTTCGAAAGGATTTTATTCATACTATGACTATATAATAGAAGATGATGCAAACCGTATTTTTGTTGTAAAAGGCGGCCCGGGAGTAGGTAAATCTTCTATGATGAAGCGAGTAGCTCAAGATTTATTAGAACTAGGCTATGATATTGAATATCATCATTGTTCATCTGATAATAATTCGATTGATGGGATTGTTATTCCAGAGTTAAACGTGGCGATGATTGATGGTACAGCACCACATATAGTTGATCCTAAAAACCCTGGAGCAGTAGATGAAATAATACATTTGGGAGACTATTGGAATGTAGATAAGATGGAAAGAAATAAAGAGAATGTATTAAAAACTAATAAAGAAGTAGGCAGATTATTTAGAACTGCATACAAATATTTAGAAGCGGCGAAACCTATATATGAGGATATAGTTGATAAAAATAGTGAAGCAATGGATTTTGGAAAGGTAAATATAGAAACTCAAAAATTGATTGAAGAAATACTGGAAGATATTAATATAAGTGAAGAACCGGGGAAAGATAGACATTTATTTGGTAGTGCATATACTCCAAAAGGATGGGTGGAATTTACAGATACTATTTTGCAAGATGCAGAGAGGATATATTACATTAAAGGTGATATTGGTACCGGTAAGAGTACATTATTAGAGAGAGTATATAAAGAAGCACAAAGGCGAGGACTGGATGTTGAAGTATATCATACACCGCTTATACCAGAAAAAATAGAAACAGTATTTATCAAAGGTATAAATGTTGGATTAACAATTAGCGAAATGTTTAAAGATGATAATAAAAAAGTTATAGATTTAAATAGATTTTTAAATATGGAGGTAATCGAAAAATATCAGAGTGAACTCGAATATGATAAGGAAATAATGAACAATTTAATAGAAAATGCAATAAAGACTATTAAAAAAGCTAAAGAAACACATGATTTACTAGAAACAAATTATGTACCAAATATGAACTTTGATGAGGTAGAGAGAGCAAGAAAAGAGATAGTAAGAAGAATATTAAGATATAAAAATAGAATAAGATAGATTTTAAATAGGTGGCAAGCTGCCACCTGCTTTTTGTGTGCCGGGCATGCGTAACAACTAGGTGGTGAAAGTCCACTGTGGGGGTTGACCGTGCCAACCACTAGCTAAAGGCAAGGGTGTCCATCGTGAGGTGGAATCTGAAGGAAGCCGGAGGCAAAATCCTGGTCCGAGGTACACGAACCACATTCGAGGCTGTATAAATCGGGTGAGTTTGCAAAACAAAACAAAGCCCAAAACGGTCCGAAGGTTTATGCAGTAAATGTGGCGGATATATGGGAGGAAAGTGGTTACGCTTACCCCGGGAGGTCTCAAGGGTACGTCATTTAGATGAATTTCAAAATGACAACCTATGCAGTGATG
>NZ_FQXO01000136.1 GCF_900129995.1 Caloranaerobacter azorensis DSM 13643 | reverse complement strand
ATCGGAAAATCTCAAATTTTTAGTGCTTATTCTGAAATTCTTATAAATCAACGGACTATCGCCCTAAAAAATTTTCAAGTGCTAAATTTCTGATTATATTAGAGAAAATGCTATGGGAAAAGAATCTGAACCAAAATTATTACCTAATTTTAGTGGACCAATACATGTAATGCTTCTTCAATAATTATTCTTTAAATAAAGAGGTTTTATAATAAATGTTAGGGTGCTAAAACTCCAGCATTATATTTTTGCAAAAAATATGTAGTATATTTTATTGTAGGGGATTTTTCAATTAATATCGTGGACTACTTTTAAATTAACATAAACAAACTTAATACTATTATGCATTCAAAGCAAATTTCTTTTCTAAAAACTTTTCATATAATTCAGCATATAGCACTGAAGAATTTAATAGTTCATCATGAAGCCCCCTAGATTCTATTTCACTATTATTAATTACTATTATTTCATCGGATAATAATTTGATTACATCTAATTTATGCGATACAATTATTCCTTTTGAACCTGATATATACTTATTAAGAACTTGTAAATTTTCTTGTTCAGAAATGAGATCTAGATTTGTAAATGGTTCATCAATAATAATTGGAACATCAATTTCCGGTAGTAAAAAGCGGGCTAGAGCAACTTTATTTTTTTCTCCACCAGATAAATACTTTCCTCTTTGTCCAAAGTTTCGCCCACTCAAATAGTCTAATTTTAAATCTGATAATATTAGCCTATATTTTTCTTCTATATAATATTTTCTTGATACATATATTTGTGAAATAAAATCTGCAATTTCAGTTAAATTATTGAAGTTTAAACTATTTCTTATTTTATTCAATATATTTTTATTTTTACATTCTTCATCTGTTAAATTATAAATTTCTTTTATTATTTTTTTAACATTTTCATTTTTATCTAAATTTGGATTTTCTTCTGATATAAGCCAAGTTAAGCTTTCTTTTATTAAATTTTTATAAACATCAATTTCTTTATAGTATTCATTCTTTGAAATCCCTTTCTTGCCTAATGTTATATTAAACAACAGATCATCATCGAAAATTTCTGCATCCTGACTGTAATATCTAAAACATGAATAAATCATATTCATAGGTATGTTAGAAATATTAGTATTGCCATAAATTATTTCTCCTTTTGTCGGAGTTAATTCACCAGTTAATAATTTTAACAATGTAGTCTTCCCTTCTCCAGATATACCAACAATTCCATACACTTTGTCCAATTTTATATCTATGTTCTTGAGAATTATTGTATTATCATATGAAAAACTTATATCTTTAATTATCAATTCATTTTTATTTGGCAAATGAACCTTAACAGGCACATCAAATATATCGGAACTTCTTGAATAGAGCATCTGAAATTTATTTAAAGCTCCATAAATTTGCTTTATACTTGATATAGGCAAAAAGACTATATTAAAATACGAAGTCATAGTTATAAAAGAGGATACTTCTAATTTAGAGTTTAATATCTCTATCATCGATACAATGAAAAAAACTGTTATTGCAATATTTTTTACATTTTCTATAATAGTGTTACCCAAAGTATCATAAATAGACGCTTTTTTAATATAACCATCTCTTTCATCAATAATATCCTCTAATCTCTTTAAATATTGAGATATACTGCCATAACTCATAATAGATCTCCTATTTTCTATAAATTCTAAAACCTTTGGATTTAATTTAAAAACTAGTTCTCTAGCTAATGCAAAATTTTGTGTAAAAAATTGAGTACATACTTTTATACCAAAAGCCATTACAATATAAGAGACTAGTATAATTAAAAAAAAGCTCCAAGTCCAAGAAAGAGTTATTATTATGGTAACAATAGCTGCAATAAACACACCTATACTAAAAAAATAATTTGTTTCTAAAAGCATACTAAACTGTTCAGAATCACCGAAAACTCTACTCATAAATGCCCCTGAACCTCTCGTCCTAATTATTTTATTTTCCTTTTTTGATACAGATGTTAGCATATTCATAGTAATATTTTTTTGAAGTGATATTCTTATGCTGTTTAATAAAAATATTTCCATAAATGTTATACCTGATAATAAAATACTTAATACTAAAAAGATGAATATAGAACTTTTATACATTCGCTTTTGTAGTATATCATCAATAATATGTTTTTGTATTAAAGGGATTAATACAATTAACACCACTTTACAAGAAATAAAGAGTTAGCTTCCATAAAGTAGAAAAATCAGACATCTAAATCCTAGGAATACTAATCATAACTAAAAAAA
>NZ_FQXO01000069.1 GCF_900129995.1 Caloranaerobacter azorensis DSM 13643 | reverse complement strand
TTCTATAAGATTTTTATAGATATAAGTCAACGGATATTGATATGCTTTGTGATTGTAAGTTTAAAGTAGATAATGGCAGGGTATATAGAGAAGGAAGTGATATAAAAGATGAATAAAAAATGTGTTTGGATAATGGTTATCAGTATTTTAATAGCTTTATTTACTGCTATTATAGTACGTACCTCTATTATAGATATTAGCGATGTAAAAGCTGCTGATTTAGAAAAGTTTAGAGTAATGGATGGAGGAAGTATTAGAGAAATTAATTTGTCACTTTCGGATCTTATAAATGACTCTGATGTAATAGTTAGAGGTTTAGCATTAAATGAGAGGATGTATTTACATGAGGCTACCCTTACGGCTTTTAAGGTGAATACCGTATATAAAGGGAGTCAAGACATAGTAGGTACTAATATATATATTTTTGAACCATCGGCATTTAATTTTGAGCATAATTTTTTTCGTATATATAATGGATATAGTTTGATGAAAGATGGGAATGAATACATATTATTTTTAAAAAAATGGCGATACACTGAATATTTAGACTATAACCCATATTATAAAAATAAGGATATATATATATTAGCTCATAACAGTGGTATCGATAAGTACAATGTAAAAGCAGATTCATTTAGTGAAATTATGTCTAAGGATAAAAAATATTATGGACAAATAGCGCAATATGATTTTTATGTGTATGACAAAAATGAAATGGACAAATATATAAAAATTAAAAATGAAGTTTTAAATTATTTTATGAATACAAAATGAATTATATGGCAGTGAAATATTACTTGAAAAGTTAGAGATGATGATATATAATGCTATTGAGATTGATAATAGTTCTTATTATGAAGATATAAAAAGCTCTCCTGTATTTTATAATACGGGAGGGCCTAAATTTAAACCTTTGGCTGATAATGATTATCAATATAGACTTTAGGGGGTTTTCATATGGAATACTGTCAAGATAGACCATGGTAT
This sequence comes from Caloranaerobacter azorensis DSM 13643, assembly GCF_900129995.1. Taxonomy (GTDB): domain Bacteria; phylum Bacillota; class Clostridia; order Tissierellales; family Thermohalobacteraceae; genus Caloranaerobacter; species Caloranaerobacter azorensis. The sequence continues at coordinate 11,070 of NZ_FQXO01000069.1, read as the reverse complement.
AAGAAATTAATTGCTACGCTATTAGGGATTAATAATTGTGATGGTGAGGTTAATCAGAATACACAGGGGTTAGAGAAAATTGCTTTAGTTGGAAGTCCAAATGTCGGCAAAAGTGTATTGTTTAATATATTAACTGGAGCTTATGTTACAGTTTCAAATTATCCTGGTACTACAGTTGAGGTTTCAAGAGGAAGAGGAAAAATTGGGAATAAAGAATATGAAATAATAGATACTCCGGGCATGTATTCTCTTATGTGCATTACAGAGGAAGAAAAGGTAACGAGGGAGCTTTTGCTTAGAGAAAGCCCTAAAGCTGTAATTCACGTTATAGATGCTAAAAATATACAGAGAATGCTGCCATTAACTATTCAATTAATAGAGAGTGGATTACCTGTTATATTAGTTCTGAATATTATGGATGAAGCAGAGAGAATGGGGCTTAAAATAAATGTTGCCAAATTAGAAAAAGATTTAGGAATACCGGTTATACCTACTATAGCAGCCTTAAACAAAGGAATAGATACTCTAAAAGAAAGGATTGGAAGGTATGTCACAGCAGCTTAACTTTAAATACGATGAAATTATAGAAAAGTCAATAAGTGATATTATCGATAATTTGAAAGGTGAATATGTACTTTCAAAGAGAGCTATGGCTTTACTGTTATTGCAGGAAGATGAGGATATTATTGAGAAAGTAAAAGAGACAGAGAGAAATAATTATGATAAAATAAGTGAAATAATTAGTAGAACTAAAGAGAAATATGATAAACCGTTAAGTTATGTTATAGCTCTTTCTAGACAAAAAGTTATTGAAGATATTACGAATAAAGTTGTTACTAAAGATGAGAAAAATAAAAATAATATATCTAATTTTCTAAGCAAGTTAACTATGAATCCTATTACAGGTATTCCTATATTGTTACTTGTTATATATTTTGGATTGTATAAGTTTGTAGGTGAATTTGGAGCAGGAACAGTAGTAGATTTTTTGGAGACTCGAATATTTGAAGCATATGTAAATCCGTGGGTTAATGGAATAGTAAATTCGGTTATACCTTGGAAATGGCTTCAAGATTTAATCGCTAATGATTACGGAATAATAACGCTTGGTATTAGATATGCTGCTGCTATTGTCTTACCTATAGTCGGAACATTTTTCTTTGCATTTTCTATTATAGAGGACAGCGGATATTTACCAAGATTAGCGATGCTTGTAGATAGAGTGTTCAAAAAAATAGGATTAAATGGCCGTGCAGTTATACCTATGACTTTAGGATTTGGATGCGATACTATGGCGACTATGGTAAGCAGGACTCTAGAGACTAAAAGAGAGAGGATTATCGCCACTTTATTATTAGCTTTGGCAATACCATGTTCTGCACAATTAGGTGTAATTTTGGCACTACTGTCAGGTGAACCTAAAGCACTATTAGTTTGGATAATATTTATGGTATTTGTATTTTTGTTTATAGGTTATTTGACTTCTAAGATTATGCCGGGAGAAGGACCAAGTTTTTATATGGAAGTACCACCGCTCAGATTGCCAAAATTGACAAATATATTGACGAAGACTTATACTAGAATGCAATGGTATTTTGTTGAAATAGTACCTCTGTTTATATTTGCTAGTGTTTTGATTTGGTTTGGGAATATAACTGGATTATTTGATGTTTTAATAAATATGCTTAAACCTGCTGTAAATATGATAGGATTACCAGATGATGTGGCTACGGTATTTCTTTTTGGATTTTTTAGAAGAGACTATGGAGCGGCGGGGCTTTATGACTTGCAGCAGGCAGGAATTTTGTCTCCTAGACAGCTTGTAGTTGCAGCCGCAACATTGACTTTATTTGTTCCTTGTGTTGCTCAATTTGCTATGATGATTAAAGAAAGAGGTGCAAAAACTGCTGTTTTAATGGGTATATTTATATTGATATTCTCTTTCATTGCAGGTTTTGTGCTCAACTGGATGTTAGGTATATTTGGGGTGTTAGCATGATAAAATGTAGTTTTTGTGGATATGAATTTGATGAGAATGAGAGTAAAAGAGGGTGCCAGAGCTGTCCTTTAAATAAAAGCTGTAATAAATATAAATGTCCTAATTGTGGATTTGAAATACCTAAAGAGCCTAAATTAATACAGCTTATCAAGAAATGGAGGAAGAAGAGGAATGGATAAGACTCAAGGTAATTCTAAAACAATTCCTGCAGTTAAAATGAAGAGCGGTGAAGAAGGTATTATTGCAGAACTGGATACAGATAGTAAATCTATATTGAGGAAACTTATGGCGATGGGAATTTTGCCTGGAATGAAGCTAAAGATGATACAGACATTTCCATCTTATGTATTTCAAGTAGGTTATACGCAGGTTGCTGTTGATAAAGAGATTGCATCTGTTATTTTGATAAATAAAAATTAGATTTCAGAAGTCTCTTAGATTTTGACTAAGAGGCTTTTTTAGTTGATGATAATTAAATTTGTTGTATAATGTTAAATAATTAAAATTATAAGATATAAGATTTTATCTCTTCAAATAGCTCTTCAGGTGTATCGGCTTGAACTATCTCTCCGTTTATTAGAGCGAAAGGTGAAGTTGAGCAGTCATCACAAAATCCAAGACATGATACAACTTTAATTTCGATATTGTTATCTATTTCATTTTCTAGCATTTCTATGATTTTATCTGTGCCAAAACTAAAGTTATTCTCACAAAATTGAATTTTGTAGTCAGCCATTATATTACCTCCTAAAAAGATTATAGTAATAGTATGGCAAAACAATTTAAAACTATACCAGTTTAAAATAGAGTAAACAATATTTCTGTATTTGGATAAAATAATTTTAAATGATATAGTTAGAAAAAGTATTTGGAGGTTGTTGAAAATGAAGTTTTACATCATTGAAAATGATTATGATACGATTAGAGCTATTGAAAATATTATAGAAGATAATAAATTGGGCGAATTAATAGGATATTCAATAGATGCAGATGATGCATTAAATGAAATACTTTTAAAAAGACCAGATATCGTTTTGATGGATTTGTTGATGCCTGATAAAAATGGGATACAAATAATAAAGAAAATTAAAAGTAGTAATAGCAGTATTAAAATCATTATTATTTCACAAGAAACTTCAAAGGAAATAGTAAGTAGAGCATATAATGCAGGAATTGACTTTTTTATAAGTAAACCAATTAATACTGTTGAAATAAGTAAAGTGGTAAAAAACATTTCAGAAAATATAAAAATGGAGAAGATACTTAATAAGATTAAGCGAATATTTGACAAGTTAGAGCTAAGTAGCCAAAGATATGAAAAAAGAGATAGAGAAGTAAATATAAGAATTATATTAAGTCAATTGGGGATTTTAGGAGAAAAGGGAAGTGAAGATATAATCAATATTTGCAATTATATAATTAAAAATAAATTAAAGCCTTCGGAGATTAGGATTAGAGACATTTGTAATAGTTTGAGTAATAGCCCAAGAGCTATGGAACAAAGAGTCAGAAGAGCAATAAATAAAGCATTGATTAATATTGTGAATTTGGGATTAGAAGATAATATGAATGATACATTTATAAAATATTCAAATACGTTATTCGATTTTGAAGATGTAAAAGCAGAGATGGACCTTGCAAGAGGCAAAAATACTATGGGAGGCAAAATTAAGGTTCTTAAATTTATAGAAGGGTTATTACTGTATAGTGAATTTTAATCAGATTAGACATTCATTATTTAGAAAATTCTGTGTATATTTTTGTATTATTTTGTATTTTATCGATATCTACCCGCTATAATTATCATATGCTGTTAACATCATAGAAGGAGGGGAAGCATATGAGGAGTAAAACTAGTCTCACTCAAAAAATACTAATAGGTTTAGTACTTGGTGTATTTTTCGGAATAATATTAAGTAAATTGCCATCAGGTTTTATCAAAGATACAATAATTATTAATGGAATATTAAGATTAGTCGGTGGAATTTTTATTAATTCTATTAAGATGTTAGTTGTACCTTTAGTATTTATTTCGTTAGTTGTTGGGGCTTCATCTATAGGAGATATAAATAAACTTGGAAGAGTCGGCGTTAAAACTATAGCTTTTTATTTAATAACTACATGTATTGCAATAACACTTGCATTGATTGTGGCAAATATAATAGATCCTGGTATAGGATTAGATTTATCTAATGTAATTAAAAAAGAGCCTACAATTGGAACTGCTAAATCATTTGTTGATGTTGTAATCGATATGGTTCCTATAAACCCAATAGCTTCACTTGCAAATGGTACTATGCTTCAAATAATAGTATTTGCATTACTAACTGGTGTAACTATGGCTCTTATAAGAGAGAAAGCACAGCCGGTTATTGATATTTTTAATTCTTTAAATGAAATAATGATGAAAATGGTAATGATAATAATGTTGATAGCACCATATGGAGTTTTTGCACTTATTACTAATACTTTTGCAACTGTTGGATTTAAGGCAATGGGTCCATTGTTAAAGTATATGGCAGCTGTTATCATAACACTTATTATACATGCAGGTTTAACATATATGGGTATATTGGCTGGATTGGGCAAATTAAATCCTATACAATTTTTAAAGAATTTTGCTCCTGCAATGAGTGTTGCATTTTCAACGGCTTCAAGTAATGGTACATTGCCGGTTACTATTGAAACGATGGAACAAAGATGTGGAGTTTCTAAAAATATAGCTTCATTTACATTACCATTAGGTGCGACAATAAATATGGATGGAACTGCCATAATGCAGGGAATTGCTGTAGTTTTTATCTCTCAAGTATATGGTATTGACCTTTCATTACAGGCATTTCTAACGGTAATATTGACTGCTACATTAGCTTCAGTAGGTACTGCTGGTGTGCCAGGAGTAGGACTTATTACTTTATCAATGGTACTTCAATCTGTAGGGTTACCAGTCGAAGGTATTGCATTAATAATGGGAATAGATAGATTATTGGATATGTGCAGAACGGTTGTAAATATTACTGGAGATGCAGTTTGTACGATAGTTGTTTCGAAAACAGAAGGAGAATTTGATAAAGAAGTATATTATGCTAAAAATGAATAAGATAAGGTAGCATAAAACACATTTATTTAAGTTTCCCCATGTACAAGATTTTGGAGAAACTTAAATATTTTTAATTTTGCTAATAGCATTAGTCATTAGTTATTTTAATTATATCAGTTATTTTGTAAAAAGCATTAAAAGAAGTCAAAATAAAAAAATGAGAATACGGAATGTTATTGTTAATATTTTTATTAATCTTTTTGCAGTTATCAGTATTATAATATTAGGCTATATAACGATAATATTTTTTTTACTTGCTTGGGTGTACTTTAATTGAAAAGAAAGATCAAAACTTTTTAGTCTTTTGATAGTCTTTATAAATTTTTTTTATCGTTATTTAAGTATTCATAAATGAGGTTAATAAACATATGATAGTATGTTTCCTTATCGAAATCTTTAAGCCGGTAGCTCGTTTTATATATTTCATAATCGATTTCTTTAAATATTTCGATTATATCCTCCATGGTTTGGAGGATATATTTTTTTCTAGTATCCATATTGCTACTTGCTCTTTTCAGTATTTTTATCTTTTTTTCAAGTGTTAAAATTGCATTATTGATTTCGTATTTATGTATAATTTCTTTCTTTTTAAATAATTTTGTGAGAAACATCTAATTATTCCTCCCATAGATTGAAGCTCTTTTAATTAATATAATATTTATAATGGAAATTAATGTTACTCAAAAGAGAAAAGTTATAATATCCTTACTTTTTTTGTTGTTGTATTAATTGATAAGCCAAAAAAGTTAAGAAATTATTTTTTGAAAAATTAATATCAGCTTTATTCTGAAGAAACTGGACAAATATTTGCAGATATACCATGCTATAATATTAATCACTAGGAAAACATTTTCAAAATATTGAGGAGGGGATTAGATGATATTAAAAAAACTTAAGAGAGCTACAGCTCTTGTTGGGGTTTTAGTTTTAACTACAGGTATTTTTGCGGGATGTTCGGGTGGTACTACAAATAAGCCATCAGATGCGAATAAAGGTGGCAAAGATGATGAAATAGTAATAGGATTTTCAATGGATACATTAAAAGAAGAAAGATGGCAAAAAGATAGAGATACTTTAATGGCAAGAGCTAAAGAATTAGGAGTTAAAATTTTAATCCAAGCAGCTAATGGAGATGATAATAAGCAAATTGCACAAGCTGAGAACTTAATTTCACAAGGTGTAGATGTACTTATGGTTGCACCTCATAATGCTGAAGTTGCGGCGACTATTGTTGAAGCAGCACATGAAGAAGGTATACCAGTTCTTTCATATGATAGATTAATTAAAAATTCAGATGTTGATGTTTATGTATCTTTTGATAATGAGAAAGTTGGAGAATTACAAGCTGAATATGTAACTAAATTAGTACCAAAAGGAAATTATGTTTATATAGGTGGTGCTCCAACAGATAATAATGCACACTTATTCAGAAAAGGTGCAATGAATGTCTTAAAACCACTCATTGAAAAGGGAGATATAAAATTAGTATATGACCAAATGTCTAAAGATTGGCAGCCTTCAGAAGCACAAAAGCATATGGAAAACGCTTTAACAGCTAATAAAAATAAAATTGATGCAGTAATTTGTGCTAATGACGGTACGGCTGGTGGTGCAATATCTGCATTATCAGAACAGCAATTAGCAGGAAAAGTGCCTGTAACTGGACAGGACGCAGAATTAGCAGCTTGTCAAAGAATTGTTGAGGGTATGCAGACAATGACTGTTTATAAACCAATACCAAAATTAGCTGAAACAGCATTAGACGTTGCTATTAAATTAGCTAAAAAAGAGAAAGTTGAGACTAATGGTACTGTAAATAACGGTAAAATAGATGTTCCATCAGTGCTTCTTGAGCCAATAGTAGTTGATAAAAACAACATGATGGATACTATCATTAAAGATGGATATCATCCATATGAAGAAGTATACAAAAATATACCTGAAGACCAAAGACCAAAGCAGAAATAATTAAAAAAATAAAAGAGGTTATGTTATTAACCTCTTTTCTAATTACAAAAGATTAAAGTGTTTACAGTTTTTCTTTTCTATTTTGGAGGTGTCCTTAAATATGAGCGAATATATTTTGGAGATGAGAGGAATTACTAAAGAATTTCCTGGAGTCAAAGCATTAGATAATGTTAACTTTAAAGTAAAAAGAGGAGAAGTACATGCACTGTGCGGAGAAAATGGGGCTGGGAAATCTACTCTTATGAAGATTTTAAGTGGAGTATATCCATACGGCACTTATAAAGGCGATATAGTTTTAAAGGGTGAAGTTCAGAAATTTTATGGTATAAAAGATTCAGAGAGAAAGAAGATAGCAATAGTATATCAAGAACTTGCATTAGTTCCTCAAATGACGGTAGCCGAAAATATTTATTTAGCTAATGAGCCTTTGAAATTTGGAGGCACTACTATAGATGATGATAAATTAAATTATATGGCAAAAGAGTTATTAAATAGATTAGGAATTGATATAAATCCTGTAACTAAAGTAGGGGCGTTAGGTGTAGGGAAACAGCAGTTAGTTGAAATAGCGAAGGCTTTATCTAAAGATGTTGAGGTTCTAATTCTTGATGAACCGACAGCGGCTTTGACTGAAACAGAAGTAGAAACACTTTTTAGAATAATTAAAGAACTTAAGAAAAAAGGAATAACTTTCATAATAATTACTCATAAATTAGAAGAGATTTTTCAGATAGCGGATACAGTTACTATACTAAGAGACGGGCAGACTATAAGTACTCATTCTATTGAAGAATTAGATGAAGATACTATTATTAAGGGTATGGTTGGTAGAGAACTAACTGAAAGATATCCTAAAGTTTCTCATAAAGGAGAAGAAGTTATTTTAGAAGTAAAGAATTTTACAGTTTATGATCCTAATATGCCTTATAGAAAACTTGTTGATAATGTGTCTTTTAAAGTCAAAAAGGGAGAGATACTAGGTATTTCTGGATTAGTAGGAGCAGGTAGAACAGAGTTAGTCATGGGTATTTTTGGTGCTTATGATAAATTAGTTGAAGGAGAAATATTTTTAGACGGTAAAAAAATCGAAATAAAATCTCCAAGTGATGCAATAAGATATGGTTTAGCGTTGGTTACCGAGGACAGAAAAGGTAATGGGCTTATTTTAGATCAAAGTATTATGATGAATACTACGTTAGCGGCATTAGATAAAGTAATGACGAAAGGTATACTGGATGAAAACAAAGAGATATTATATTCAAAAAAATATGTAGAGGAATTAAAGGTAAAAACTCCGTCGTTAGAGCAGAAGGTTGGTAATCTATCTGGAGGAAATCAGCAGAAAGTAGTTTTGGCTAAATGGCTGATGACTAATCCTAGAGTATTGTTTTTAGATGAGCCTACAAGAGGTATAGATGTAGGTGCTAAGTATGAAATATATAATATTATGAATAAATTAGTCGAAAATGGTGTAGCTGTAGTTATGATTTCATCGGAACTTCCAGAGATATTAGGAATGTCAGATAGAATATTGGTAATGCATGAGGGTAAGATTAAGGGAGAACTTGAAAATAAAAATGTTACGCAAGAAGAGATCATGTATTATGCAACAGGAAGGAGTCGTGCAAGAAATGAATGATATTCTAACAAAGAAAAAAGAAAAAAGGCGTGTAAATATAAGAAAGTATACAATGGTGATAGCGCTTGTAGCTATATGGGTACTGTTTTCGTTTCTAGATAAGAGTGGAACGTTTTTAACACCTAGAAACCTATCAAACCTATTCAGACAGATGGCCGTAACTGCTGTATTAGCTATGGGTATGTTTATGATATTAGTAGATTTGCATATAGACTTATCACTTGGTTCATTAGTTGGTTTGACAGGTGGAGTTGCTGCGCTATTAATGTATAAAGTAGGTTTAAATCCATTCTTAGCGGTAATTTTGACACTGTTATTAGGAGCAGTATTAGGAGCAATAACAGGTTCTTGGGTTAATGCAGGAGTACCAGCTTTTATAGCATCATTGGGAGGAATGCTTGCATATAGAGGGGCTATAATGGGGCTTACAAGAGGAGAGTCTATACCAGTAAGCCAGGCTTCTTTTAGATTTTTAGGAACTGCATATTTGCCTAAGTCTATCGGACTTGTGCTAGGAGTTATTGCTTGTATAGTAATAATATTGAGTACTTTCAAAAAGAGAAAAGATAGAATTAAATTTGGATTTAAAGTAAAACCGTTAGCAATGGAATTAATATATTTAGCAGTATACGTAATATCTATAATGTTATTCGTTTTAGTTATGAATTCATATAAGGGAATACCTGTACCTATCATGATAGTATTAGCACTTGCACTTGTTTTGAATTTTGTAACGACAAAAACTAGATTTGGTAGACAGGTATTTGCAATAGGTGGTAATAAAGAAGCTGCGAAGCTTTCAGGTATAAATATTAAGAGAAGAACGCTTCAAATATTTATAATATCAGGGCTTATGGCTTCTGTAGCAGGTATTTTATTAACTGCTAGGTTAGGAACAGCAACAACTGATGCAGGTAATGGTTTTGAATTAGATGCTGTTGCTTCATGTGTTATCGGAGGAACTTCATTATTAGGCGGTGAAGGTACTGTACTTGGTGCCGTATTAGGAGCTTTAGTTATGGCTTCAATAGATAATGGTATGAGTATATTAAATACAGAGGCTTATTGGCAGCTAATAGTAAAAGGAATTATATTAGTAGTGGCAGTTTTTGTTGATATATACACTAAAAAGAAAAGCAAATAAATATAATGAATGATATAATAAGACTATAGAAGGATTTTAATAGGCCCTGATACTTTTCAGGGTCTTTAGTATATATTCTGGAGGATGTTATGAGAAGATATTTTATAATCATTTTCATATTATTATCATTAGTAATAGTTTTTATGAGTTTAACATCTCTAATAAAGTGCTACTATTTAACTTTGAAAAATCAAGATTCTGATTTTATAAAAGAGGGTAAATACCATTTTATTCTCGTGTTAAAAGAGGATGATTTATTTTGGAATAAAGTAGCAGATGGTGCAAAAAGAGCAGCTGAAAAATATAACGTAACATTGAGTATATTAAAAGAAAATTATTTTGATATGGATAATCATTTAGATTTAATCGATAGAGCTATAGAATCTTCTCCTGATGGAATTATTTCTTACACATTAAACGAGCAGAAATATGAAAACATTATAACTTGTTCAGTAGACAAAAAAATACCTTTTATAACTTTAGATGTTGATGTTTTGAAGAGTAAAAGGGATGCTTTTATAGGCACAAATAACTATTATACGGGAATAGTACTTGCCAAAAAGTTAATTAATGCGATAGGTGATAGAGGAGATATAGGCATCGTAATGAATAGTGAGGAAAATAGTTTTATGCTTACAGGAATATATGGGGAAGTTTCAAGACATGAAGGCGTATCAATTGTAGATACACGTTATATTGATACAAAGAGAGTCAATACCTATAAAGTCATAGAAGATATGGTTATAAATAATAGAGAATTAAAAGGAATTATATGTATCGATCCTTATGCGACTTATATGGCTGGACAGGTTATTGTTAGACAAAATAAGGTTGGTAAAATCAAATTGGTTGGGACTGGAGATTTAGAAGGTACTTTAAGATTTATTAAAAAAGACCAGCTATTAAATGTCAAGTAACAAAATCGAAAAAAAGTATTATAATTAAACAACTAAAAATAGGCATGACAAAAAGAGGTTATTAGTTTTAATAACCCGAAGGATAATTATTCATATTTAATTAAGCCATTGGAGTGTATTCTTTATTGTCACGCATTACAGCATAAATTATATAGGTTAACTTTCGAGCGACAGCTCCTATGGCAGTTAAATGATGTTTACCTTCAGACCTTTTCTTGTTGTAATAATTATTTAAAACAGGGTCATTAAATGCAGCAACTGTAGCAGCCATCCATATGGCTCGTCTAAGGTATGGAGAACCTC
>NZ_FQXO01000050.1 GCF_900129995.1 Caloranaerobacter azorensis DSM 13643 | reverse complement strand
ATGGACACCCTTGCCTTTGGCTAGTGGTTGGCACGGTCAACCCCCACAGTGGACTCTCACCACCTAGTTGTTACGCATGCCCGGCGCACGTAAATAAGAGAAATATATTCGAAGAAAAGTATGCCGATTAGTCAGAATTTTTATAAATATTAATGCTTTAATATTTTTCAAATCATTACAACGATTCTTATAACGAGATTTTACAGATTAAGGAGGAGTAGTCAATGGGAGTAGATGTTAACAAATTAGAGAAATTAATTAGTAAATGGCAGGATATTTTAAGATTAAGGGATTGGGATATAAAACTAAAAATTGTTGATACAGAATGGAGAAAATCAGGAGACATAAAAATTGATATGGATGACAGAAAAGCAGTAATGCTAATTAATAATAATCCAAAATCAACAAATCTTGAAGAACTAGTTGTTCATGAGTTATTACATTTGAAATTGTGGGGATTGGATCAAATGCTCGAAGGATTAATAGTTCGAGTGTTTGGAGAAGACGATGATGATATTAGAAAAGAATTTGCAATGAATCAATTTTTTCTGTTGCTTGAATCAACAGTTGAAGATTTAACGAAAGGATTTTTAAAGGCAAATGGATGTAAAGAAGAATTAAGTTTTGGAAGATTACAGAAATTGATAGATGATGAAATAGGTTGTTAGTAATAGGGTTTTCTATACAAGTTCCATTGCCATTTATTATTAATGATGTTTTGAAAATAAACACAAGGTACTTTGGGATTATTCAAAGTATGTTTGCAATAGGATTTATACCAGGGGCTTTAATAATAAATAAGTATGAAGAAAAATGGGTGCATTACAAGGTGATTGCTAGTATGTGTATAATAATTGCTATTACTACTGTATTGATGATTATACCAGTATTTTCGGGAATAAACTTTAATAATGAAATCGTATTAGTTATTTATTACTGCTTTATTACGATGATATTAGGAAGCTCTATTTCTATAATAGATATTACTGCAACTACATATTTGCAGAAAACTATTGCAGACAATTTTAGAGGTAGGGTTATGAGTTTACAGTTTAGTTTGGTTAAAATAATCCTTCCACTTGCACTAATTTTATCAGGATTTGCTATAGATTTTATGCCAATACATGTTGTTTTAATATTTGGAAGTTTTTGATATTTTTATCTGTTATTGTATGGTACAGGAAATATTTGAGTTATACAAAGCAGAGTCCGAAGACGTTGTAAACATGAGAACGTTAGGCGAAATGCATAACTAGTAGTTTTTTTGACAATGGGAGAGATTAAAATTGTTTATTATGTAGAGAGGGGAATTCTATAATGGAAAATTTACGAAAATATGGTAATGAGCCGTTTGATGTGGCAGTTATTCATGGGGGACCAGGTGCTCCTGGAGGGATGGCTCCAGTTGCAAGAGAACTGTCACAGATATGTGGAGTTCTTGAACCATTGCAAACAGCAAATTCTATTGAAGGCCAAATTCTAGAACTTAAAGATATTCTTGAGAGTAACACAGATAGCCCAGTCATACTAATAGGACATTCATGGGGGGCATGGTTAAGTTATATTTTTGCTGCACAATACCCTCAATTAGTTAAAAAACTTATACTTGTCGGCAGTGGTTCTTTTGAAGAAAAATATCTTTCGACAATGAAAACTAATAGGACAAGTCGTCTAACTGAAGAGGAAAATTTAAGAGTAGAAGTTTTAATAAGACTGTTGAATGCCCCTAATAATGAAAATAAAAAAGAAGTGCTTAGTGAGTTTGGTAAATTAATGTCAAAAGCGGATTCTTTTGCTCCAATCTGTTTGGAAAATGAAATATTAGATTTTCAACCTGATGTATTCCAAAATTGTATGAATGAAGCCACGCATTTAAGAAAAAGTAAAAAATTATTAGAGATTGGAAGCAAAATAAAATGTCCAGTAATTGCTATACATGGTGAATATGATTCTCATGCTTTTGAAGGAGTTGAAAAACCATTATCTAAAGTTTTGAAAGATTTTCGATTTATTCTGCTAAAGGATTGTGGACATTATCCTTGGAATGAACTCTATGCAAAAAATAAGTTCTATGAAATACTTAAGCAAGAGTTAAGTTCTAAATAATCAAAGCTAATAAAAAATAGTTAAAATAAGAAATATGGTAATTTTTGATGCTATCAATTCCTTAGGTGTCAAGTACTAGTTATGAGATATTATGGTATATTTTGAAAGAGATATATAGGATACTCATTTTGAATCGAAATAGCATATAAGGATGAGATACTATGAAGATATTTATAACTTTTAACTTATTAATTTTTGTATTTTTTATATTTTATTTAGGATATATATCAGTCCAAATATTAAAATATAAAAGGAATAAGTTAAATGATAGTGATATAGTAATTGTTGTTAATGAACCAAAAGAATCAACATATATTGAAAAATTAACAAACAGATTTTTTATAATAGCTGGTTGTATTTTTGCTGTATTTGTAATTATAGAATTTTTTATTATAAGTACAGGTAAAACTATTTCGTATTTATATTTGGTAATATTGTATATTAATTTTTGGTATATACAATATAATAAAAAGTTAGGATTTATAATGACTCAAAATGGTCTAATGATAGGCTTTCAATTTATTGAATGGGATAAAATAAGAGAATATAAGTGGATAGAAAGGTATAATAAAAAAAATAAAATTACATTGAAAATAAAGAAACATAAAAGCTTATTTGAAATACCTATCGATGTTAATGTTCATGATAAAGATAGAATTGAAGAAGTATTTAAGGAGTATTTAGTAGCCGATTAACATTATATACACTTCTTAGAGGTGATTATTGTGAGATCTAATAAAATGATTTATATTATGACTATCTTACTACTAGGAATGTCAATTATATTGAACATTTATCAGTTCCATTTAAGGGGTGAGATGAACAGAGAATATAAAGTATTAACAAAAGAGATTAGTGCAAAAGAAAAAATAATTGATATGAAAAATAGTCGAATTAATAAATTAGAGAGTAAAATCGAAAATATGAAACAGCAGATATCTGTAACTGAAGATAAGAGCGAAGAAAATGTTTTAGGAGAAATATTTCCATTTGAATATGAAGATATTGTAGACATAACTTTTTATAGAGGGAAAGAAAAACTCCCTATGGATATTGATATAGAAGAATTGAAACGAAGAACATTTCAAAGTTTATATTGGTTGGGAGATAATGCTAGAGCAAATATAGATTTTAAAGAACTTTTAGATTTAGAACCAATTTACATTGTATTCAAATTAAAGGATAGAACTATAAGTTATGTTTACTTTTATGAAAAAAATGTGATTTTGATGAATGGAGAAGCTTTTCATCCAGTGAAATATCTTTATTTAGTATTGAATCAAATTTTAGAACCAAATTCTATTATTGCAAAAATTTCAAGGGCATTGGAATATAAAGAAGATGTTGAAAATGAAGGTTATGAGAGTAGTTATGATTCTATTTATCATTTTAGTAGATTAGAGATAAATGACAAGGATTTTTTTCAGTGGGAAAAAGAATTAACTAAACTGACTAAGATTAAATCTATTCCATTTTACAGTGTGAGTGAAGAAATTGATTTTATAGAAGTTTATAAGGAAGGAATTGTAAAGTTTGATTTAAGTATAGTTTTTACAAATGATAAATATAAGACAAAAGATGGAATTACTGTAGGGCTAACAAAAGATGAAGTAATAAGTAAGCTTGGCAAACCAAATTCAATAAGAGGTAATAAGTGGGGATACTTAATAGGAGATTATATTAGATTTTATATAATTTTTGAAGGGAATAAAGTTAAATATTTAATGGAAACAATGCCGTTATGATAAATTCCTTATACCTGTATATTGGGTAGATTCAACAAACATTCCATCAGTAAAATTAGTAAAAAGTTTAGGATTAGAGATTGCAGCAGAAAAAATTGCAATTTCAACATAATTTTTTATACATTTAGTAGGAAAATATATAGCGATTAAAAAGATAATTATAATGACAATTAAAATATTGGAGGCAAACTAATGAAGAAGGAAAAAGTTTCTTTAGTTGGATGTAGAATATATGATTATGAACTTGTTAAAAAATCAATAATTAGAAGCTTTGAAAATTTAGGTGGTATTGACAAATACATAAATAAAGGTGAAACAGTATTATTGAAATTAAACCTATTGATGAAAAAAAAGCCAGAAGAAGCAACTACTACTCATCCAGTATTTACAAAAGCATTAGCAGAAGTGCTAATTGAATATGGAGCAAATGTTTTAATAGGAGATAGTCCAGGAGGCCCTTTTAATTCAAGAGCATTAAGAGGTATTTATAAAGCTTGTGGGATAGAAGCTATAGCGAATGAAGTGAATGCTAAATTAAACTATAATACTAATACTATGGAAGTGAAAAATGTTCAAGGTAAGATATTAAAAGGCTTAATAGTGACAGAAATGCTAAAGGATGTAGATAAAGTAATATCAGTTTCAAAATTAAAGACTCATGGAATGGCAATGTTCACTGGTGCAGTAAAGAATATGTTTGGAATTATACCTGGAGTTTTAAAAGCAGAATATCATTTGAAAATGCCAAATATAAAGGATTTTTCTGATGCTTTAGTTGATATTTGTTTATATGCTAATCCAATCCTATCTTTTATGGATGGAATTGTAGGAATGGAAGGGGAAGGTCCTTCTGCTGGTGATCCTAGAGAAGTAGGAGTTATAATTTCATCAACAAGCCCTTATCATTTAGATGTAGTTGCTACTTCAATAATAAATTTAGAGCCAACTAAGGTTCCAACTATTCAAAGATGTGTTGAAAGAGGTATTTGTAAAGGTAACTTTGATGATATTGAATTAGTTGGAGAAAGAATTGAAAAATTTAGGATAGATGATTTTAGAATACCAGAAATCAAAAGTGTGAATATGGTAAATGACAGAACTCCTAAATTCTTAAGAAATTTCATAAATGCTTGGTTAAGGCCAAAACCTATATTTATTCATGAAGATTGTGTTAGTTGTGGTGTTTGTGAAGAAAATTGCCCACCACAAGTCATTACTATGGAAAATGGTAAGCCTTTAGCAAATTTAGACGAGTGTATTAGATGTTTTTGCTGCCAGGAATTATGTCCTAAAAAGGCAGTGAAAATTCATAGACCTTGGTTATTAGATAAACTTTCAAAGTTGTAGTGTAAGGTGGTATTGAGACTTATTAAACGTTTTTGGATAGATTAAAAGAGTTTAAAATTATAAGTTGGGTAAAAGGAGATACTGATTCAAATATTTTTGAAGGCATGGAAAATAAATTTTGTGGTTATTCTCAATGCCTTTTATTTTTTCTATTGTTTTTTTGAGAAAATAATGAAAATTAAAATAAAATATTAGAGGAATTTGCTATTAGATGAAGAATTTAAAATGAATACTATTAGTGTATTTCAATATTTTAAAACGTAGAAATTTAGTAAATAAAATTTAGCAACAATATATATTAAATAAGCTAAAGGTTGTGGAGAAAGGAAGTTTGAAATGAATAGTTGGGAAAAAGCATATCAGAGAAAACACTCAGGAGTAATAAAACCTCATCCAGATCTTGTAGAAGTTGAAAAACTTTTTAATAAAAATAGAGTAGAAAAAGTATTAGATCTTGGGTGTGGTGATGGACGGCATTTGGTTTTTTTATCGAAAAAAAATTATAAGGTATATGGGTTAGATTATTCTAAAACTGCTTTAGAAAGATCAAGAAAATGGCTTACTAATTTGGGATTAGAGGTTGAAGAATTAATAGAATTAGATTTTACAGATTTACCATGGGATGACAGTTTCTTTGATGCGGTAATTTCAAAGCAGGTACTAGGTCATGGAAGAATAGAGAAAGTAAAGAGAGCATTTCATGAGGTGTATCGCGTATTAAGATCTGGAGGTTATTTATTTATAACTGTACCCAAATATCCACCTTTGGAAAATTGGAAAGATGGTAAATATAAAGAAATTGAAAAAAAGACATATGTTCCACTTGAAGGTCATGAAGAAGGAGTTGTGCATTATTTTTTTGAAGAAAGAGACTTAAGAGATATTCTCTCAGGATATGATATTTTGGATTTAAAAAAAGATAAAGTAACATATAAACATTATAGTGTGCTAGCAAGAAAAAGATAGAATGCAAATTATGACTCGAGAGTTTTTAAATTTTGGGGCAGACTAGGTTTTCAAGTGCAAGAAAATATTATATTAAATTGGGTAGATAAAGAATTATCGGCTATTGTAATGAGAAAATTTTTGTAAGTAATTCTTATTTTTTTAGGTTATAAAATAATAGTTCAATGGTAATGAAATGGAGTACTTTATTTAAGGTGAGTTTAGATGAAAGAAAGGAAGAAAAAATGATGAAAAGGTCAATAATTATTTTTCCTAAATTTAGAAATATAGAAAAAATTCAAGAAATAAGAAAAAAATACGATCCACTTTATAATTGTATTAAACCACACATTACTGTTGTTTTTCCATTCGAGAGTAACATAAAAACAGAAGAACTTGAAAAACATGTTAAACAAGCATTGAAGGGTATAAAGCCATTTAAGATTAGGTTAAAAGGAATAACAGGAACAATTGATAATTATTTATTTTTAAATGTAAAGGAAGGGAATGATAAAATAATTGAAATACATGATAAATTATATACAGGCATATTGGAGAAGTTTTTATATAGGAAAGTTACATACATTCCCCATATTACTGTTGGAAAAGTAGAAGAGATTGAGGAATTTGAAATTGCACTTGAAGAAACAGATTTAGAAACAGGAGCAGGAATTGCAAATATTAAATATTGTTTGAGTAAGGGAGTTAATGTGTGTATAGGAACAGATTGGGGATGTACTGATATTTGGGAAGTAATGAGAGTCGCTTATTATTTATTAAAATTAAATACTGAAATAGAAAGTTTTACAGCAGAAGATGTATTTAAAATGGCAACAATAAATGGAGCCAAAGCCTTTGGAGAGGAAAGAAGAATTGGAATAATAGAAGAAGGTTATAACGCGGATTTAGTGTTTATTAATAAAAATAATATAAAATTATTTCCATTTTTAAATAGAAACGGCTTTTCAACAGTTATTCATAATTTAATTATGGCAGGTAGTGAAAGCTTAATTGAACATGTAATGGTTGATGGAAGTTTCATTATGAAAGACAGACATATTGTAAACATAAATGAAAAAGAAATTAATAGAGCTTATATAGAAATTTTAAATAAGATTGTAAAGGGAATTTAAGAATATTGGAGTGAAATGGTATATTGAATAAAAAAAGGAGGGAGCCTAATGAAAGAAATTAAAGACATATTTCCAAAGGATGCAGAGATAGGCGTTGGTTTAGCAATAAAATACAAAGAAAGATATTTATTTTTTTAGCGGGAAGTAGACATGCCTGTTTTTCATGAGAGATTTTTTATGCAGGGATTGGAGGACATTTAGAAGAAGGAGAAAGTTTTTTAGAATGTGCTCATAGAGAAGCAAAAGAAGAAATTGGAGTAGATATAGAGATAATATCTTCAGATATTACTTATTATATTTCAGAGAGTAGAGTACTACATAAGCTAAATGTTAAAGATTATCCACGACCATTAGCAATATTTAAAATGATACACCCAAAAGGAACTCCAAGAGAAGGGCAAATTTATTATATTTTAATTTACAATGCAAAATTAAAAAATGAACCAACTAAATTAAAACGTGATGAAGTTCAAGGACTAATTGCACTAACGGAAAAACAGGTTATATTAAGTTTGGAGAGGAAACCAACATTACGTGAATTAAAGGAAGAAGGAGCAATTATTGTACTAGGTACTGAATCTATAAATGATGATACTATTTTATATCCAATTGGTACAGCTAAAGCATTAGCTTATATCTTGTCAGTTACATAAACTTTTAGATTTAATATTCTTATTAGGTATAAAAACATTCGGGATAAATATAGAAATTGAAGGAAGAAATATAGTAAAAATTAGTTCTTTAAAAGATATAATAAGATATTTGTAAAGAGAAATGTGAAAAAAGCGTAATCCATATTATTAATGGGATATTAAGATTTTTTTGGTAAGAAGAATAGAGATAATAAAAAGTAAAGTAATAGAGATAAAGTATCAATTGTAGATTATGATGTTGTAAGGCTATATAAAGACAAAGGAGGTTTTACTATGGCAAATAATGTTTGGTCAAAGAAAATTCAAGGGATACTAACTCTTGATTTAAGTAGGGAAGTTAGATTTAGAGATGATAGAAAAGATTTGTTTTTACAGTTGCTTGGATTAAAGCCAGGGATGACCGTTGTTGATGTTGGGTGTGGACCTGGTACATTAACAAGAAAATTAGCAAAATGGCTAGGAAAAGAATCCAAAATTATAGGAGTAGACTTTGATACAGATTTTATTAAATATGCTAGGGAAAAGGCAGTAGAACTTAATTTAAAGAATGTTATTTATTATGAAGGTGATGCTCTAAAGTTGCCTTTATCAGATAATTCGGTAGATGCTTGTATTTCCCATACTGTTATTGAGCATGTACCAAACCGTGAATTTTTAGTAGAACAAAAACGTATATGTAGTCCTGGTGGAAGAGTATCAGTTATGTATTGTAGACCTGATAAGTATATTAAATCCACACCTAATCTTTTACCACAAATATCTGAACGTGAACGTGAATTATTGGAAAAAATATACCAAGGATCAGAAGATATTAATAAGAGATATAAAGTAGGAGAATATTGGCCAGATTCTTCTGAATTACCAAGTTTATTTGATGAATTAGGTTTTGTTAATGTACAAGTAGATGCTATTGCTATTCCTATAGTGATTGATGATGCAAGGAATAGTTATGCAGAAAAAATAATGCTTGTTGAATCTGAAAAGGAACAGTTACTTGAAAGACTTGAAATTAGCTTAAATATAGATAGTAAAAAACTTTTTCAAGATGAAATAAGAGAATTAAAAGAACTTGTAGAAGAAAGGTTTTCAAAAAGATTAGATTTTCTTAAGAAAGGAATAAATATTTGGGACTATACTATTATAATAATTCAAATTGTATCAGGAATAGTAAAAAAATCTTCGATTTAAATAAATTAAGAAAGATTTTGTTGAAATCTATAAACAGAGAATGTATTTAAAGATATCTACAATTTAACAAGGTATTCTTATATTAGCAAAATTAAGTTTTAGGGGGGTAGTGAGGATGTACGACAAAATAGCGGAGTTTTATGATAAATTGGGATGGAAAAATTATCCGGAAAGATTATGGAAACATATAGTGAGCTATTTTAAGGAAATAAATTTTAATCCTAGAACTCATTTAGATATTGCGTGTGGTACAGGAATATTGTGCATTAATGCATTTAAAGCCGGTATTAAATCAGAAGGATTAGATATATCAATACATATGATTAGAAAAGCTATTGAAAATGCAAAAGATAAAAATATGGATATTAATTTTGTCCAAGAGGATATGAGAAGTTTTGAAATGAATAAAAAGTATGATCTAATTACTTGTACATATGATGCAATAAACCATTTGCTTACATTGGACGAGTGGTTAATGACATTTTCAAATGTTAAAAAACATCTTAATTATGGAGGAATTTTTATATTTGACTGTAATACATTGAAGGCTTTAAGAGAAAGATGGAACGGATTTCATATGCAGAAAGATAGTAATGGCAATTATATTATACAAAAGTCGATATTTTATGAGGATAAAGGACAAGCAAGTGCAACATTTACTGTATTTACAAGAAGAGATAAGGATTTATATAATGGTTTTGAGGAGACATTTACTGAAGCTGCTTTTTCTTCTAAAGATATAATTGATGTATTAAATAAAGTTGGTTTTACTGAAGTCAGTATTACAAATATGGAGTTTAAAATGTTAGACGAACCAGATGAAGAATATAGGAATGTGTATGTATGCAAATAGATATATCGTTATAAAAGATGAATTTTTAAAGTCATCTAAATTTAGAATAATGAGGTGAAAAGGTTTATGAAAAAAGGATATATACATATTTATACTGGAAATGGAAAGGGGAAAACTACTGCAGCGTTAGGACTGGCTTTAAGAGCAGTATGTGCAGGTAAAAAAGTTTTCTTTGGACAATTTGTTAAGGGTATGAAGTATAGTGAAGTAAAAGCAGAGGAGTATTTACCGAATTTTGAAATACATCAGTTTGGGAAAAATTGTTTTATTTATAATGCTCCAACAGAGGAAGATATTGAATTAGCAGAAAAAGGACTCAAAATATGCGAAAGAGTTTTAAATAGTGGAGAGTATGATATAGTTGTTTTAGATGAATTGAATATTGCTCTATACTATAATTTACTTTCTATAGAAAGAATATTAGAAATACTAGAAAATAGAGCAGAACATGTCGAAGTTATAATAACGGGAAGATATGCCCCAAAGGAACTAATAGATATTGCTGATTTGGTTACTGAAATGAATGAAGTAAAGCATTATTATACAAAAGGTGTTATGGCAAGAGAAGGAATAGAGTGCTAATATGGTTAAGGAGGTAAATAATGTTTGAATTTATAGAAATAGACGAAAAAATACGAAAAAAGGTATGTAATTTTATTGCAGAAAATTGGGGTTCACCAGTTATGGTTTCAAGAGGTAAAAAACATTTTATAGATAAACTACCAGGATGTCTAGCAATGAGAGAAAATGATATTATTGGACTTATTACTTATAATATAATAGATGATGAATGTGAAATTGTTTCTTTAGATAGTAATCAGGAAAATTTGGGTATAGGTACTAAATTAATTAATTTAGTAATAGATAAAGCCAGAAAGAGTAATTGCAGACGAGTATGGCTAATTACAACAAATGATAATACTAAAGCGATAAGATTTTATCAAAAGAGAGGTTTTAACATGAAAGCATTACATTTAAATGCGGTAGTTAAGGCAAGAAAAATAAAACCCGAAATACCATTATATGGCTTTGATAATATACCAATATTGCATGAAATTGAATTTGAAAAGCTATTATAAAAGTTATTTCAACATAAAAAAGCAGAATCGTTATTTTAGATTCTGCCTTTTTATATCTATTATACGTTAAACCTAAATACTACTACATCACCATCTTGCATTACATAATCTTTACCTTCTAATCTTATCAATCCTTTTTCTCTAGCTTGACTATATCCACCCGCACTTATTAAGTCATCGTAGCTTACAACTTCTGCTCTAATAAATCCTCTTTCCATATCAGAGTGTATTTTTCCTGCTGCTTGTGGGGCTTTAGTTCCTCTTTTAATAGTCCAAGCTCTAACTTCTTTTTCTCCCGCTGTTAAGAAAGAAATCAAACCTAAAAGTTTATAACTTGCTTTAATGAGTTTATCTAATCCAGATTCTTTTAATCCAAGCTCCTGCAAGAATTCTTTTTTCTCCTCATCATCTAGTTCAGAAATTTCTGCTTCAATTTTTCCGCAGATAGTTACTACTTCAGAGTTTTCATTTTTTGCATATTCTTTAACTTTTTTAACATATTCATTTTCATCTTCTGATGTAATGTCATCTTCTGAAATATTAGCTGCATATAATACAGGTTTGTATGATAGAAGATTTAATCCTTTAACAAATTTTTCTTCATCTTCATCGAAGTCGAGAGTTCTTACAGATTTCCCTTCTTCTAAAACTTCACGAATTCTGATTAAAATATCAAGTTCTTTTTGATATGATTTATCACCTTTTAATAATTTTTCTGTTTTAGTTATTCTTTTATTGATTAATTCAAGATCGGAAAGAATAAGTTCTAAATTGATAATTTCAATATCGCGTATAGGATCTATGTTTCCTTCGACATGAGTAATATTTTCATCTTCGAAACATCTTACTACATGGACAATAGCAGCTACTTCTCTTATGTGAGATAAAAATTTGTTTCCTAAACCTTCTCCTTTACTTGCACCTTTAACAAGGCCTGCGATATCATAAAATTCGATTGCAGTTGGAGTTACTTTTTTAGGGTTTATCATTTCTGCTAATTTTTCAAGTCTTTCGTCAGGTACAGCAACTACACCAACATTTGGTTCTATTGTACAGAAAGGATAATTAGCCGATTCTGCTCCCGCAGATGTAATTGCATTAAAAAGAGTACTTTTTCCCACATTTGGCAAACCTACAATTCCTAATTTCATTAATATCTTCCTTTCAATCGATAGTAATAAAATATAACTAATTTTAACAGACTAAATTATACAATAACTTTAAGAATACATCAACTACAAGGGAGGAAAAAGTATGGATAGAGATATGCAAATAAGTTCGATTATTTCTTTTGTAGACAGTAATAGAGAATCAATGGCTAGTAAAATGGTTTGTGCTAAAGTGCTAGGCCAAAAAAATGAAAGAATAAATGATGAAATTGTAAGAGAGCTTCATGCTAGATTGCCTAGAGCTAAACAAGAAGTGATTGATGATTGTTTTGAGATAATTAAATAAGAATTGTTTGCAGATTAACAATTCCTTAACATTAATTTAACTTCATGTCAACATAAGCAGAAAAATATTTAGCTATAATTAAGACGTAGAAAAAAATGTGGAAAAAAATAGGAGGAGTGTAATTATGTTAAGTAAAAAGGCTAGAAAGTTTATAAGTTTAACATTAAGTCTAGCAATTGTTATTTTTATGTTTGTAGGCTGCAGTAGTCAAACGCAAAAGCAAACTGACAATAATCAAGGGAAAGTTAATGCAGGTAAGCTGTCCGGGAAGATAGAAGTAGACGGTTCTAGCACAGTTTTTCCTATAACTGAAGCTATGGCTGAAGAATTTCAGAAGATGCATAAAGATGTTAAAATAACAGTTGGAGTATCGGGAACTGGTGGAGGATTTAAAAGATTTACAAAGGGAGAAACAGATATAAGTGATGCTTCAAGGCCTATAAAAGATAAGGAAGCGAAAATAGCCCAAGAAAATGGTATTAAATATAAACAAATTAAGATTGCATATGACGGAATTTCAGTATTAGTTAATCCGCAGAATGATTGGGTTGATAATTTAACAGTTGAAGAACTAAAGAAAATTTGGGAGCCTAATAGTAAAGTTAAAACATGGAAAGATATAAGGCCTGAATGGCCAGATAAAGAGATAAAACTTTACGGCCCGGGAACTGATTCTGGTACTTTTGATTATTTTACAGAAGAGATTATTGGAGAGAGTGGTAAAATTAGAACAGATTTTACAGCTTCAGAGGATGACAATGTATTAGTTCAAGGTATAGCAGGAGATAAATATGCACTAGGTTATTTTGGATATGCTTATTATGTTGAAAATAAGGATGTATTGAAAATTGTACCTATAAATGGAGTAAAGCCTACTACAGAGACAATCGAAAAAGGTGAATATACACCACTTTCAAGGCCGTTATTCATATATGTATCACAAGATTCATTTAACAACAAAGAACAAGTGAGAGAATTTGTTAAGTTCTATTTAAAAAATGCAAGAGATATTGTTCCAGAAACAGGTTATGTTCCGTTAAAGCAAGAGGTATATGACAAACAATTAGAAGAATTGTTATCAGGTAAGTAAAAATACTTCAGAAAATTTGATTATTGGCTAATAGCTATCGGTTGTAATTTTAGCTATTAGCCTATTTTTTTGCAATAATATGCTATTTAACAAACACTTAACATTAGATTAACACAAAATAAACTAAAGTATTAAATTCTTAAATTATAATTATTATGTGATTAGCAAAGGGGGTTTATTTATGAGCAGGACTATTGGTAACAGTAAAAAAAATCCGTCTAAAAAGGTATACATTGCGGAATTGGTTATATCGAAGATTTTATTTATTTTTGTTATGGTTTCTATTGCAACTACAATTGGTATAGTATGGATATTATCTTATGAAACGGTTCAGTTTTTCCGTGAAGTATCTATAATTGAATTCTTAACCGAAACAGAATGGACAGCTTTATTTAATCCACCTAAATATGGGGTTTTACCTTTAGTAGGTGGAACACTGATGATAGCTTTTTTTTCAAGCATTATTTCAATACCTATAGGATTGGGAAGTGCTATTTATTTAAGTGAATATGCTTCAAAGAAAACTAGGAAAATACTTAAACCAGTATTAGAAATACTTGCCGGTATTCCAACGATAGTTTATGGTTATTTTGCATTAACTTTTATAACGCCAGCAATCAGAAACATTTTTCCAGAAGCTAATATCTTTAATGCTTTAAGTGCAAGTATAGCGGTAGGTATAATGATAATTCCTATGGTTTCATCATTAAGTGAAGATGCGATGAATGCAGTACCTGATTCATTACGCGAAGGTGCTTATGCATTAGGATGTACTAGATTTGAAGTAGCAACTAAAGTCGTTATTCCTGCAGCATTATCTAGTATAATTGCCTCATTTGTTTTAGCTATATCGAGAGCTATTGGAGAAACTATGATTGTAACATTAGCGGCTGGCTCAACTCCTAAATTAACATTAAACCCATTAGAAAGCATACAGACAATGACAGCTTTTATAGTGCAAGTAGCTTCTGGTGATATAGTGTATGGCAGTGTAATGTATAAGACGATATTTGCTGTTGGAATGTTACTTTTCATAATAACTCTATTAATGAATGTAATATCTAAAATCATTATTAAAAAATACAGGGAGGAGTATTAATGACTAATCTTCAGAAAAGAAAGTTGCAGGACAAAATTTTCCATATACTTGTTTTATCGGCAACTTTATTTGGTTTAGTCGTTTTAGTAATTTTATTAAAAGAGATATTAAATGACGGATTGAAATGGATAAATATAGATTTCTTTAGAAACTTTGCATCTAGATTTCCAAGGAAATCGGGGATTAAAGCCCCATTATTTGGAAGTTTGTGGATTATTGGATTGACTGCTCTATTTGCTTTTCCGATAGGAGTAGGTTCGGCTTTGTATTTAGAAGAATATCTTCCTAAAAATTGGTTAACTAATTTGATTCAAGTAAACATATCGAATTTAGCAGGAGTACCTTCTATAGTTTTCGGCATACTTGGATTAGGTATTTTTGTGAATACTTTAGGTTTTGGAAGAAGTATTTTATCTGGTGCATTGACATTAGCATTATTGATATTGCCTGTAATTATAGTTTCGGCTCAAGAAGCAATAAAGAGTGTACCGAAAGAACTTAAACAAGGGGCTTATGCTCTAGGATGTACTAAATGGCAGATGATTACTGGCGTATTATTACCTTATGCTATGCCCGGGATTTTAACTGGTACTATTTTGGCAATTGCAAGAGCATTAGGTGAGACTGCACCATTACTTATGGTAGGAGCAGTAACTTTTATAGCCTATACTCCTGAAGGGATATTTGATTCATTTACTACATTGCCAATGCAAATATATAACTGGACTTCGAGGCCGAAGGTTGATTTTCATCATATAGCAGCAGCGGCTATTATAGTATTACTAATATTATTATTAGGCATAAATTCGTTAGCTATATATTTACGCAATAGATATCAGAGCAGGATGTCAAGATGATTTAAGGAGGGTTTTGATGAATAAAAAGATTCAAGTAAAAAATTTAAATTTTTATTATGGGAATTTTCATGCATTAAAGAATATAAATTTAGATATAGAAGAAAATAAGGTAACGGCTTTAATTGGGCCTTCAGGCTGTGGGAAATCTACTTTTTTAAGAACGATAAACAGAATGAACGATTTAATTGAGGGTACAAGACATGATGGGGAAGTAATATATGAAGGAAAGGATATATATGCTCCTGATGTAGACGTTGTAGAGTTGAGAAGAAAAATAGGAATGGTATTTCAAAAGCCAAATCCATTTCCTAAATCGATTTATGAGAATGTGGTATTTGGGCCAAAGAGACATGGTATAAAAAATAAATCGAAATTGGATGAGATAGTAGAGAAAAGTTTAAAAGCTGCGGCACTTTGGGATGAAGTAAAAGATAGATTAAATAGTTCGGCTTGGTCTTTATCAGGAGGGCAACAGCAGAGATTATGTATTGCAAGAGCTTTAGCTATGGAACCTGATGTGCTCTTAATGGATGAACCTACTTCAGCATTAGATCCTATAGCTACTTTAAGAATAGAAGAGCTAATAGAGGATCTTAAGAAAAAGTACACTATAATTATAGTAACACATTCTATGCAGCAAGCCGGTAGGATATCAGACAATACAGCCTTCTTTTTAATGGGTGAGCTTGTTGAATATGATAGTACTAAAAAGTTATTTACGAATCCTAGAGATAAAAGGACAGAAGATTATATTACAGGTAGATTTGGTTAAGGAGTGGGATTATGAGAAAACATTTTGACTTGCAATTAAAAGAATTACATGATTCTCTTTTGAAAATGGGCACTATGGTAGAGGAAGCAATAGATATGGCGGTTCAATCTCTAATAGAACAGGATGTTGAGAAGGCTAAAAGAGTCATAGAAAATGATGACAATATAGATATTTTAGAGATGCAAATAGAGGAAAAGTGTTTAGATTTGATAGCTCTTCAACAGCCTATTGCGAGAGATTTAAGGAGAATAAGTACGATTTTAAAGATTATAACGGATTTAGAAAGGATAGGCGATCATGCAGTAAATATTGCTGAAGTTGCAATAAAGATAGGTAAAGAGAAATTTATAAAACCATTAATAGATATTCCTAAAATGGCCGATATAGTGAAAAAGATGGTAAAAAATAGTTTAAACAGTTATATTGAAGAAGATTTAAAGCTAGCTAGAGAAGTAGCTCAAATGGATGAAATCGTAGATAATATATATAGAGACATTTATATTGAATTGTTAGAGCTTTTAACTAAAAATGAGAAAAATATACTTCAAACGATTAATTTGTTACTAATAGGTAGATATCTTGAAAGAGTAGCAGATCATACTACTAATATTTGTGAGAGAATTATATATATGATTAATGGGGAAAGAGTATCATATTAAAGTGATTATATAGCGATTACGGCAGAAAATTTTGCCTCTTTAGAGGTTGAATTTTCTGCCGTTTTAGTTTTTTATTTAAACATAGCGATTGAATATTTTGTTCTTTTTTTGTTTAAAATTTTTGAATATGTAAATCCTATATTTAGGAGGTGGCAAAATGTTAAAAAAAAATAAATTATTAATTACATTAGTTATATTCACTATGCTTATAACAGTATTTACCTATGGCTGTAGAAAAGCCGAAAAACCGAATTTACCAAGTCCTAAACAAGAAGATAGAAATATAATAGATAATGAAATCGAAAGAAAAGATTTAGAAGATGTTAAAGAAAAGACGGATAAAACTTTGTCTGCAAGAGCAGAAAAAATTGCGGATAGTATTGTAGATTTGCCAGGTGTAAATGACGCTACAGTAGTAATAACTGGAAATACTGCGTTAGTAGGAGTCGATATTGAAAAAGAATTGGAAGGAAAAGTTGTTACAGATTTGAAAAAACAAATAGTAACAAGAGTAAAACAAACTGATAAAGATATCAAAAATGTAACTGTAACTGCCGATCCTGATTTATTCGAGAGAATAGATGATATCGCCCAAGAAATAAATAGGGGTAGAGGTATGAGTGAATTTGCAGATGAGGTAAAAGAAATTATACGTAGAATAACACCTAGTATGTAAAAATCCGGCCAACTGGCCGGATTGAATTTGTTGACAAAGTAAAATATTTTATGAAAATAACGCTCATGCGGACGAATTTAGAAAAAACTTAAGGCTTAAATTTTTAGAAAATCCTAATGCACCTAATCAAGACATCCTGTCTCGTAGGATGCTGGTTTGACATCCTGTCAAACCTACGGATTTTCTCAAAAATTTTCGCCTAGTTTTTTAACTAAATTCTTTCAAGCATTCGCTTTCATTTTCATAAA
>NZ_FQXO01000114.1 GCF_900129995.1 Caloranaerobacter azorensis DSM 13643 | reverse complement strand
TTTTCAAGTATTTATTTATAAAAAAATAAAAATTTAACTTGAAATTTAATTGTAAGATTATATAAAAATTAGAAAAACAATAAGGAGGAATTAAAAAATGATAGGCAATTATTTAAGAATTATCCTTTTCTGTCTGGCTATTTACTGTATTGCATTTAATCTTTTAATGTTTATTGTAGAAGATTATATGACTGAAAAAGTAAAAAAAATAATCAAAAAGATTTATTTTTCGATATGGCTAGTACCTACAGGTATTTACATTTATATACTATCAAATAGCACTTATGCAGAACATTATTTTTTTAGAAATATTTTCGCAGGAATACTATTGCATGTATTGATGGCGTATTTTGGTTATCGTGCTACATTAGAATAATAATTATCTTTAAAAAGGAATTTAAAATAATAATAGAACCATTTCTTTTACCTTTATATAAAAAATAAACAATTTTAAAATTGTAAAACACCTAGAGACAATTAATTACCTCTAGGTGTTTTATAATCTACCCAATCCTTAATTTCCCTAAAAAACTAAAAAAACAAGAAAACCCAAATTTATATATGGAAATCTCTTACTCTCTTATATCTTCTTTCTTCTTTAAACTAAATTTACAACATCCCACATAAAATATAAAATTTAAATACTTTTTATCGCAAAAGTATCAAATATATCAAATTACAGAGTAATATATTAGAAGTAAATAAAATTGCTTAATATAATCCAATAAATATATTTATCCCGTCTAAAAAAATTGTAAAACTCCAATAAAATATATTACTAATATTTTTTAAAATTTTAAAAATCTAATTTTACTATTTTCTCTTTATTGATAATCTGTTTGCATTTATCCTAAAAACTACTATAAGTTTTTGTTCTTTCAATGAATTAAATCGTAAAATTTACAAAACATAAAAAATTATAATCTCATTAAAAAGTCTGTATAATCAATAATACTGTTTAATAATAACTTTTTACTAAATGGTTTTGCATTATCTTTATTATATTTAGGAGTATGCCCATATTTTAGTTTGTATCTTGCAATCAAATATATTTCTAATAATTCAGGATCAAAATTGATATTACAGCATACAAAAATCTTTAAGTTTTTTCCTGTTTTTATATCATTATTCCATATTTCTGGAGTATTATTTTTTTTCTGTCCATTAGGATATTCTTCAGAACGCTTAGGAACTAAATGGTCAAATAATCTAGAAAACAAATCAAAATCTTTATTATCTGATTTACCTATATATAACACATCTCCTTTATTATCTGCAATAACATATACTCCGTTATCTTGATTAGTTAGTTCTTCATAATTTTTATAATCTAAAAAATCTAACTGCTGTTCATAAATATATTTATATATTGCTCCTATCCATCTCTTTTTGCTGCCATTTTTCAGCCATTCTATTACTTGATTCGCATAATCATCTATTTCCTTAAATTCTTTAATGTCTGAAATATATCCGTATTTATAATAATTATTTCTTAAAAAAACCTCCTCTACAACAAATCTAATATATTCTATTTGCATAAAATACATTACTCCTTTCAACTATCATCTTTAATTCTCATATAATATTCTGCATTATTTTTACATATACCTTTATTTTCTTTTGAAAAAGTGCCATGTTAATACATAGCACTTTCTTATTACTTAATAAATTAGATATTTACTTTCCTGAATTCGCTTCTAAATATATGTTTCTTCCTTTTTCTAATAATTCTTCTGTAGAGCAGTCTACTTTACTAATTAATACATTAAAATTAAATATATATTTTTTTAATTTATCTGGTAAATCACAAAACATAGTGCCATTAAAACTATCTATCAATGATTTTTCTTCATCACTTAATTCAAAATTATAATCAGACTCAGATAAACTTAACTCTAAAGGTTCAATATCTTTCATGTAAGTATTTAGTAATTTTATATTATCCGTATCTATATCTGTATAAACTTTCTTTATCATCTCCTGTACTTCTTCAGAAGAATATAAATAATACAATAAAGATGAAAGTCTATTATTTCCATCAACCAATTTATTGTCTTCCCCATCCGAAATAATGATGAATGGCCTTAAATTTATTGAAATAGGGTGCAAAAATAAATCAAATACATATCTGCTTTGCATTTTTTTATCCCAAACAACTTTTCTATGCCAGTCAAATAAGGTTATTTCTCTAGTTACTACTTTTTCTATCAATTCCTTAATTGTCATTTGAGTTATTCTTCTTCTATTCCTCTGTGCTTTGCTAAGATTTTCGTTAATAATTTCAAAAATATCTTTATTCATTTTTATAACCTCCTCTATGTTTTCTAGACTAAATAGAATTTATGATATATTGCTTAAACAATAACAATCTAACAAACGTTTATTATCCTGTCAAGTAAAATTTACCAATTCAATCTAATAATTACCAAGTATTTTGAATTATGTTATCTTTACCTATTTCCCTTTTAAATATAACTTTTCAACATAACTACAATTCTTTTTCCAATTTGCTATCTTTCGAAAAATTTTTATTCCCTCCAAAATAGATATCTAGTAATTGTAAAATTTATACATTGAAAAATAACGCTAAAAAATTTGAAACAAAACTTTTTTGCCTACATTTTTATTAAATTATATATACATAAAACTAAATTTTTCTTGAAACTAATTTAAATAAATTTATATACTTCCAAAAAAAATATGGAGGTATATTAGATATGAAAAAAAGGGACTTATATATCGACAAGTATTACTTAGATGAGTTTAAAAAATATATGGAAAATCTTGATAAGACAGAATTAACTATTAATACTTATATTGATAATATCATTAGTTTTATAGAATGGTTTAATGATTCAAATTCAGACCCATTTGATCCAGAAATTGTTACCACAATAGATCTTCGTGATTTTAAATCATATTTAATCAATATAAAAAATGCAAAAGCAAATACAGTAAATTTAAAAATCATGAGCCTAAAGAATTATTTTTCTTTCCTCTATTCATACAACTATATCAAAGATGATATATCAAAAAATATAAAGAAAGTAAAAATTCAAAATGTTCCAGAACCTAAATGGATTAATGAGAAAACATTCAGGAAATTAAGGAGAGAAATATATAGAAGTGGTTATAAACATCATATTGTAATGATTGAATTATTCAGACATGCTCTTAGAATTTCAGAAATTATAAATTTAAAAATTGATAATATCGTACTTCGTAAAAAAGGATCTTATTTGTTGGTCTATGGGAAACATGGCAAGTATAGAAAAGTTCCTATAAATTCTGATTGTAGAAATGCCATACAAGATTATTTAAAAATAAGAAAAAAAATAAAAACTAATTATAGCAATCTTCTATTATCAGAAAGAAAAAAACCTTACACTAGATCAGCGATTTGGAAAATTATAGATAAATACAGCAAAAGATTAGGTATTCATATTTCTCCTCACCAACTTCGACATTATGCTATTAAAAAAATGGTTGACGAGGGTGTCCCTCTAACTGTTGTTGCAGATATTGCAGGTCACTCAGGAACTCAATTAATTTCTAAAGTTTATGCAGTACCTTCAGAACAGGATAAAGAAATGGCTGTAGAAAAGTTATAATTTAACAAAAAAATAATAGTTACACTAGTTATAAGTAACTAGTGTAACTATTATAACTATTTTATAATAAGTAGTATTATAATATTTTACTTTATTTCACAAAAATTTATTTATATAAGTAAATTGTATAATTTAAAATTAGCAACAACAAACTCAATATACAGTATACATATTTTACAGCACATACTATATAATGATAAACTTTAATCAATATGTTAATAATTTCCTCATTAGTTATATTGTTTTTTTATTCTAGAATTAACCATTCATGAAAATCAGGTTCTTCTTCAATATAATAATTTTTACTTTCAATGCTTTTAATTTCCCCTAAATCTAAATCTTCTACCACCAGTTCTTTTTTTTCGCATTCAATCTCAATTTTTTTTGACCTTAAATAAGCAAATTCTAATACAGCAAAAATAGAAGTTTCTACAAGCATCATTTTATATATTTTTTTAAATCCTAATTCTTGCAGTTTTCTTGCATTATTCATTAATCGCTTAATTTCTTCCTCTGAATTTTCCTTATAACATAAATATATCTTCATTTTTCCTCTTAAATCTTTAAAATGTTTATACAGTAAATATAACTGCCCCTTACTAATTTCCTCTTGCATAATCCCAACTACATTGGACTTACCTAATTCATTTGCCAATCTGATTACATCGTCAGGCATTTTACAAATAAATAACTCATTTTCAACTGATTTAACAGCCTTATCTAAATTATATAATGCAAAAGATTTATCAAAACCTTCATTTGTAACATACTCTACATATGGTACTTTTTGATCAATAATTTTCTGTTTATCTTCATAACTTAATTCTTCACTGAGTTGCAATTTTTTAATTTGTTCGTAATAATGTACTTTTTTTGTAATAGCGTTTTTGCATATCATCCCTACAACCCTGCCATTTTCATCTTTTACAGGAAAACATACTCTGCGTTTTAAATAATTTTTAGAATTTTTGCCTGCATACTTTATATTAAATTCTTCTATGTCTCTTTTTTCTAAATTTTCCCTTTTGAAAAATGAAGTAAAATAATTGCAGTCTTCTAAACCAAACTCCTTTAACGAAATCTCTTTTAGTTCCTTCTTTTGAAGAATTAGTGCATTATTATAACTGCACATTTTATTAGGAATCTCTACACAATTTAATTTATCTTGTGCTATCGAATTTAAATCTATTTTCAATTCTTGAGCCAATTTGTATACTGCTTCTTTTCTTTCTAGATGCATTTGTTTTTCTATAAAAGTTATAATTCCTATATTAAACCCGCAATTTTTACACTCTATATACATGTTATTTTTATTATCCCTTTTTATTATACCCTGCCACCTTTTATTCACAGCATTTCTGCAGTTTGGACATTTTTCAAATAAATTAACTCCAAATTTCTGCTTATAGAGTGAATACAGTGCAATTGCTATTTCATGAGAATTTTGTTTATTTATTTCATTAGTTAAAACATATAGTTTTTTATACTGCATTATCTCATGTTTATTATATAAGTTTCCTCTATCCAATCTGCCGTATTTTAGGTAATAGTCAACAATTTTTCTTATATTAATTTCTTCTGCTTTTTTGTGCAGAAAATTTTCAACATAGTATGAATCTTCAAAGTCAATTTCTGCCAATGTTTTATTCTTATACTTTTTCCCAAATCTTATAATATAGTCTGCTGCATATGTCTTAAAGCAGTATTCTATTTCATTCTTGATTTTAGAATTGCAGTTATTATTATACTGCCAAAACAAATAATCTAATCCGGATATGTTTTCATATATATTAGCAGAATTTAGTACCTCCAGCATATCCCTGCCTTTGACTAATCCAAAAGTAAACTTTCTGCACATAGGTACCACTCCTT
>NZ_FQXO01000067.1 GCF_900129995.1 Caloranaerobacter azorensis DSM 13643 | reverse complement strand
ACGGTCAACCCCCACAGTGGACTTTCACCACCTAGTTGTTACGCATGCCCGGCACACAAACACCTAGAGATAACTAGTTACCTCTAGGTGTTTTATAGTTTAATCATTAATTTTCCCAAAAAAGCCTTCAAAACAAAAGTATGAATCTATATCCAAATTTCTGCTTTCAATTCATCGTTTTTTTAACTTTAGATATACAAAACCTTACACCATCTACATCCTTCTTTTTTAACCCCCTGCAAAGTAGTAATCTTCATACCATTCTTTCATATTTAATATAGTAAAATTACATGATTATAATCTTTAAAAATTCTTGTTTTTAAATCTTTTAATCTATTTCAAATATTTTTCTAACGTTTCGATATCTCCTATTTCAGTTAGCAATTTAACTGCCCAATCATAAGCAGAATCACGAAGCGTAATAGGGTGTTTTAAAATATATTCTTCCATTTTTGTCTTTTTTACAATATTTTCTGCATCTTTTAAAGATTTATTAAATGAAACTACTAGTTCTTTTATTGTATTAACAATTAACAAATGAATCTCTTTTTTAAGACTATTGTCTAACACTCTATCGCCTCCATAAATTTAAAACAATCAATTGTTTCTTATGCATGACTTCTATATGATTTACCCTCCAATGAATATGACTATAAAATATTTCCATCTGCAACCATAACAAATACAAAATTGCAATTATATTGATATATTCTATTTTTATTTTAATAACTTATTGAATATTTAAATTATAACCATTAGGTTGTAAAAATTTAATTTCTATTGCCTATTCATTTCATGTAAATCTGTTGAAAATAACCCCATTTTACTTATTTATTGATTTTTCAATTAGGTGTAAGAGTAACATCCACATTACATGTGAATTACATATGACAGTTTTTTTATAAACAAATATAAACAAATAAGTTGCTTTCAAAACTGTTAAATTTTTATCTATAAAATTTCTAATTTTATAAGTATAATATCTATTTTTGTACAATCAAAGAAAATATGATTGCCTATCGTAATTTCAATCGTTGAATCATATTCAAGTATTCTATCTATTAATCTATATACTTTATCAGCAATTTCCTTAGTCATTTCTTCTAATATGTTTTTAAATTTTTCAAAGGTTTAGTTAAACTATATGTATTTAAATTTCACTCTTATTCAATAATTAATTATATACTTCTATTAGCCTGAAACCAATTAGTTATTACTCATACATTATATACTTAAATATAATATTAACTAAAAAAAACCACTTTTTGATTTCTTAAATTTATACCCCAATCGAATTTACCATTATTATAATTATAAACAATGATTTCAGGATGATAATGTTTTACCATTCTTCCTAAACTGAAACTCAAAGAAACAGGTGTTATCGCAAATAAATGAATTCTGTCGACTCCTTTATTCTTTAATTGAGTAATTACTTTATCAAACTCTTTCTGATATATATCTATTTGAGCATAATTTGTTATTTTCCATCTTCCAATATTCTGAGGACCAAAAGATATAATTGAAGATACATTTACAACTTTCCTAATCTCATTATCATTGATTCTAAAGGATTGTTCAATCTTTAGTGCCACTTCATTATTTATTATTTCAGTTTGATCAATATTATCCACTAAATTGAGTGATGAATTATAAATACGTTTTAATTCAAAAAAACCCTTTCCTAAACACTCTGAATCCATTCCTTGATATTCATATAATATTGGATCATCAATATCAGTAAAATTAACACCATCTAAGAATCCTAAAGGGACATGTGGAAACCCAATATATATTAAAGAATTTTTATTTTTCATTATTTTTTTAGCATTTCTAATAGTTTTCTTCTGCTTCTGTACTAACTTTTCTAAATTCAGTTTACTAATTGTTCCATCATCAGCAAATTCTTTGTAAGACTCTAACTTAAATACTTTACATCCTGATTCTAAATAGTTATTTATGACCTCATTGATCCTACCGTCTTTCTTTGAAAAATTAGCAATCATCACATATTCTTTTTGAATAAAAGGAATATAGTTTAATAATCTTTGCAGCAATTTACTGTTTTTATATGCCATAATTGATGTAAGTCCCAAAATTACGGCTATAACTATTAGAATAAATAATAAAATCATACCGCCAGATTTATCTTGTTGAATAAACTGCATTATTTTTTCAACTAATTGTAAAATCACTATAATCACCTTCATATATTTGATGAATTGATTTTTTAATACGATTGCCTATCCATACTTTATAAACTGTATTTCCCGCTATAAGGAACACTAATAAATTGGTTTCAGTTTTTGATTCCTTCATTAAATTCATCCAATTCCTAATATCTTGTAAAGAAACAAATGGGATATCTTGGGGATGTGTATGCCACTCTCCAAAGTACATCTTAGTATATTGACTATCTATCCATTTTTGTTCTAATAACTTATTATGTTTTTCACTACGGACATATCTTGTTCTTGAATTAATATCTCCTTTTATAGGCATTGTTAAATCTTCTATAATGATATCATTTGAATCTCTAATAATTGATCCTATTAACATCCCACCTGCTTCACAATCTCTTTGGTTTAGTTGTCTACTATGATAAATTTCAACCAATATGTTATTATTTATTTTTATTTTCCTGTTACCTATATCAATTATCATCTTCATTTCTTCCTTTATAACAATATTTACAATCAAAATTAATATAATCGAAACTATCTCTTTGCAGATAATCTAAACTTTGTTCATATCTAGGAGAAGTTTCATACCCATTTGCTTCGAATTCTTTTGAATTTCCCTTCCATGAAACTAATGGATTACCTATCACTTGATTATTAATTACTCTTAATGCTAATCTTGAAGCAAGTAGAGCAGTTTCCATAGAATCAAGTCCACCATAAGGAGTAAAAGTTCCAGAACATCCATTGATATT
This sequence comes from Caloranaerobacter azorensis DSM 13643, assembly GCF_900129995.1. Lineage (GTDB taxonomy): Bacteria > Bacillota > Clostridia > Tissierellales > Thermohalobacteraceae > Caloranaerobacter > Caloranaerobacter azorensis. Next base: position 9,408 of record NZ_FQXO01000067.1, on the reverse strand, counting down.
CTTGGTATATGGTTTATCACTTCTTCCTGCAAATGAAGCATAATTATTTAATTTTTCATCAATTAGGCACTCATAGCAACCTCTATCTCCATTATTAACTAATAGAGCATGACCCCCTAGACCATATGCTTCCACCCATGTAAAAATTGCAGGAGTTTCTGTTTCTAAAACTAATTTATTAAGCCATCTTTCAATATTAGGATCACCAATTGCAAATATTGCTAAGTCATAATCTCTTAAATTGATAATTTCATCCTTAATAAGTAATAATATATCTTTATCATATGCTTGAATTCTTATACTTGGATATCTTTTTTGAATTTCCTCTTTTAAGAGCATAACCTTTTTCTTATTCTCGATTGCCTTGTTCATTCCTAAAAAATGTCTATATGAGTTTACTATATCCAATTTATCATAATCGACAATAGTAAAGTTTTTCAAACCAGACCGTGCTAATAAAAAAAGTATATCACTTCCTACTGACCCACACCCAACAATCAATACATTACAACCACTCTTTATTCCACCCCCTCTCTCTATTAAAGAACAATCATCATATCTATAAATATATATTGGATATATTTCAAATTTTTCTTGTAAATCAGACTGTATAATTGGATTAGATCTCTTACTATAACTTTGAACTTTTTTATACCATAATCCTATTGTTACTTTTTTTCCTGTTAATAAAGGAATCTCTAGTAAATAATAATAGTTCTTTTTATTAATCGAAAATGCTTCCACCTTTTTAAGTTTCTCTGGAGTAACATGATTTTTTATTAAACTTTCAATTTCTTTTGCACTCCAAAATTCATTTTGTTGAGGAACAGGACCGTTATATGGCTCATCTAACGGTATAAACAATGCTTTATAATGTAATTGTCCTGTTATTTTTCTCTCCAATAAATTTTCCAATGTCTTTATTGACTCTTGATCACTTTTCAAAAAAGCAAATGGATGATCTCTTTTTGTAAAGACGGTTATTTCTTCAATATCACTACCAGATGCGTATAATGATACAGCATATTCTAACTTATTCAAAGTAGCAAAATAATAGTTGAATTCCCTGTGGTATTCAACCAATTCATTATTATCAAGTAATACGTTTTCTACCCGTTCAAAAACCAAATCCAATGCTATGCTAGGATTATTATTCCAAATAATACCTTCTTGGTCTAAATAACATATAGTTCCATTTTTCAAAATATGAGGTTTATTTGGTATATGCAATCGAGTATCATCAATTCGTATCTTTGGTAATCGAGCAGGAAAAAAATCGTCAAAAGTTATTACTAAAGGTATCTCATAATTATTTCTCAGTTTGAATATAAGTTTAAAACTACCTTCTTCAATATCTTCTGTTATTTCACTAAGATATTCTTTTTCTCTTAACAATTCTTTAAGTTTTTCTTTCATTTTTATATCATTCCTTTATGCAGAACTAGATGAGGGAGCATTTGATCTATTCACTTGGTATCTACTCTCCTTCGGTTCTGGAATTGGAAACTTATTTCCAAAATAATTCGCTAGAAGTTTACATGCTGTATGCGGATCACAATCTTCCTCAGCCTTTTGTAAAGCATCGTATAAGTCACCCAACTTATAATAAAAATCTGTCATTTGAAGTTTCGACATTTTGCTAAAAATATTTTTATACGGTGTAACAGGTAATCTAAGATATATTGTATATAGGTATTCTTCTCTATCAGAATCCCACTCACTAATAAAACTGTTTTTTAGTTTCCATACAAAATTCTTTAGTGCTATTAAATCAACATATTCTAATTTCCCTGACAGTTGATTATACTCAGTATATGGCATAAACATTTCTACTGCTGCAATAGTTATGCCAATACTAGGTGGTCTGGCATTCCCACTAGACTTAAAACATATATCTTTCCATTTTTTCATATACCGAACTATTCGTTTAAACTGTTTTTTATCATCACCAGTAAATCTATTATTAATATATTCGTTTAATCCAATAGGATCTGCTGGTTCCCAATATTTATTATCATCATTAGAATGCTCTTTGCCCCACGCAAGATATAATTTACTATCATATTTTGATTTTGCATATACTGGTATATCAACATGATAAATTGGTTCATTATTTTGAGAATATGTTATTGTTACACATGGATTTTTAATTATAGGTGGTATAACAGTATGTCCATCCATAATGTCTCTAATCCATTTTTTTATTTCTGTAGGATCTTCATAATCCTCAATATATAAATCAAATATTGCTCCTTCATCAATATCATAATTACCATCATCAGGATTAATTCCTAAATCAACTGCATAACTTCCTTGGTCAATAAATTCCACATTTGGTACACCTTCTTCTCCATTTTGAAATTTCTTTTTTAATCCTTCTTTTATTCTGTTTGTAATAATATCTCGTTTTTCTCTTAATGTCGCATTTTCATCAAATCTTTTAAGTTTAATTTCATCATGGAATTTTTCAAATTGTTTTTGTATAGAAGCCATAAAACAACCCCTTTACATCTTTATTATATTTTTAAAGGCTATTATTTAAGTAATATATTAAATACAATATGTCTTAAATTTGAAGATTTTGTTAAATCATTCTGTTGTTACAATATATATGTATTGCTTGTACCATATACACAATATATAGTACCAAACATATATTTGCTTGTCAAGTATTACCAAATTACTTTTGAATTTTTCTAAAATCTCTTAATAATTACTTTACTTTTTCCATAAAATTATTAATAAATACTGTATACATATATTGCAAGATTATATATTACTGCAAAAAAACCTGAGCAAAAATAATTTCTGCTCAGGTTTTTTCCTAATATCTAAAACTTTTTATTAAATAGTCATTTTCATAAATTGCTCTATTTACAACTTCCCAAAATTTATTATATTCTTGACCTTTTCCATTATATTCCCCATTATTCCATTTTCCTTAATATACTATTTCCCCTTGATTTCCTCTGTATTATTTTTTTAACTCCATTCGTGTTTACATCTTGGAAGTCCCACCGGCTCTATTTCGACTAAACCTTCTATTCTCTTTATAAAATCTCCAACAGAATAATATCCATCAGAGTGTGATTTATCAATTTTATCTACTTTCTTAACCCATTTACCATTGCAATATGGTTTTCCAATTCCATAGTCTAATAAATGTCTTTGAAATTCATAATTGCTTTGTGTTTAATATTCTATGTTATAATTCCATATTTAGGCAGCAATTCATTCTTAATATAAAATTTATGTATTGTTAAAGCATCATGAAAATATTTCCAATCAGATATATGAAAAACTTCTTTTTTATCATATATTCGTCTATCTTTATCAATAACTTCTACAGCCTGTTTAAACCATTCTCTATCATCATATTCTATATCCACTTTAAAACCAAAAAATCCATCTTTAATTTTTTGCTTCCACAGTTCTTCTCTTTGCTCAATTGGCTTATTTACAAAAAGAACTTCTCTAAGTTTATCTTTTATTTCATCCCAACCCTTAGATTCTTTATCAAATAAATCAGATTTTTTATCTTTAACATCATTAATTAAAAAACTGTAAATATTATATGCTGCATCCATAGTTCTTTTCTGATTATCTATTCTAAAATACTCCTTGTTATTCCTACCTTTATATTTCCAAATTAAATATGGTTCATCTGGGAATATGAATGCCTGTGCATGTCCTATTGCAGGTAAAAATGTAGATTTTAACTCAACTTCAATTTCTTGAAACTCTGATTGTTCTTTATTTTCTAATTCTATGTCATCTACTTTATTATGAAATTTATATAATCCATGGAAATTTTGATGTGACCACGTATCTGCATAAACATGAAGGGCTATTCCAAGTCTATGAATACCATAAGGCTTGTTTAAAGTATTAAGTGTATCTTTAAGCATTTCTTTTGCAGTTCTACTATTTGCTCTACAAAGCAATTTTTCATAAAAATCTTTACCTTCGATACCCGGTAAAAAATGAAATGGCAAAAATATATCATATCCTGTTTTCTTACTAAATACACCTAAATCAAGAAATTTATGTGCTGACATTTGCTGCTGAAATCTTCCCCCACTTATAAACTCAAGTTCATGATCATATTTAGCATCATCTGTATGTTGGGAAGCATATGCTATTTTTTTGCTATACTCATGTTTTATACCTGCTAATCTACAAAGAACATAAATAGTGTAAAAATGAAAATCTATTTTCATTAATTTGCCCCCTTTTTAATTAAAAAGTAAATAAATTATACTCTGTCATTTTTCTACACAAAACCAATGCTGTGTATTAAACCTTCTAAATAATTATATTTTTTTAAAACAAATAAATATTTAAATTTTAATTTTGTTTTATTTATAATAATACTATTTTTTACTAATATTTTTGTAATTTGTTTATAAAATTATATATAGGTATTTTTATTGTTTTCAAGTATTTTCATTCTACTGTATTTTTTATTTTTTGAATCACTTCTAAATACTCTTTTACATCTAAAACATCTTCCAATTCAATATCTCCTGTACTTATCTTTTCTGTTAATTTCATTATCCTTAATTCTTTTTGGTCTGTAAATCCAGATTCTTTTATTACTTTCCAACCACAAGATGTTATATAATCCTCTAATTCCCCTTTTTTTAATATATAAATATTATTTTCTTTTAACTTATTTATAAAATTATAAACTTTTTTCTGTAAGTTTTCGTGTTGCTGCAAAGTCTCATAATCAACTTTCTTTTTAAATTTGGGCTTAATATTGTTCCATAACTCACGTAATTGTTCATTATACTCTCCATTGTTACACATATTTTCTATTAAGTTGCAAAATTCCTTTGCATCATATTTCTTTAGTTCTTCTTTTATTTTCTTGCTTCTTTTCCACGGGTTATCAGGTGAAACAATTTTAAATAATTCACTTTTAATTTCATTAATTTCTAACTCAGTTACACAATCAATAAATTCTTTTAAATGCTCTAATCCATCATATAAAATGTCAAAATCAGCAATCACATAGTATTCAATTCCTAAAGCAGAAATTAATTGTAAATACGGTCTAAAAAAATATTTGCCTCCAACTTTTGCAACTGTAATATTATTATTATCTAAAAAACCAATCTCTCCAAAGTGTTTGTCTGCAATTAAAGGTATAATATATTCTTCTCCACCTTCTACTAATATAACTTTATCTGCAAAAAATATTTCAGCATTTTTAGTAGATATAATATTTTGAATTTTTATTAAATCTTTATTTTTTTCAGAATGGAATGTAATACTTTTTGTTATAGTTCTTCCATCAATTTTTCTCACAACAATAATATTTTCTAAATTAGTATTTCTTATAAATTCACTGGAATGAGTTGTTATTATAACTTGATTACCGTTAACATGGTTAAGATTTATAAACTCATCAAACTTATTTGATAAAACTCTCCTTGCTTGAGGATGTAAATAAATTTCTGGTTCCTCTACTGCTAAAAGTGATGAATTTTTATGAAATTTACTACAATAATATGAAAACAAAGATATTATTAATGCACTTTGTATACCAGTCCCTTTATCTTTTAATAATCCTAAAACTCCATCATCAACAAAAATTTCTATTCCTTTATAAATATCATCTTTAGTATTTTCTAATAATTGAAAAGAAATATTATTATGATATATCGCTTTCTTAATTTTTTCTTGAATATCTGAAATAGCATCATTAAAAATACTGTCAGTTATTTTTTTAATTTCACTAAGTTTTGTATTTATTTCTCTTTTTTTGACAAAATCAGATTGTTCCCAAATATGTTTAATTAATTTTCCATACCAACTCCAACTATTAACTTTTAACTCATTACTAATATTTCTAACTGCTGGTAAAATTGCACTAGTTATTAGGGAATCTCTTAAATCATTAGGAAATTTTGAACATCGATAATAATTACTATTATATTTAAATAATATACTATAAGTCATTGAATATCCGTCTTGGTAGCAATCCATATCATACTTACGTTCATGATCTTTAACAGCACAAAAATAGATATATAATTCATCTGCATTACTAAACATATTAAATAACTGCTCTGTATCTCTATAGTATTTTCCTTGAAAATTGTTCATGAGTAGTTCACAATTTGTTCTATCACTATTTTCAAAAAAAGATTCTAATAAATTTGTTCCTTCTAAAGTTGCTAACCTTAATCCGTTAATTTTTTCAAATATTGTTTTGTTTATATCTTTTCCTTCTAATTTTACTGCTACAAAAAATGCCTTTTTACTTACCTCTTCTCCATCTTTTAAATATGAAAAAAAATCTTTTTCGCTTATTTTTCTTGAATATATAGGGCTTTTTTCACCTAAAATCAAGTTTAATGCTTTAACTATATTACTTTTACCTGCATTATTCTTCCCAACTAGTACATTTTTCCCTGGTCTAAATGAAATTTTTAATTTTTCAATACTTCTAAAATTCTTTATATATAATTTGGAAACAAACATTCAATATCCCCTGTTATCAAAATATATAATGCAAAATTTTACATTTTTATTATAAAATACTTTTCCCTTATTTTCCATACAACTTTTCAACATAACTACAATTATATTAATAATTTCATTAAATTTTAAATGGTTTTTATACTGAAAAGTCTTATTATCTAACAAAAAATTAGCAGCCTAACCTTTTGGCATTATTTTTCTGCATATTCTATATATTGAACATAAAAAACTTGAAATGTTACTTTTTCATTTTTTATATTGTTGTAGCAAATAATATGAAGGAGTGTTATCGATGATAAAAAGGGATAAATATATAGACAAATATTATCTAAAGGAATTTAAAGAGTATTTATTAGCAAATGATCGTTCTGAAAAAACTATTAAAACTTATTTAGATAATGTGATTCTATTTATAGAATATTTTAATGATATGGAAATTGAAGAATTTAATCCTGCAGTAATTACTCCTATTGATATTTTAGATTATAGGAGTTACTGTCAAACTATATTAAATCTTAGCGTATCATCTATAAATATTCGAATCGCAAGTTTAAAAAGTTATTTTAGTTGGTTGAAAATAGAAGGTATTATTGATAAAGATATAACTGTAAATATAAAAAAATTAAAGGATGCCAGAATTAAAGAGCCTAAGAGTTTTGATGAAAAAACATATAGAGCATTAAGAAGATTGTATTATAGAGAAGGAAATGAACTGCATATCTGTATATTTGAACTGCTTTCAAAATGTGGTCTTAGAGCATCTGAATTAGTTAATTTAAAATTGGATGATATTAAGATGAATTTTAATGAGAATGGTGATATCAGACAAGGAACGTTAGAAGTGATAGGTAAAGGTAATAAATATAGATCTATTCCTCTTCATAAAGATGTAAGAAAAGCCATTATGAATTGGATTAAAATTAGAAAGAAAAGAAAAATCAATAGCCCTTACCTCTTAATTAGCGAAAGAAAAGATAAATTTACTACAAATGGAATTTATCGTATCATTAAAAAATACCATGAAAAATTGCAATTAGATTCTAATTACAGTATTCATACCTATCGTCACTATTTCTGCCGTACACTTATAAAAAATGGGGCTGATTTATCAACCGTGGCCGCTTTAGCAGGACATAATTCAGCAGTTGTTACTAGTCAAATTTATACTATTCCGAACGAAAAAGAAAAACAAGATGTAATAGAAAAATTTTTATAACTGCCCTCAATTATCAAGGAGACAGGCTTTATTAATAGCACTTGTCTCCTTATTTGCATATATACAATTAGTTTTTTATTTTGGAATTAACCATTCATGAAAATCAGGTTCTTCTTCAATATAATAATTTTTACTTTCAATGCTTTTAATTTCCCCTAAATCTAAATCTTCTACCACCAGTTCTTTTTTTTCGCATTCAATCTCAATTTTTTTTGACCTTAAATAAGCAAATTCTAATACAGCAAAAATAGAAGTTTCTACAAGCATCATTTTATATATTTTTTTAAATCCTAATTCTTGCAGTTTTCTTGCATTATTCATTAATCGCTTAATTTCTTCCTCTGAATTTTCCTTATAACATAAATATATCTTCATTTTTCCTCTTAAATCTTTAAAATGTTTATACAGTAAATATAACTGCCCCTTACTAATTTCCTCTTGCATAATCCCAACTACATTGGACTTACCTAATTCATTTGCCAATCTGATTACATCGTCAGGCATTTTACAAATAAATAACTCATTTTCAACTGATTTAACAGCCTTATCTAAATTATATAATGCAAAAGATTTATCAAAACCTTCATTTGTAACATACTCTACATATGGTACTTTTTGATCAATAATTTTCTGTTTATCTTCATAACTTAATTCTTCACTGAGTTGCAATTTTTTAATTTGTTCGTAATAATGTACTTTTTTTGTAATAGCGTTTTTGCATATCATCCCTACAACCCTGCCATTTTCATCTTTTACAGGAAAACATACTCTGCGTTTTAAATAATTTTTAGAATTTTTGCCTGCATACTTTATATTAAATTCTTCTATGTCTCTTTTTTCTAAATTTTCCCTTTTGAAAAATGAAGTAAAATAATTGCAGTCTTCTAAACCAAACTCCTTTAACGAAATCTCTTTTAGTTCCTTCTTTTGAAGAATTAGTGCATTATTATAACTGCACATTTTATTAGGAATCTCTACACAATTTAATTTATCTTGTGCTATCGAATTTAAATCTATTTTCAATTCTTGAGCCAATTTGTATACTGCTTCTTTTCTTTCTAGATGCATTTGTTTTTCTATAAAAGTTATAATTCCTATATTAAACCCGCAATTTTTACACTCTATATACATGTTATTTTTATTATCCCTTTTTATTATACCCTGCCACCTTTTATTCACAGCATTTCTGCAGTTTGGACATTTTTCAAATAAATTAACTCCAAATTTCTGCTTATAGAGTGAATACAGTGCAATTGCTATTTCATGAGAATTTTGTTTATTTATTTCATTAGTTAAAACATATAGTTTTTTATACTGCATTATCTCATGTTTATTATATAAGTTTCCTCTATCCAATCTGCCGTATTTTAGGTAATAGTCAACAATTTTTCTTATATTAATTTCTTCTGCTTTTTTGTGCAGAAAATTTTCAACATAGTATGAATCTTCAAAGTCAATTTCTGCCAATGTTTTATTCTTATACTTTTTCCCAAATCTTATAATATAGTCTGCTGCATATGTCTTAAAGCAGTATTCTATTTCATTCTTGATTTTAGAATTGCAGTTATTATTATACTGCCAAAACAAATAATCTAATCCGGATATGTTTTCATATATATTAGCAGAATTTAGTACCTCCAGCATATCCCTGCCTTTGACTAATCCAAAAGTAAACTTTCTGCACATAGGTACCACTCCTT